>JAVBXM010000220.1 GCA_030824585.1 Phaeospirillum sp. | reverse complement strand
GTCCCTTGGAGCGCGGGCGTCCCGCCCGCATCACCCCCCGCGCCAATAGGCGCTCCCCCACCGCCACTGCTCTGCCTTCAGGCACAAGCCCGCCTTGACCGGGTTATTCTCCAAATAGGCGATGGCGGCCGCCAGGTGGAGTTCATCGCGGATGAAACGGTCGAAATAGTCGGGCTGCCAGATGGTTCCCGTGTCGCCAAGCAGGCGGTTGACCGCCTTGCCGGTGAAGGACTTCCATGTATGGAGAAGCTCGGCCAGCGGAACACCGGGCTGTACCAGCACATGGACATGGTTCGGCATTACGACCCAGGCCAGGAGGCGATAGCGCTCCCCATCGAAGTGCAGCAAAGCCCGCTCGACCAGATCGGCGATTTCCGCCTGCCGCAACAGGCAGCGGCCATGCCCCGCATCGAGATAAGCGTCCACCTCGGCCGAGGCCCCAGCTTCGGAATTGATCCGCGCCATGATTTCGGCGGGTAAGCTGTCGGCCAGCCGGAAGGTCACGGACTGGATCACGTCCGGGGTGTCGAAATGGGGAAGATAGCCGCGCGAGACCCACCCTTTGAAAGCGGTCACGGTGAACGCCTCCCAGCGGGCGGGACGCCCGCGCTCCGAATCGGACGCCTATTGCTCGACCAGCAATCCCTCGCTCATCCTCACCACCCGGTCCATGCGGGCGGCGAGGTCGGGGTTGTGGGTGGCGATCAGCGCCGCCACACCCGAGCCCTTGACCAGACGGATCAACTCGTCGAACACGCCCTCGGCGGTGTGGGGATCGAGGTTGCCGGTGGGCTCGTCGGCCAGCAGGACGCGCGGGCCGTTGGCCAGGGCGCGGCAGATGGCGACACGCTGCTGCTCGCCGCCCGACAGTTGGCCGGGGCGGTGCTCGGCCCGTTCGGCCAGCTTCATGCGATCCAGCAGGTCCAAGGCCCGCTCGCGCGCCTGGGTCCGCGATACCCCGGCGATCATCTGCGGCAGGATGACGTTCTCGGCGGCCGAGAATTCCGGCAGCAGGTGGTGATACTGGTAGACGAAGCCCAGATGCAGACGGCGCAGAAGGGTGCGCTCCTTCTCCCCCAGCCCGCCGGCCGGGTTGCCGGCCAGATGGACCTCGCCGGAATCGGGGCGCTCCAGCAGGCCGGCGATGTGCAGCAGGGTCGACTTGCCCGCCCCCGAGGGACCGACCAGGGCGACGATCTCGCCCGCCCGGATCTCCAGGTTGGCGCCCTTCAGCACCTCCAGGTCTTCCTTACCCTGCTTGAAGGTGCGGCGGATGTTTTCCAGCTTCAGACCGTCGCTATTCATAACGAAGGGCCTCCACCGGATCGAGCTTGGCGGCGCGCCAGGCGGGGTAGATGGTGGCGGCGAAGGACAGGCCCAGGGCCATCAACACAACGGTAACCACCTCGCGCACCTCGACCCGGGCGGGCAGTTGGGTCAGGAAGTAGATCTCGGCGGCGAACAGCTCGCGGCCGATGATGGATTGGATGAACTGGCGGATATTCTCGATATTGGTGGCGAACGCCACCCCCAGCACGGTGCCCGCCACCGTGCCCACCACGCCGACCGAGGCGCCGGCCAGGAAGAAGATACGCAGGATCATGCCGCGCGTCGCCCCCATGGTGCGCAGGATGGCGATGTCGCGCCCCTTGTCCTTCACCAGCATGATCAGGCTGGAGATGATGTTGAACGCCGCCACCAGGATGATCAGGGTGAGGATCAGGAACATGACGTTCCGCTCCACCTGGATGGCGTTGAAGAAATTGGCGTTGGCCTGCTGCCAGTCATAGATGGTGACGTCGTTGCCAGCCGTGTCCCAGATGGCCTTGCGGGTCTCGGGGACCATGTCGGGATTCTCGACGAACACCTCGATCTGGGTGACCGCGCCGGGCAGCCGGAAATAGGTCTGGGCGGCCTCGAGCGGCATGAAGATGAAGCCGGAATCGTATTCGAACATGCCGACGTCGAAGGTTCCCACCACCCGGTAGCCGCGCATGCGCGGCACGGTGCCGAAGGCGGTGGCGTTGCCCTTGGGCGAGATCAGGGAGACGGAATCGCCGATGCGCACGCCCAGTTTCTCGGCCAGGCGCTTGCCGAGGACCACGGCGTCGTCGCCGGCGAAGTCGGCGGGATTGCCGCGATACTTCTTCTGGAAGACCGGGCGGGTCAGCAGGTCCTGCGACCGCACGCCGCGCACGATGGCCCCGGTACCGCCGCCGGAAGACGTGGCGAACACCTGACCCTCGGCGGTGGGGATCACCTTGGTCACGCCGGGCAGCTTGCGGATGGACTCGGCCAGGGGATCGAAGCCGGTGAGCGGCGCGCCCGAGCCGTAGACGCCGATATGGCCGTTGATGCCGAGGATACGGCCCAGCAGTTCGTGGCGGAAGCCGTTCATCACCGCCATCACCACGATCAGGGTGGCGACGCCCAGGCCGATGCCGGCCAGCGAGAACCCGGCGATAACCGAGATGAAGCCTTCCTTGCGCCGGGCCCGCAGATAGCGGAACGCCACCATGCGCTCGAACGAATTGAAGATCATGGAACCCCGCGGATCAATCCTGGGGGGCGACAATAGGCAAAGGCGGCCGGCTTGGCAACGCTACCTTCCCCCCGCCCTCACCCCGCGCTTGGCGCAGGCTTCGGCCAAGGCGCGCTGGTCCTCGGACATCAGGGGCTCGTCGTTGAAGGTGAAGATGTTGCGGGCGATGTCGTATTTGATGGTCCCCAGCTTCATCTGGGTCGAATCCAGCCCCTTGGCCGACAATCCGGCCAGGGTTCCCTCGGTCGCCATGTTGGTGTCGGCGTATTCGCTCCGCAGCGTGGTGTCCCGCGTCTGCAGGTTGCTGACCGTGGTGGTGTTGGCGGCAATGGCCGAATTGACCGTGGCGATCTGGGAATTGACGGACGTGAGCTTGCCGTTATAGGCGGAATCGACGGCCGCCTGCCGCGCCGCCCTGACCCGCAGCAGCCCCGCATCCGTCGCCCCGGCCCCGCCGGTGATGGCGATGATCGCCGCCGTATCGGAATTATAGGTGTTGGTCAGGGTCGTCTTCTGGGTGTTGAGGGTGGTGAGCTGGGTGTTGAGGGTGGTTCCCTCGGCCTTGGCCGTGGTGATGGCCTGGGTGTTGGACGCCACGGCGGATGCCGCCGTCGCCTTGTTCTTGTTGGCCGCCTTCGCCTTGTTGTAGGTCAGCGGATTGATGGTCAGCGGAATCTCCAGCACCTCGGGCAGGATCTTCTTGGCGAACTCGGCCTGCTTCGGATCGGCGTCGGCCGGAACCACCGGCTTGCCGTGCACGTCCACGCCGGGCTTGTAGGCCACGTCGGCGGCCGGGGTGTGCTGGATCACCCGCGAGCAATCCAGCTTGGAAATGGTGATGACCATGGGGCCGGACGACGCCGTGGCCCCCTGCCCCTGCGCCATGGCGGCGGGGGCGGAAAGGCAAAGCACGGCGGACAACAGCAGGAAACGGCGCATGGCCCGGCTCCGGACAATGGGACGGTATTGCCACCACGATGCGCCCCTCGGCGCCCGGCTTCAAGACTTTCGCACCCACCCCCATTTACGAAATGTTCACAAAGAAATGGGGTGACGGCCGCCAGAATATTTCGTAAAGTGCCACCCAAGCCCGGCAAACGGGCAAGACATCCGATAACGGTTGCGCCAAAGCGGCTTGAGTGTCGGGAGGAACGTGTCCCAGGTCCGCCGAAAGGCCGAGGCCAGGAACGTAGGATGCGGCAGGATCGCCAAAGGCGGTCCTGCCGTTTCCCGTTTCAGGGCATGCGATCAGGCCGCCAGACGGGTCCGGAGGCGGGCCAGTTCCACCAGGATCGGCCCGAACACCGCTTCCGGCGCCACCTGCCAGCGCGACAGGAAGTCGGCGCGATGGGCGTCGTCCATGGCCTTGGGATCGCACGAGGCGAACAGGGCGCCGAACACCAGCAGGAATTTGGCGTCGCCGAACTCTTCGGCCTCCCGCCTGGCCGGGGCGGCGGCCACGAAGGCGCGGCCGCCGATGGACCGGTTGGCCGGCGACGAATTCATGACGATCATCAGCCAATCCTTGCGCGGCTCGAAGCGCCGGAAGGTCCGGGCGATGGACACCAGCACGCGCTCGCGGATCAGCATGACGTCGGGGTGCTGGTAGAACGCCTCCCACCGGGTGACGCCGTCGCTTCCCCGCGACACTTCGGCGGCAATGGCCGCGCAGCGCCCCTGAAGCTCGTCGTAGACCTCTTCCCCCAAGATCATGCGCAGCGCCGTGAAGAAGCGGCCGAGATGGGACCGGGTGATTCCCGACGCGCGGTCGTCCAGCACGTGGGCAAAGGCCTTGGTGACGATCCGGCCGATGTAATTGGTGCGCTGGCTGTCCATCTGGCGCAGGACGAAGATGTCCTGGCAGGACCGCTCGCTGCTGGCATAGAGGTCGTCGAGAATCTCGCCGCCCCCGCCGACCACCGCGCAGGTCCGTCGAATGGCATCCACCGAAACCTGCCCGCCGACCGCCTGCTCTTCCAGCAGGCCGGCAAAGACCCTGACGACGGTCCCGGCCGTGCTCCGACACCGTGACCCAAGATCGCTCTCAGACATCGCCACCCCTACCCGGATAGTGCCGCCCCGAGAAGAACTATAGGCACAGGAAAGGGTATACTCAATACTAATTACAAATCATCAATCTACGGCCAACGCAGCGATGGCATGCACCGGTAACTCGCAAATGGCCGACACCATCGATCATCCGTTTACTTGCAATAACGTCGCATACACATTTTGTTTACAGCCCGGCAACATCCTATTTCGAATAGAATTCCGTCCCCACCCTTTTCCAGGGGATGTCCAGGTCGTTCAGCCGCAAGCACACCGGGCAATCCTCGCGGTGGGAACCGGGCAGATAGCCGATGCTCATCAGGAATTCGTTGACCACCTCGCCGCCCATGAAGACGAAATTCGCCTTGAACAGCTTGACCCAGCCGTCCTTGGTCAACGGATGGTGCCGCCCGATCCAGGCGGCGAAGCCGCCCTCGCGGTCCCGCAGGGCCCGGAGACGGCGAGCATTCTCGACGATGGCCTCCAGCTTGCGGCGGTTGCGGATGATGCCGGCATCGCCGAGCAGGCGCAGCATGTCGGCCTCGCCATAGGCGGCGACCTTGTCCACCTCGAAGCCGTCGAAGGCCGCCAGCATGGTCGGACGCTTCTTGAGGACGATCAGCCAGGACAGGCCCGCCTGGAAGATTTCCAGGCAAAGGCGCTCGAACAGCGCCCGCTCGTCGGCCAGTGGAAAGCCGTATTCCTGGTCGTGATAGGGGCCGTGAAAGGGGTGGCCGGGCGCCACGTCGCAATACCAGCTCATGCAAGGTGCTCCTCGGCCACGCGGTCGCCCCGTCAACCCCGCGTGGCCGAGAAGGGTTGGAGTGGTGTTACGCCTGCTCCAGCTCGACCAGGGTACCGTAGAAGTCCTTGGGATGCAGGAACAGCACCGGCTTGTCGTGGGCGCCGATCTTGGGCTCGCCGTCGCCCAGCACGCGGGCGCCGGAGGCCTTCAGCTTGTCGCGGGCCGCCAGGATGTCCTCGACCTCATAGCAGATGTGGTGGATGCCGCCGGACGGATTCTTCTCG
Source organism: Phaeospirillum sp. (assembly GCA_030824585.1). Taxonomy (GTDB): domain Bacteria; phylum Pseudomonadota; class Alphaproteobacteria; order Rhodospirillales; family Magnetospirillaceae; genus Phaeospirillum. The sequence goes on along the minus strand of JAVBXM010000220.1, from coordinate 29,679 downwards.
AGGAAGCCGGCGATGGGCGACTTTTCCCCCATGGGATGGAGCAGTTCCACCTTGGTGTTGGGCAATTCCACGAACACCACCGTCACGCCGTGGGCCGGCTGCGGCACCGGGGCGGAAACCTTGGCCCCCAGGGTGTCGCGGTAGAGCGCGGTGGCGGCGGCCAGATCGGGCACGGCGATGGCGACATGGTTCAACTTACCGATCATCGGAATCCTCGTCCTTGCTGAAAAATGCATTGCCGACACCTATACCACGCCCGCGGCGTCCCGGCCAAAGGCGATGCGGCCTTTACTCATGGCCCGCTGCGGGGTAGGAAGAGGGTCAACGCCTGAACTGGGGATGTGGGGGCGGAACCGTGCCGGAAAACGCCGCGAAGAACGACAAGACGGCCGGGGACAAGCCGGGCGCCCAGGATTTCGCGCATATCGGCGATTCCATGTCCACCTGGGCCAAGGTGGCCAATTCGGTGGCCCTGGTCCTCCTTCTCGGATTCTCCGCCCTGTTCGTGGTGGCCATGGGCTCGCTGCCGCGCATCGACGGCCGTCATCCGGTCGGCGGCATCCAGTTGAAGACCACCATCACCCGCGACAGCGTCGGCATCCCCAGCATCAAGGCGGAAACCCGTCACGACGCCTATTTCGCCATGGGCTGGGTCCATGCCCAGGACCGCATGTGGCAGATGGAGGCCCAGCGCCGCCTAGGCGCCGGACGGCTGGCCGAGGTGGTGGGCGAGCCGGGGCTGGCCAGCGACCGCTACATGCGCACCCTGGGCCTCTACCGCGCCGCCGAGCGGTCGCTGGGCGCGCTGTCGGAGCAGACGCGGTCGGCGCTGCAATCCTATGCCGACGGCGTCAATGCCTGGATGTCCTACAACATCCACCGCCTGCCGCCCGAATTCACCATCCTCGGCACCAAGCCCGAACCGTGGACCATCGCCGATTCCATGGTCTGGCAGAAGATCATGGCCATGACGCTGACCGGCAACTGGCATGACGACATCCTGCGGGCCCAGTTGGCCCGCACCCTGGATGCCAAGCGGCTGGCCGAGCTGTTCCCCGCCTATCCCGCCGATGCGCCGGTGACCTTGTCGGCCGAGGGCGGCAAGGCGCTGCTGGACCTGTCCCCCGAGGCGCTCCGCCCCACCCCGGCCTCCAACGTCTGGGTGGTGAGCGGCGCCCGCACCCACTCGGGCAAGCCGCTGCTGGCCGGCGATCCCCATCTGGGCTTCCGCGCCCCCATCCTGTGGTATCTGGCGGCGCTGGAGGCCCCCGACCTCAAGCTGGCCGGCGCCACCGTTCCCGGCCTGCCCTTCCACCTGATCGGTCATAACGGCCATATCGCCTGGAGCTTCACCGCCACCCAGGCCGATACCGTCGACCTGTTCGTGGAAAAGCTGGCGGGCGAGTCCGCCTACCGCGCCACCGACGGCAACCGCCCGTTCCTCACCCGCACCGAGACCATCCGGGTCAAGGGCAAGCCGGATGAGGTGCTGACCGTGCGCGAGACCCGCCACGGGCCGGTGATTTCCGATCTCCTCGCCCAGGGCGTCGCCGGCAAGGACGAGGTGGTGACCATGGCCGCCACCGCGCTGGGCCAGGGCGACACCAGCGTGCAGGCCCTGCTGTTGCTGAACCAGGCCACCGACTGGACCGGCTTCCTCAAGGCGGTCAAGGAGGTGCAGGCCCCGGTGCTGAACATCGCCTACGCCGACACCGCTGGCAACACGGGCTTCTTCACCGCCGGACGCATTCCCATCCGCAAGTCGGGCAACGGCACCGTTCCCGTGCGCGGCTGGACCGGCGAGGGCGAGTGGACCGGCTGGGTGCCGGCCGCCAAGCTGCCCCAGAGCCTCAACCCCAAGTCCGGCGTGCTGGTCAACGCCAACAACAAGGTAACGGGCGACAAGTATCCCCACCTGATCTCCGCCACCTGGTCCGAGGGCTACCGCGCCGCCCGCATCCGCGACCTGCTGGGCGAACGCCGGGGCCTGACCATCGAGGACATGATGGCCATCCAGGCCGATTCCGTGTCGCTGCAGGCCGTCGAGATCAAGGAGCTGCTGACCGGCGTGGAATTCAAGGACCCGCGCTCCCGCGATGTCGCCCACAAGATCGCCGAATGGGACGGCAAGGCCGACCGCGACCGTGCCGAGCCGCTGATCTTCGCCGCCTGGCTCAACCGCCTCAACCGCGCCATCCTCGCCGACGAGTTGAAGGACTCGTTCCAGGCCTTCGAGCGGGTCCGGCCCCAGGTGCTGATGGATATCCTGACCCGGCGCCGCCACTGGTGCGACAACATCGATACTCCCGAGGCGGAAAGCTGCGACGACCAGATCGAACGCAGCCTGGACAAGGCCCTGACCGACCTGGACGCCGCCTGGGGCAAGGACATGAAGAAGTGGCGCTGGGGCGCCGCCCATCCGGCCCGCTTCGAGAACCCGGTGCTGGGCAGGATTCCCCTGCTGGGCGGCATGGCGGACCTGCAGGTGCCCGCCGACGGCGACGATTTCACCGTCGCCCGCGCCGCCTACCGGGTCGAGGACAACGCCACGCGCTTCCCCCAGATCCACGGAGCCGGATTGCGGGCGGTGTTCGATCTGTCCGACCTGTCCGACAGCCGCTTCGTCATCGCCACCGGCCAGTCGGGAAACCCGCTGTCGCGCCATTACGGCGACATGCTGCCGGCGTGGAGCGTCAACCGCCTCTACCGCTTCGGGCTGGACAACAAGCGTTCGGTACTGATTCTGGAACGGGGGCGGTAGACGGGCCGTCGCGGGCGGGCTTCTGCCCGCCGGGAGCCCTGGGGCCCTTAGACCACGTCGGTGAGATGCGCCGCTGCCGGGTCCATGTAGCTGCCGCGGAAATAGACCAGCGGGCTGCCGCCCTCCTGGTGCTTGAGCTTCTCCACCTTGCCGATGAAGATCTGGTGGTCGCCGCCGTCGACGACGTTGACCAGCGAGCATTCCAGATTGGCCAGGCATCCCGACAGGATGGGCGCGCCGCTGTTCCATTCGGTCCGGACCACGCCCTGCCACTTGTCGTCGGACCGGCTGGCGAAGCGGATGGACAGATCGCGCTGGTGTTCCGACAAGATGTTGATGGCGAAATGGCCGAAGGTCCGGAACGCCTCCATGCTGGAGGTGTTGTTGCCCAGGCAGAACAACACCAGCGGCGGATCAAGCGACAGGGAGCTGAATGCGCTGACGGTGACGCCCACCGGTTCCCTGCTGCCGGGGGTCAGACTGGTGATTACCGTAACGCCGGAAGCGAAACAGCCCAAAGTCTTGCGAAAAGAACGGGGGTCAAGGGACATGAACGGCTCGGCATCACTGGAGGCGGGATTCGAATTTAAAAGCCTTCTACCGCCCAGGTCAAATGCGCCATTACCCTTGACACCGGAAAAGAGACGCTTTTCATCACGACAAGGCAGTTGACTCAAGACATGGAGCGGGAATTATAGCATTCTCCGTGGTAAGGAGATGATCTGCCCGTCCCTGTCGGGATGGCCTCCAGGGGAAGTAGATGTTCGGAATCATTGGCATCGTCGTGACATTCGTCAGCGTCATCGGCGGTTATGCTGCGCCGGGCGGCCATCTGAGCGTTCTGTTCCAGCCCTTTGAATGGCTGATCATCATCGGCGCGGCCGTCGGCTCCATGCTGCTCGGCAACCCCAAGACCATCATCGTCGGCGTCGGCAAGAATATCGGACTGGTGTTCAAGGGCCCCCACCACGGCAAGGACGATTACATCGAATTGCTGTCGGTGCTGTACGCCGTGTTCAAGCTGGCCAAGACCAAGGGCGACCTGGCGCTGGAAAGCCACGTGGAAAAGCCCGACGAGAGCCCGCTGTTCGGCAAGTTCCCCAAGTTCAGCTCCGACCACCACACCCGCACGTTCTTCTGCGACTATCTGCGGCTGCTGACTCTCGGCACCAGCAACGCCCACGAGCTGGAATCCATCATCGACGGCGAGCTGGAAGCCCACCACAAGCACTATCACGAGATCGCCCACGCGGTGAACCTGATGGGCGACGCCATGCCGGCCCTGGGCATCGTGGCGGCGGTGCTGGGCGTGATTCACACCATGGGCTCCATCACCGAGCCGCCGGAAGTGCTGGGCCACCTGATCGGCGCGGCCCTGGTGGGCACCTTCTCGGGCGTGCTGATCTCCTACGCCTTCGTGGCGCCCATCGCCCGCAACATGCAGCTGTGTTTCGATTCCGACCACTACTACTTCCTGGCCCTCAAGGCCGGGCTGCTGGGCCACATGCAGGGCTACGCGCCCCAGGTGTCCATCGAGTTCGCCCGCAAGATTCTGCCCGACGAGCTGCGCCCGACCTTCCAGGAACTGGAAGAGACCGTCACCAACCTGCCTCCCGACTGAGCCATAGGAGCGGCTGGACATGGCGGAAGGCGGTCAGCAGATCATCATCAAGCGGGTCAAGAAGGTGGCCGGCGGCCATCACGGCGGCGCCTGGAAGGTGGCCTATGCCGACTTCGTGACCGCCATGATGGCCTTCTTCCTGCTGCTGTGGCTGCTCAACGCCGTCACCGAGGAGCAGTTGACCGGCGTGTCCAACTACTTCGCCCCCACCATGGCCTCCAAGAGCGCCTCGGGCGCCGGCGGCCTGCTGGGCGGCAAGGTGATCGGCGAGGGCGCCCAGGTGTCCAACACCTCGTCGCCCTCCCTGGTGCAGCACCTGCCCCCCGCCTCCATCGGCCCGGGCGGCGAGGATCTGACCGGCTCCAAGGAATTCGCCCCCGAAAACGAGGGCGACAGCAGCCTGGGCCCGGGCAAGGGCGCCGGCCAGGGCGACGGCATGGGACCGGGCCAGGGCGGCAAGGACCGCTCCGGCATGTCCGAACAGGAATTCAAGGAGGCCATGGCGAACCGCGAACAGCAGAAGTTCGACAAGGCCAAGGAAGTGCTGGAAGGCGCCATGAAGGGCATTCCGGAGATGAAGCAGTTCCAGGGCTCCATGCTGGTCGACAACACGCCCGAAGGCCTGCGCATCCAGATCACCGACCAGGAGGGCCTGGCCATGTTCCCGTCGGGCTCCAGCGCCCCTTACGGCCACACCCGGGCCATGCTCGACCTGGTGTCCCGCGTGGTGCGCCAGTTGCCCGACAACCGCATCTCCATTTCCGGCCACACCGATTCCGTTCCCTTCCGCGATCCTTCGGGCTACACCAACTGGGAATTGTCCGCCGATCGCGCCCTGGCCAGCCGCCGGGCGCTGATCGCCTCGGGCGTGCCGGAAAGCCGCATCGACCGCATCGTCGGCCGCGCCGATCAGGAGCCGCTGGACAAGGGCGACCCCAAGGGCCTGCGCAACCGCCGCATCAGCATCATCTTGCTGCGCGAGAACGACCTGGGGCCGGTGGATTCCCAGTCCCTGTCGGTTCCCATGAAGGGCGCCGCCCCTCCGGCCAAGCGCTAGGCGGCCGCCATGGCGATGCCGCCCACCCCGTTCTCCCGCATCATCGACAACGCGCCGGAATGGAATGATCCCTGGGGCCAGCCCCGCTACTACATGGGCATCACCGCGCGGCGCATCTACGCCTACCTCATCGATCTGGTGGTGGTCGGCCTGCTGGTCGGCATGGTGTTCATGGCGGCGGTGATCCTGGGGGCGTTGACGCTGGGTCTGTTGTGGCCCGCCATGATGCTGCTGATCGGCCTGACGCCCATCGCCTACCACACCCTGACCATCGGCGGCCCCCGCGCCGCCACCCTGGGCATGCGGGCGGCCAAGATCCGGGTGATGTCGGTGGGAGCCAACGCCTTCGACAATGGCGGGCGCCCCAGCCTGCTGCAGGCCGCCATCCAGACGGTCTGCTTCTATGGTTCGGTGGCGGTGACCTGCTGGCTGATCCTGGTGGTGGCCCTGTTCAATCCCCGGCGGCGCGCGGTGCACGACATGCTGGCCGGGACGGTGGTGGTCAACGATCCGGCCCAATGGGGCGGCTGACTCAAGGGGCTGGCAGCGACGGGCGCCGCCTCCTATATGTGAGAAACCGGACGGTTCGGCCGGGATGACGGATAACGGGTTTCCATGGATCATTTTCCGCTTAAACGGCCGCACTTCTTCTTCACCACGGCGCCCCTGCCCTGCCCGTACGTGTCGGGACGCCTCGAGCGCAAGATCGTCACCGAGCTGAACGGCACCGACGCCGAGACCCTGCACGAGGCCCTGTCGCGCGCCGGGTTCCGCCGCAGCCATTCCATCGCCTATACCCCGGCCTGCCCCGGCTGCAACGCCTGCATTCCGGTGCGCATCGTCACGGAAGGGTTCCAGGCCGACCGCACCATGCGCAAGGTGACCCGCGCCAATGGCGGGCTGGTGGCCCGCGTGGTGCCGGCCCGGGCCACCGCCGACCAGTTCCGCCTGTTCTCCCGCTATCAGGAATCGCGGCATTCGGGCGGCGACATGGCGCTGATGGGGTTCTACGACTACCGTTCCATGGTCGAGGACAGCCCCATCGACACCTTTATCGTCGAATTTCGCGATGCCGAGGGCAATCTGGCCGCCGCCTGCCTGTCGGACCGCATGAGCGACGGCCTGTCGGCGGTGTATTCCTTCTTCGATCCCGATCTGGCGCCGCGCAGCCTGGGCACCTTCATGGTCCTGTGGCTGGTGGACGAGGCGCGCCGCCAGTCCCTGCCCTACGTCTATCTCGGCTACTGGATCGCCGAGAGCCGCAAGATGTCCTACAAAACCCGCTACCAGCCGCTGGAGGCCTTCGGCCCGGACGGATGGAAGTTGTTGGAAGCCTAAGTCCAAACCCCTGGTTCGGAAGTCCACAATTGGCCTATTAGGGGGCGCATGCCATTATTTTCGGGGGAATCGGCGCATAAGCCGGACCTCGCCTTGTGCTCGACAGGGGGCACGCATAGGGGAACGGGAGGATTCGGCGTTGAAACCACTTCTGGCACTCAGTTCGTTCATTGACGGAATCAATGAACGGGTCGGGCGGAGCGTCTATTGGCTGATCCTGGTCATGGTGATCGTCAGTTCCGGCAACGCCACCTTCCGCTACATCTTCTCCAACAGCTCCAATGCCTGGCTCGAGGTGCAGTGGTACCTGTTCTCGACGGTGTTCCTGCTGTGCGCCGGCTATACGCTGCTGCGCAACGAACACATCCGCATCGACGTGATCTGCGGTCGCCTGTCGCGCCGGACTCAGATCTGGATCGACATCCTGGGAACCCTGTTCTTCCTGTTCCCCATGGCGCTGCTGATCCTGACCTTGTCCTGGCCGATGTTCATGAAGTCCTTCATCATGATGGAGATGTCGTCCGATGCCGGCGGCCTGATCCGCTGGCCGGTCAAGCTGATGATTCCGGTGGGCTTCTCGCTTCTGATGCTGCAGGGCGTGTCTGAGCTGATCAAGAAGATCGCCATCCTGACCGGCGACCGTCCCGATAGCGGCGACCACGGCCACCACCACCACACCGCGGCGGACGGAGAGGCGGCATGACCCAATTCCTGATCGCCAACATGGCGCCGCTGATGTTCGCGGCACTGGTGTTCTTCCTGTTGCTCGGCTACCCGGTGGCGTTCGCCCTGGCCGCCAACGGCATCGTCTTCGGTCTGGTGGGCATTGAGCTGGGCCTGCTGAACGCCAGCCTGTTCCAGGCCCTGCCCGAACGCGTATTCGGCATCATGCGCAACGACACGCTGCTGGCCATTCCGTTCTTCACCTTCATGGGCCTGATCCTCGAACGATCAGGCATGGCGGAAGATCTGCTGGACACCATCGGCCAGTTGTTCGGCCCCATCCGCGGCGGCCTGGCCTATGCCGTGGTCTTCGTCGGCGCCCTGCTGGCGGCGACCACCGGCGTGGTGGCCGCCTCGGTGATCTCCATGGGCCTGATCTCCCTGCCCATCATGCTGCGCTACGGCTATGACCGCCGCATCGCGTCGGGCGTCATCGCCGCGTCGGGCACCCTGGCCCAGATCATCCCGCCCTCTCTGGTGCTGATCATCATGGCCGACCAGTTGGGCCGCTCGGTGGGCGACATGTATGCCGGCGCCTTCATTCCCGGCTTCGTGCTGACCGGCCTTTACGCCGGCTTCATCTTCCTGGTCACCATGATCAAGCCGAGCTATGCCCCCGCCCTGCCGCCCGAGGCCCGCAGCTTGCGCGGCATGGCGCTGCTTTTGCGGACGGTAACCTGCCTGGTGCCGCCGCTGATCCTGATCTTCCTGGTGCTGGGCACCATCTTCATCGGCGTGGCCACCCCCACCGAGGGCGGCGCCATGGGTGCGGCCGGCGCCATGATCCTGGCCCTGATGAAGCGCAAGCTGGATTGGGGCCTGATGCGCCAGGCCATGGATACCACCGCCAAGCTGTCGTGCTTCGTGGTGTTCATCCTGGTGGGCTCCACGGTGTTCGGCCTGGTATTTCGCGGCGTCAACGGCGATCTGTGGGTCGAGCACCTGCTGACCGGCCTGCCGGGCGGCAAGCTGGGCTTCCTGATCGTCGTCAACGTGCTGATGTTCGTGCTGGCCTTCTTCCTCGACTTCTTCGAGCTGGCCTTCATCCTGGTCCCCCTGCTGGGGCCGGTGGCCGAGAAGCTGGGCATCGACCTGATCTGGTTCGGCGTGCTGCTGGGCGTCAACATGCAGACCTCGTTCATGCACCCGCCCTTCGGCTTCGCGCTGTTCTACCTGCGCAGCGTGGCACCAAAGACCGACTACATGGACAAGATCACCAACAAGCTGACGCCCAAGATCACCACCGGCCAGATCTATTGGGGCGCGGTGCCCTTCGTGATCATCCAGATCATCATGGTCTGCCTTGTCATCGCCTTCCCCGATCTGGTTACCGGCGGCATCGACAAGGCGGCCGCCGTGGACACCTCGAAAATCCAGATCGAGGTGCCGCAGGGCGAATTCGGTGGCGGCATGTACGGCGGCCCCGACAGCAAGTAAACCGGCCAAAGCGCAACGAAAAAGCCCCGCACCGTTTGGTGCGGGGCTTTCCTTTTGAGCCGTATCCCCGATTACTTCTTGGGCCGTATCCCCGATTACTTCTTGGGAATGCCGTAGAGCATGAAATTGTCGAAGCCGGCCTCGGCGACGCTGAACCAGGAGCGCTGTTCGGCCAGATAGGCGCTCCAGTGGTCGAAGACCTTCTTGAAGGCCGGATTGGTGGCGCATTCCTCGGCATAGGTTTCCTGGGCCGCCTTGTAGCAGGCCAGCATGATGTCCTTGGAGAACGGACGCAGCTGGGTGCCGTTGGCGATCAGGCGCTTGAGGGCCGGCGGATTGAGCATGTCGTACTTGGCGCTCATGTCCATATTGGCCTCGGCCGCCGCCGCCTCGAACACCGCCTTGTAGTGCTTGGGCAGCTTTTCCCACTCGGCCTTGTTGACCAGGGCCGAGACGCAGGGACCGCCTTCCCACCAGCCGGGATAGTAGTAGTAGGGCGCCACCTTGTTGAAGCCCAGCTTCTCGTCATCGTAGGGGCCGACCCATTCGGCGGCGTCGATGGTGCCCTTCTCCAGGGCGGGATAGAGATCACCGCCGGCGATCTGCTGCGGCACGACGCCCAGCTTGGTCAGTACCTTGCCGGCATAGCCGCCGATACGGAACTTGAGGCCCTTGAGGTCCTCGACCGTCTTGATCTCCTTGCGGAACCAGCCGCCCATCTGGGTGCCGGTATTGCCGCAGGGGAAATTCAGCATGTTGTACTTGGCGAAGAATTCGCGCATCAGCGCCATGCCGCCGCCATGATACAGCCAGGAATTCTGCTGGCGGGTATTGGCGCCGAACGGCATGGAGGCGTCGAAGCCGAAGGTGGCATCCTTGCCCACGTAGTAATAGCTGACGGTATGGCCGCATTCGACGGTGCCGTTCTGCACGGCGTCCAGCACCTGCAGGCCGGGAACGATTTCGCCACCGGCGAAGACACGGATCTGGAACTTGCCGTCGGTGGCCTCGGCCACCCGCTTGGCCAGCACCTCGCCGGCGCCGTAGATGGTATCCAGGCTCTTGGGAAAGCTGGACGCCAGGCGCCACTTGATCTCGGGCATGCTCTGGGCGATGGCCGGGGCGGCAATCGTCGTCGAAGCGGCGGCGGCACCCACGGCCGCGCCGGTCAGAAATTTACGTCGCTGCATAAAAGTCTCCTCCCAAATTCACACGCCGGTTGATCCGGTTCAGGTGGAAATTATCCTACACCAATGCAAGGGGGACGCAACGCGACCGGCCATTTCGGAAAACCGTAATGGCTCATGTGTCATCCCGAGCGCCCGCGAAGGATCTCGTCCTGGCACGACAAGCCCAATTCGGCATCGTCGGTCCAAGCGGAGATCCCTCGGTTTCGCCTCGGGATGACACGCTGTCGGGTCAGGAGAACCGGTTGTTCCTCGGGAAGCCGGTGGGCGGCAGACGCCCCACCGAGGCGCGCTTGCCCAGCCAGGGGGTAAGGTCGGACTCGGTGCGCACCCGGTCGCCCAGGTTCCAGGTCAGGCCCTCGGCCAGGGTGAAGACCTTGATGTCGGCCATGCCGCCGTCGCGGTACTTCTGCAAGATCACGCCCCTGCCCCGGCTCATCACCGGGATTTCCTCGGCCATGAACACCAGCAGCTTGCGGTTGTCGCCGATCACCGCCACGGCGTCGCCCTCGAAGGGCAGGCAGAACCGGGCCTTCTCGCCGGGGCCGCAATTGAGGATCATCTTGCCCGCTCGCGTCTGGGCCAGGACCTCGTTCTCCTCGACCACGAAGCCGCGATCGGAACTGGTGGCGACCAGCAGCTTGCGGCCCGGCTTGTGGACCATCACGGCGGCGATGTCCACGTCGCCGGCCAGATCGATCATCAGGCGCAGCGGCTCGCCATGGCCGCGCCCCGAGGGCAGCTTGTCGCCGCCGATGGTGTAGAAGCGCCCGTCGGTGGCGAACACCAGGATCTTGTCGGTGGTCCACGCCTTGACCAGGAAACCGAGCTGGTCGCCCTCCTTGAACTTCAGGGCGTCCGGAGTGTCGGAATGACCCTTCAGCGCCCTGATCCAGCCCTTCTCGGAGAGCACCATGGTGATGGCCTCGCGCTCCACATAGGCCTCGATGGGCACCACCACAGCGGACGGAGCGTCGCCCAGCTCGGTGCGGCGCCTGCCCAGCGCGGTGGCGCCGCCGAAGGCCTTGCGGGTCTCGGCGTTCTGGGCGGCGATGGCGGCCCAGCGGCGGGCCGAGCCCTCCTCGGTTGGGGCCAGCAGGGCCTCGAGATCGGCCTTCTCCGCCGAAAGCTCGGCGTGTTCGGTCTTGATCTCCAGTTCCTGCAGCTTGTTGAGCGAGCGCAGGCGCATGTTGAGGATGGCCTCGGCCTGCACCTCGGACAGCTTGAAGGTCTTGATCAGCTCGGCCTTGGGCTCGTCGGCGAAGCGGATGATCTTGATGACCTTGTCGAGATCGGCATAGACCTTGAGAAAGCCTTCCAGCACCTCGAGGCGCTTGGCGATCTTCTCCAGGCGGAAGCGGGCACGGCGCTCGAGCACCACCATGCGGTGGTCGAGGAAGGCGCACAGCACCTCCTTGAGGTTCATAACGCCGGGCGTGAGGTGGCCGTGGCGGTCCGGGGCCAGCACGTTCATGTTGAGCGAGAAGCGCGATTCCAGGTCGGTCTGGCGGAACAGCTGCTCCATCACCAGCTCGGCCTCGACGGTGCGGTTCCTGGGCTCCAGCACCAGGCGGATGTCCTCGGCGGATTCGTCGCGGATATCGGCCAGCAGCGGCAGTTTCTTCTCGGACAGAAGCTCGGCGATCTTCTCGATCAGCTTGGCCTTCTGCACCTGATAGGGAATCTCGGTGATGACGATCTGGTAAAGCCCGTGGGACAGCTTTTCCACCGCCCACTTGGCCCGCACCCGGAAGGCGCCCTTGCCGGTGCGGTAGGCCTCGGTGATGGCGGCGCTGGTCTCCACCAGCACGCCGCCGGTGGGGAAGTCTGGACCGGGCATATGGGCGATCAGCTCGTCCACGTCGCAATCGGGCTTGGCGATCAGGTGATCCAGCGCGTCGCAGATCTCGCCCAGATTGTGAGGCGGAATGCTGGTGGCCATGCCCACCGCGATGCCCGCCGAACCGTTGGCCAGCAGGTTGGGAATGGCCGACGGCATGACCACCGGCTCTTCCTCGGTGCCGTCATAGGTGGGGCGGAAATCGACGCTGTCCTCGTCGAGCCCTTCCATCAAAGCGGCCGCCACCTCGGTCAGCTTGGCCTCGGTGTAGCGCATGGCCGCAGCGTTATCGCCGTCGATATTGCCGAAATTGCCCTGGCCCTCCACCAGGGGATAGCGCACGGCGAAATCCTGGGCCAGACGCACCAGGGTGTCGTAGACCGCCACGTCGCCGTGGGGATGGTACTTGCCGATGACGTCGCCGACCACGCGGGCGCACTTCTTGAAGCCGCCGCTGGGGTCCAGCTTGAGCTGGCGCATGGCGAACAGCAGGCGACGGTGCACCGGCTTCAACCCATCGCGCACATCGGGCAGCGAGCGCGACACGATGGTGGACATGGCATAGGCGAGATAGCGCTCGCCCAGGGCCTCGGCAAGCGGCGTGTCGCGGATGTCGCCGGTGACGGCGGGCTGGGTCATTCTGGTCCTCTTCTATATCCGCCCCTCAAGCGCCGGGCGCCGCCTTTCGGCGGCGTGGCTATCGCGGCATAAGCCGCGGCGCGCCTTGCGCTTGCCTCAGGGCGTTTCACGCCCATCGGAACGGGCCAGATATAGTACCGGAAGCTGGGAAGGCGTCAACCGGTCGTGGCGTCCGCCATCTTTTTCCACTGCCGCCAGCCCTTCGGCGTCAGCAGCGCGTGGGCGAAGAAGTCGAGGCCCTCGGCCACGTATTCCTCCAGGCCGCACTGGTCCTTGAGCCGCCAGTGCTTCAACGCCCAGCTATGGGCGAAGGTCACCAGTTGGTAGGTCACCAGTTCCACATTGACCTCGCGCATCAGCCCCGCCTTGATGCAGTCGGCAAGGCAGGCGGCGATCATGCCGTTGGTCTCGATCTCGCAATCCTTGATCAACTGGCGGCGGTCGTCGGGCAGCGACTTGGTGGAACGGTAGGCCAGCACCGTGGCCTCGCGCCGCTGGTCCACCACCCGGCAATAGGCGCGGATCGCCGCCTGGAAGCGCTCCAGCGGATCGGAAAGCCCCTCCAGCGCCGCCGGAATCTCGTGCTTGTAGGATTCCAGCACCGACAAGAGGGCGAGCAGCAGCACGTCTTCCTTGTCGCTGACATACTGGTAGATCAGCCCGGCGGAGACACCCGCCTTCTTGGCCACGTCCTGGATGGTGGTGCGGTAGAAGCCCTGGTGCGAGAACAGCTCCACCGCCGCGGCGATGATCTGGCCGCGCCTTCTGACGACCAGCGCCTCGTCGCTGACCTGGGCCTTGACGTCGTGAACCGTGCCCGGCTTGTTGTCCATTCAGCGTCCCGCCCCGGTTGGAAGATTTCGAAAAACCGACTACTCCGGCATGGAGGGGCCGTCAATCCCTACATCAACTCCCCGCCCGCCACCGCGATGCTTTGGCCGGTGATGGCGGCGGACCCCGGCAGACACAGCCAGGCCACCGCCTCGGCCACCTCTTGCGGCTTGATCAGGCGCTGCTGCGGGTTGGTGGCCACCAGTTGGGCCAACGCCTCCTCGCGCGTCCGGCCGGTCTTGGCGACGATATTGGCGATGGTTTCCTCGACGATATCCGTCTCGGTATAGCCGGGGCAGACGGCGTTGACGGTCACCGGCTTGGCAGCCAGTTCCACCGCCAGGGCGCGGGTCATGCCGATCAGCCCGTGCTTGGCGGCGCAATAGGCGGCGCAATAGGCCATCCCGGTCAGCCCGGCCGTCGAGGCAACGTTGACCACCCGCCCCCACCCCGCCTTCAGCATGTCCGGAAGCGCCGCCTGGGTGCAGAGGAAAGCCCCGGTCAGGTCAGTGCGCAGGATGTCGTTCCACAGGGACAGGTCGGTCTTGGCGAAGGGTGCCGCCTTGGCGATGCCGGCATTGTTGACCAGGATGGCGATGGGACCGAAGGCCTGGGAGGCCTTGGCGAAGCCGGCCTGGATGGCCTGGGGGTCGTTGACGTCCACGGCGATGCCCTGCACCCGGCCGAGCCCGGCCATGTCGCCGGCAGCCTTGTCCAGACGGCCGGTATCGCGGCCAGTGACGGTGACGGCGGCCCCCAGGGCCAGCATCTGGCGGGCGATGGCGGCACCGATGCCCCGTCCGCCGCCGGTGACCAGGGCATGGCGGCCGGCGAGCGGCCTGGCCTCGCCCATCATGGCGCCAGCCCCTCGTAGACCTTGGAGGCGATGACCAACTTCTGGATCTCGCTGGTCCCCTCGTAGATGCGCAGCGCGCGGATTTCGCGGTAAAGCTGCTCGACCATCATGCCGCTGATCACGCCGAGGCCGCCCCAGATCTGCACCGCCTGGTCGATGACCATCTGGGCCTGCTCGGTGGCCCACAGCTTGGCCATGGAGGCCTCGCGCGTCACGCGGCCGCCCTTGGTGTCCTTGGTCCAGGCCGAGCGGTAGATCAGCAGGGCCGAGGTATCCACCGCCACCGCCATATCGGCGATCTTGGCCTGGATCAGTTGGAAATCGGCGAGGCGCGAGCCGAAAGCCTTGCGCTTGATCGAGCGGGAAAGCGCCTCGTCCATGGCGCGGCGCGCGAAGCCCAGGGCGGCGGCGCCCACCGTGGTGCGGAACACGTCCAGCACGCTCATGGCCACCTTGAAGCCGTCGCCGGGCTTGCCCAGCATGTTGGCAGCCGGCACCCGCATGTTCTCGAACTTGAGCGAGCCCAGGGGATGGGGCGCAATGACATCGATGCGCTCGGACACCGAGAGGCCGGGCGTCGAGGCGTCCACCACGAAGGCCGCCAGGGTCTTGGCCCCCGGCTCGTCGCCGATACGGGCGAAGACGGTGTAGAAATCGGCTAGCCCGGCGTTGGAAATCCAGGTCTTGGCGCCGTTGATGACGTAATGGTCACCCTCCCGGACCGCCTTGGTGCTCATGGCACCCACGTCCGAGCCGGCATCGGCCTCGGAAATGGCGAAGGCGGCAATGTACTCGCCCGTTCCCACCTTGGGCAGGTAGCGGGCCTGCTGTTCCTCGTTGCCGAACAGGGTGATGGCGGCACTGCCCAACCCCTGCATGGCGAAGGCGAAATCGGCAAGACCGGCGTGGCGGGCCAGGATCTCGCGGCCCAGGCAAAGCGCCCGCACATCGAAATCCTTGGCCCGCCCGCCATGGGCGGCCGGAATGGCCGCCCGCAGGAACCCCGCCTTTCCCAGAGCCGTTACCAGGCGTCGGGCGGTCTGGTCCATGGCGGGGCCATGCGCCTCGTCCTCGGGACACACCCCTGGGAGGATGGTGTTGGCCCAGTCCTCAAGCGACGCGGCGAACGCGCGGTGGGACTCGTCGAGAAAGGGCCAGTCGAGGAACGTGGCGTCACTCATGGTTCTTTTCCTTTTTAGTCCCTCTCCCGCGAGCGGGAGAGGGTGGCCGAACGTCGCTTAATTGCCTTCGAAGACCGGCGCCTGCTTGTTGGCGAAGGCGATGTAGGCCCGCTCGAAGTCCTTGGTCTGCATGCAGATGGCCTGGGCCTGGGCCTCGGCCTCGATGCACTCGCCCAGACCCTGGTTCCATTCCTGCCACAGCATCTTCTTGGTCATGGCGTGGCCGAAGGTCGGACCGGTGGCCAAAGAGTGGGCCAGCTTGTTGGCGGCGTCCAGCAGCTCTTCCGGGGCATGCAGCGAGTTGTAGTAGCCGACGCGCTCGGCCTCTTCACCGCCCATGGCACGGCCGGTGTAAAGCAGCTCGGCGGCGCGCGACAGGCCGATCAGGCGGGGCAGCAGGGTGCAGGCGCCCATGTCGGCGCCGGCCAGGCCGACGCGGACGAACAGGAAGGCCACCTTGGAACGCGCGGTGCCCAGGCGGATGTCCGAGGCGCAGCCCAGCATGGTGCCGGCACCGGCACAGATGCCGTCGATGGCGGCGATGATCGGCTGGGGCGCATTACGCATGGCGCGCACCGCGTCACCGGTCATGCGGGTGAATTCCAGCAGCTCGGGCATGTCCATCTTGGTCAGCGGGCCGATGATCTCGTGCACGTCGCCGCCCGAGCAGAAATTGCCGCCCGAACCGGTGACGATCACCGCCTTGACGTCGTCGGCATAGACCATGTTCTCGAACAGGTCGCGAAGTTCGCCATAGGAATCAAATGTCAGCGGGTTTTTTCTGTCGGGACGGTTGAGGGTGAGCGTCGCCACCTTGCCGTCCACTTTCCAGTCGAAATGGGTGGCCTTGTACTCGGCAGCCTTGAACTTGCGCATGGGATTGTCCTCTTGTCTCGATGTTGCGAAGCGGGCTCTTAGCCCACCATGGTGATGCCGCCGTTGACCGACAGGACCTGGCCGGTGATGTAGTCGGCGCGGTTGGAAGCCATAAAGACGATGGAATCGGCCACTTCCTGCGGCTGGCCGAAGCGGCGCATGGGAATGACCTTGAGGAAGGCCTCGAGGAACTTCTCCGGCTCGGACTTGAGCAGCGGGGTGTCGGTCGGGCCGGGGCAGATGGCGTTGACGTTGATGTTGTAGCGGGCACCTTCGCGGGCCAGCGCCTTGGAGAAGGCGATCAGGCCGCCCTTGGCCGCCGAGTAGACGCTTTCGCCCAAGCTGCCGACGCGGCCGGCGTCCGAGGCGACGTTGACGATCTTGCCGGTCTTCTTCTCGATCATCATGGGGAAGAAAGCGCGGATCAGCTCGATGGGGCCCGACAGGTTGAGGCTCATCACCTTGGCGATGAAGGCGTCGTCGTTGTCGACGAACGGCTGGATGTGGCCCCAGCCCGCCACGTTGCACAGGATGTCGAGGCGGCCGCGGGTGGCGAGCACATGCTCCTTGACCTTGGCGATATTGGCCTTGTCGGTGACGTCGAGACGCACGAACTCGGCCTTGAAGCCACGGGCCTTCAGCCCGGCCGCCGCCTTCTCGCCGGCTTCGACGTTGATGTCGGCGATCAGCACGTCGGCACCCAGCTCGGCCATGGAGGTGACGGTGCACAGGCCGATACCCGACGCACCGCCGGTGATCAGGGCGACTTTATCCTCGAACTTCATTTCCTTGCTCCTTGGGTAGAAGAATTACTTGGACAGGAACGCCTCGACCCGGTGGCGGGTCTCGGGTTCATGCAACAGCAGGTCACGGGTGGCGGTCAGCTCCTCCTCGTAGCCGTCGCGGGACGGGTCGAGGGAGGCTTCGATGCAGGACTTGGAGGCCGCCACGGCGGCGCGCGGCAGGGTGGCGATACGGTCGGCGAGCGTCGCGGCCTTGTCGGCCAGTTCGGCGCGCGGCGCCGACCAGTGGACGATGCCCATGGCGGCGGCGCTCTCTCCGTCAAGGATTTCGGCACCGAGGATCAGGCGCTTGGCGATGGCCGGGCCGCACAGGCGGGTCAGCCGCTGGGTGCCGCCGGCCCCGGGGATCAGGCCCAGATTGACCTCGGGCAGGGCCAGCTTGGCCTCGTTGGCCGCGATGCGGAAGTCACAGGCCAGCGCCAGTTCCAGCCCGCCGCCCATGGCGGCCCCGCCCACTTCGGCGACGGTGGCGAGCGGCAGGGTCTCGATGCGCTTCAGCACGTTCTGCAGGTCGCGGACAAAGGCGATCTGGGCGTCCACCAGATCGGGATTGGCCAGATTCTCGCGCATCTCGGCCAGATCGGCGCCGGCACAGAACGCCTTTTGCTCGGAGCGCACATGCAGGACGCGGATGGTCTTGTCCGCCTCCACCATGTCCATGGCGGCATGCAGGTCCCTGATCAGGGCACGGGACAGGGCGTTGACCGGCGGACTGGCCAGGGTAACCACGAAGACGGCGCCGCGGCGGGCGGTATTCAGCACGGAGAAGGACATTCACGCCTCGAATTGACTGACCATTCAATCTGACTGAATGTTCATTCATTTCATTGCGGGAGTCAACCATCATTGAATGGTCGTTCAACCATTTCCTGTCATCCCGAGCCACCGCGAGGGATCTCATCCTGGAACACCGCTGCCAAGCCGGCACCGACGCGTCAGACGGAGATTCCTCGGCTTCGCCTCGGAATGACAATTGAGGTCAGAAAGAAACCACCGCCCCCCACGCCCGGCACGCTTCCGCCAATGCCGCCTTGCCCGACTGAACATAGCCGGCCAGTCCCAGGCAGCCGTGGATGGAGCCCTCCAGGCGCGCATGGCGCACCGGCACCCCCGCCCCTCTCAGGGCCTGGGCATAGGCATCGCCCTCATCCACCAGGGGATCGAAGCCGCAGGTCAGCACCAGGGCCGGGGCCAGCCCGGCATGGGAGGACGCGCGCAAGGGCGAGGCGTCGGGTTCCAGCACCGGGTTGGCACGGCCGGCGAAGTACTGCGCGGTGAACCAGTCGATGTCGGCCTGGGTCAGCAGATAGCCTTCGGCCAGCCGGGTCCGCGACGGGAAATCACCCTGCTGGTCTACCGCCGGGTAAATCAGCATCTGCAGCGCCAAGGGAATATCCAGGTCGCGGGCATGGAGCGCCACCACGGCGGCCATTGTGCCGCCGGCACTGTCGCCGGCCACGCCCAGGCTCCAGCCGGGATATTCCCTCGCCGCCCAGTTCAGGGCGACAAGGCCGTCCTGGATGGCGGCGGGATAGGGATGCTCGGGGGCCAAGCGGTAATCCACCGCCACCACCACCGAGCCGTTTTCGGCGGCCAGGGCGCGGCATTGGGGATCGTGGGTCTCCAGATCACCGACCACGAAGCCGCCGCCGTGGAAATACAGCAGCAGCCCCTTGGCCTTGGGCCCGCCCTGGGGCTGGTAGCGCCGGGCGGGAATGCCGCCGATGGCGATATCCTCGGCCTCGATGCCGCCGGGCGCCGGGGGATTGGTGCGCGACAGCCGCCGGGCGAACTCCGCCCGGCCCGCCACCGGCCCCAGATCGCCCAGCTTGGGCAGGTTGAGCTCGGCGGCCTTGGCCAGCACGAAGGCGATGTCGTCGTCCAGACGCCCGGGGGTGCCGAGGGAGAAGAATCCGGTTTCAAGCATGCGCCTACTCCTTCGGTTCCGAGCCGAACAGGGTCTTGGATTCCAGGAATTCCTCGAACCCCGCCTCGCCCCACTCGCGCCCCACGCCCGACTGGCGGATGCCGCCGAACGGCCCGCCGGGATGGGACAGGGCGCCGTTGAGGTGCACCATGCCGGTACGCAGCCGCCGCGCCACGGCGCGGGCCTCGTCCAGGTCGCCGGCGGTGACATAGCCCGACAGGCCGTAGACGCAGTCGTTGGCACCGGCCACCGCATCGTCCAGGTCGGTATAGCCGCGCATGGACAGCACCGGGCCGAAGATTTCCTCGCGCATGATGGTCATGGAATCCTGGACCCGGCTGAACACGGTGGGGCGCACGAAGTAGCCCGCCTCGAGGCCGTCGGGCCGCTCGGGACCGCCGCACACCAGCCTGGCGCCCTCCTCGATCCCGGCGCGGATCATACGGCGCACCTTGTCGAACTGCCGCGCATTGGCGATGGGCCCCATCACCGTCTCGGGGTCGTTGGGGTCGCCCACCTTGATCTGGGCACACAGTTCGGCGGCCAGAAGCTCGGCCTCCTCCAGCCGATGGGCGGGGACGAACAGCCGCGACGGCGCGTTGCAGCTTTGGCCAGAATTGCCCATCATCGCCTTGACCGCATGGCCCATGGCCTTCTTGAAATCGGCGCTGTCGCAGATGATGTTGGCCGACTTGCCGCCCAATTCGAGGGACACCTTCTTGATGGTCGCCGCCCCTTCGCGCATCACCGACGAACCGGCGACGTTGGAGCCGGTCAGCGACACCATGTCCACCAGAGGATGGGACGACAGCACCGGGCCGATCTCGGCGCCGTCGCCGAACACCATGTTGAACACGCCGGCCGGCACCCCGGCCTCGTGGATGATCTCGGCCAGGATGCGGGCCGAATAGGGCGCGAACTCGCTGGGCTTCAACACCATGGCGCACCCCGCCGCCAGGGCGGGCGCCACCTTGCAGGCAATCTGGTTGAGCGGCCAGTTCCACGGCGTGATCAGGCTCGCCACCCCCACCGGCTCCTTGACCACCAGGGTGGTGCCCTGGCGGCGCTCGAAGGCGTAGGTCTTGGCAAGGGCCAGAGCCGTCTTGAAATGCCCCAGCCCGGCGCGGGCCTGGGCCGGCTTGGCCAGACGCTCCAGCGGCGCGCCCATCTCCAGGCTGATGGCCTGGGCGATCTCGTCGATGCGGCGCTCGTAGCCTTCGGTCACCTTGGCAAGGATCTCCAGGCGCTCGGCCAAGGGCGTCGCCGCCCAGGCGGGAAAGGCCCGGGCCGCCGCCTCGATGGCGCGGACGGCATCGTCGGCGGTGCCCAGCGCCACCTGCCCGGAGACCTGCTCGGTGGCGGGGTTGACCACGTCGAGCAGACGCGAGCCCTTGGCGGGCTTCACCCAGGCACCGTCGATGTAGAAATCCAGGCAGGTCTTCATGGCTGTTCTCCAAGGAAAAGGGGGCGGCGGATTGTTGCCTTATCCGCCGCCCCCCGTCGAATGAAACATCCTCAATGTGAGAGCAGCACCGGTACGGTCATGTGGTCGAGGATGTGACGGGTGGCGCCGCCCAGCATCTTCTCGCGCAGCGGCGAATGGCCGAAGGCGCCCATGACCAGCAGGTCGGCGCCCTGGTCGGCGGCCCGCGACAGCAGGGCATTGCCGGCGTCGATGTCGCCCAGAGTCGAGCGCACCACGTCCACCTTGATGCCGTGCCGGGCCAGGGTGAGGCCGATATCGGCGCCGGGGACGCGGTCGTCGTCCTCGGCATCCATGGTCATCACCGTGACGTTGGCGGCCCCGGCCAGCAGCGGCAGGGAATCGAACACCGCCCGCGTCGCTTCGCGGGACGCGTTCCAGGCCACCAGCACCCGGTGGCCGACATTGGGGAAGCGGCCATGGCGCGGCACCGCCAGCAAGGGACGGCCGGTGCTCATCAACGTCTCGGTAATGTGGTCCGAGGCACCGGACGATGCCTGTCCGACGATGGTCAGGTCGGCGTAGCGGGCGTGCAGCGCCAGTTGCTTCAATCCGCTGATGGGCCGCCATTCGTCGACGCCGTCGGGGGCCACGTCCCCCTCGCCCACCCCCACCAGCCGGGCACCATGCTGGGCCGCCAGGGTCTTGGCGAGGTCGAGGCGTCCCGCCCCGGCCGCATCGGCCTCCACATGGACCAGGATTTCCTTGAGCGCCATGGCTCAGACCCTTTCGATCACGGCGGCCAGCCCATGGCCGACGCCGATGCACAAGCTGACCACGGCATAGCGTCCGCCGGTGCGGCTCAACTGCCGGGCGGCGGTCAGCGCCAGACGGGCGCCGGAGCAGCCGAGCGGATGGCCGATGGCGATGGCGCCGCCATTGGGGTTGAGCCGCGAATCGTCGGCGGCCACCCCCAACTGGGTGACGCAGCCCAGCACCTGCACGGCGAAGGCCTCGTTGATCTCGATGAGGTCGAGGTCGTTCAGGCTCAGCTTGGCCCGCGCCAGGGCCTTGGTGATGGCCGGCACCGGTCCCAGGCCCATGACGCGCGGCGGCACGCCGGCCGCCGCCCCGGCGACGATGCGGGCGATGGGCGCGACGCCCGCCCTCTCGCCCGCCGCACGCGAGCCGATGAACAAGGCGCAAGCGCCGTCGTTGATGCCCGAGGCATTGCCGGCGGTGACCACGCCGCCTTCGAACAGCGGCTTGAGCTTGGTCAGAGCCGCCAGATCGGTCTGGGGACGCGGATGCTCGTCCTCGGCCACCACCGTGTCGCCCTTGCGCCCCGTTATGGTGATCGGATGGATCTCGCCCTCGTAGAAGCCGTCGGCCTTGGCACGCGCATACTTGGCCTGGGAGGCGGCGGCGAAGGCATCCGAGGCTTCGCGGGTCAGCCCCAGGTCGTGGGCGATGTTGTCGGCGGTCTCGGGCATGGAATGGTTGCCGAAGCCCTTGATCACCTTGGGATTGGCGAAGCGCGCCCCGATGGTGGTGTCGAAGATCCTGGCGTCGCGGGACCAGGCGCTTTCGGCCTTGGCCAGCACGAAGGGGGCGCGGCTCATGCTCTCCACGCCGCCGGCGATGAACAACTCGCCCTCGCCGCAGGTGACCGAGCGCGCCGCGTCCAAAACGGCAGCCAGCCCCGAGGCGCACAGGCGGTTGACGGTCTGGCCCGCCACTTCCACGGGGAGTCCGGCCAGCAGGGCGGCGTGACGCGCCACGTTGCGGCTGTCCTCGCCCGCCTGGTTGGTGCAGCCGAGGATCACGTCCTCGACATCTTCCGGCTTGAAGGATGAGCCGGCCACCAGGGCGCGGATCACCTCGGCGGCGAGATCGTCGGGACGCACCGGGGCCAGCCCGCCGGCATGGCGGCCGATGGGGGAGCGCAGACCGTCGTAGAGATAGGCGTCGAGCATGGATCAGGACTCCGAAGTCAAAAGGGAGACGCCGAGGGCGGCGCGGCGGCGCAGCCAGAGAGAGGCGCGGTAGCGGGGATCGCCGGTGATGGCCAGCATGGTGTCGAGAATGGCGACCACCTTGCCGGCGCCGATGCGGTCGCCCCATGACAGCGGCCCGGCGGGATAGCCGAGGCCGAGCGTCACCGCCTTGTCGATGTCCTCGGGGGTGGCGATGCGCTGCTGGGCGATGTCGCAGCCGATGTTGATGATGGTCGCCACCACCCTTTGCGCCACCAGGCCGGGGCTGTCGCCAATCACCGACACGGCGACCTCGTCGCCGGCCAGCAGGCCGTGGGCGCCGTCGCGGATTTCCGCCGCGGTCACCGGATTGGTCATCAGGGTACGGTGGCTGTCCAGGCCGAACAGCGGATCGATGGCGATGGCGCGGGTGGCGTCGAGGCCGAGGCGCACCACGGCGGAGGTGCAGTCCTCGCCCAGGACCGGCACCAGAACCAGGGCCGCCTTGGTCGGATTCTTGCCCTTTTCCAGCTTGGCGCCCAGCCTGGTCGCCAAAGCGGCGACGGCCAGCGAGCCCTCGCCCGGCGCGACCCAGACCGGGCCGGTCCAGGCGGCGGGCACCACGGGGGCCGGCGGCACCACCGCCTTGTCGCCCTCGTAGGCGTAAAAGCCGCGCCCGGTCTTGCGTCCCAGCAGCCCGGCGGTCAGGCGCTGGCGGGTGATGGGCGACGGGCGGAAGCGCGGTTCCTGGTAATACTGGTCGTAGATGCTTTCCATCACCGGATGGGAGACGTCCAGCGCGGTGAGGTCGAGCAGTTCGAACGGCCCCATGCGGAAGCCGGCGGCGCCTTTCAAGATACGGTCGGCGGTGAAGAAATCGGCCACCCCCTCGCCCACCAGCTTCAGCGCCTCGGTGCCATAGCCGCGCCCGGCATGATTGACCACGAAACCGGGCGTATCCTTGGCCTTGACGGGGGCATGCCCCATGCGCCGCGCCAGGGTTGTCAGCGCCTCGACGACCCACGGCGCCGTCATGACGCCATCGATGACCTCCACCACTTTCATCAGTGGAACGGGATTGAAGAAATGAAAACCGCCCACCCGCTCAGGGTGCCGGCAGGCGGCTGCGATGGAGGTCACCGACAGCGACGAGGTATTGCTGGCAATCAGGCAGTCCGAGGAGACGATCGCCTCCAGGTCCTTCATCAGGGCCTGCTTGACCTTGATGTCCTCGACGATGGCCTCGACCACCACGTGGCAAGGCGCCAGATCGGCGAGGCTTTCGCCCAGTTTGAGGCGAGCGGTCGCGGCGGCGCAGGCTTCATTGGTCAGTTTGCCCTTCTCGGCCAGCTTGGCGAGCATGCCGGCCACGGCGTCACGGGCCTTGGCGGCAGCGCCGGGCAGCGCATCCACCAAGATGACGGTGACACCCGAGGCCACGGCGATCTGGGCGATGCCGCGCCCCATGGTGCCGGTGCCCACGAGGCCGAGGATGAGGTCGGAGCGATTGGCGTCGAGGCTCATGATCATTTCCCCTGATAGGTGGGCTTGCGCTTCTCGATGAAGGCCTTCATGCCTTCCTTCTGGTCGGCGCTGGCGAACAGCAGCTGGAAGGCCTTGCGCTCCAGCATCAGGGCGGTGTCGAGCGAGGCGTCCTGGCCGGCCAGCAGCACTTCCTTGATCTGGGCGATGGCGACGGGGGGCATGCGCGAGATGGTCTTGGCGATCTCCAGCGCCTTGTCCAGCACCTCGGCATCGGGAACCACCAGACTGGCCAGGCCCATTTGCCCGGCCTCGGTACCGCTGATGGCCTGACCGGTCATCACCATCAGCATGGCCTTGAACTTGCCCACGGCTCGCGTCAGGCGCTGGGTGCCGCCGGCGCCCGGCATGATGCCTACCTTGACCTCGGGCTGGGAGAAGCTGGCGGTCTCGCCCGCCACGATGATGTCGGCATGCATCACCAGCTCGCAGCCGCCGCCCCAGGCATAGCCGTTCACCGCGGCGATCACCGGCTTGGGACAATTGCCGATGGCCCGCCACAGCAGGTGGTTGTTCCTTTGCATCAGCTCGATGGCGCCCACCTCGGCCATGTCCTTGATGTCGGCCCCGGCGGCGAAAGCCTCCTGGTTGCCGGTCATCACGATGGCCCGGATGGATGGATCGGTGCCCAGCGCCGTCATGTGCTCGGCCAACTGGCGGCGCACTTCGCCGTTGAGCGCATTCTTGGCCTCGGGCCGGTTGATACGCAGCAAAGCCACGGAATCAAAGGGTTTTTCCAGGAGCACTTCCGTCATGACGTCCCTCAATTTCGCTGTGCGGAATTCGATTTCACATTTTGTTGACGCCAGAGCCTAAGTCGTGATTTGGTCGCTTGGCAAACGAAAACATGCCCCCCAATCGCAATGGAGGGGTCCGGGAGATGAAGCCTTGACGAAATCCGAGGACAATCCGGCGGAAAAGACTCAGGCCGAGGAAGCTCACGACCGCCAATTCGTGGTGGCGCTGTCGCGCGGCCTCGAGGTGCTGCGCTGCTTCCGCGCCAACGACGCCATGCTGGGCAACCAGGAGATCGCGGCGCGCACCGGACTGCCCAAGCCGACGGTATCGCGCCTGACCTACACCCTGACCAAGCTGGGCTATCTCACCTATATCGACCGCTATTCCAAGTACAAGCTGGGCACCGCCGTGCTGTCGCTGGGCTATACCGCCCTGGCCGGAATGGATATTCGCCACGTGGCCCGGCCGCTGATGCAGGAGCTGGCCGATTACTCCGACGTGGCGGTGTCGCTGGGCAGCCACGACCGCACCAGCATGATCTACGTGGAATCCTGCCGGGGTAAAGGGGCGCTGACCATCCGCCTGTCGGTGGGCTCGCGCATTCCGGTGGCCACCACCGCCATGGGCCGCGCCTTTCTGGCGGCGACGCCGGAGGCCGAGCGCAATCCCATCCTCGACGAGGTCAGGAAGCGCCATCCCGACGACTGGCCGCGCATCAAGCTGGGCCTGGAGCGGGCTTTCCGCGAATACGCCACCCGGGGCTTCACCATGTCGGTGGGCGACTGGCAGAGCGACGTCCACGCGGTGGGCGTGGCGCTGACCAATCCCGCCACCGGCACCATCGTCGCGCTGAACTGCGGCGGCGCCGCCTTTCTGCTGTCGCGCGAGCGCCTGGAAGGCGACCTCGGCCCCCGCCTGGTGGCGGTGGCCCGCAAGATCGAGGCGGCGCTGGGACGCCGCTGATTCCATTACCTTTCAAAACGGGACAACACCGACATGATCCGTGACCAGGAAATCCTCAATCAGTTGCTCGACACCCTTTCGCGCTTCGTGCGCGAGCGCCTGGTACCCAACGAGGAGCGCATCGCCGAGGACGACGCCCTTCCCCCCGAGATCATCGCCGAGATGAAGGATCTCGGCCTGTTTGGCCTGTCCATCCCCGAGGAATACGGCGGGCTGGGCCTCTCCATGGAGGAAGAGGTGCTGTGCGCCTTCGAGATCGGCCAGACCTCGCCGGCCTTCCGCTCCATCTTCGGCACCAACAACGGCATCGGCTCGCAGGGCATCATCATCGACGGAACCGAGGAGCAGAAGCGGAAGTACCTGCCCCGCCTGGCCACCGGCGAGCTGATCGCCTCGTTCGCGCTGACCGAGCCCAATGCCGGTTCCGACGCCGCCTCGCTTCGCACCACGGCACGCAAGGACGGCGACCATTACATCGTCAACGGCACCAAGCGCTTCATCACCAATGCGCCGGAAGCCTCCATCTTCACCCTGATGGCGCGCACCGACCCTAGCAACAAGGGCGCCGGCGGCATCTCGGCCTTCATCGTCGAGGCCGATTCCCCCGGCCTCAGCTTGGGCAAGATCGACAAGAAGATGGGCCAGAAGGGCGCGCACACCTGCGACGTGATCTTCGAGGACGTGCGCGTGCCCGCCGCCAACATCATCGGCGGCGTCGAGGGCCAGGGCTTCAAGACCGCCATGAAGGTGCTGGACCGCGGGCGACTGCACATCTCGGCCACCTGCGTCGGCGTGTCGGAGCGGCTGATCAGGGACAGCGTCAAATACGCCGCCGAGCGGGTGCAGTTCGGCAAGCCCATCGGCGAGTTCCAACTGGTCCAGGCCATGCTGGCCGATTCCAGGACCGAGGCCTATGCCGCCCGCTGCATGGTGCTAGACGCGGCGCGCAAGAAGGATCTTGGCCAGAACGTCTCCACCGAGGCGGCCTGCTGCAAGATGTTCGCCTCGGAAGCGGTGGGCCGCATCGCCGACCGCGCCGTGCAGGTCCATGGCGGCGCCGGCTACATCGCCGATTACGGCATCGAGCGCTTCTACCGCGACGTCCGCCTGTTCCGCATCTACGAGGGCACCACCCAAATCCAGCAACTGGTCATCGCGCGCAACATGCTGAAGGACATCGCCTGATGCGGCCCACGGCCGACATCCTGGACGATCTGCCGCCCCGGCTGGCCAAGCTGGCGCGGCAGTGGCAGCGGCGCGCGCCCGACGCCCCCGCCATGATCCAGGGCGAGACCCGCTGGACCTACGCCCAACTGGGCGAGGCCATGGACGAGGCCGGGGAACTGCTCAAGGCGCTGGAGGTGCGTCCCGGCGACCGGCTGATGCTGGTGGGGGAGAATTGCCTGTTGCTGGTCGCCATGATCCTGGCGGCGGGCGAGCTGGACGCCTGGGCGGCGATCATCAACGCCCGGCTGTCGGAGCGTGAGATCGACACCATCCGCGACCATTGCGGCGCCCGGCGGGTGATCTACACCACCGACGTCTCGGCGGAGGCCACCGTTCACGCCCGGCGGCACGGGGCGGAATTGCGCTCCCTGCCCCGGCTCGGCAGCTTCGCGGTGGGGCCGCTCAACACCGGGTGCCAGCCCGAGCCGGTCGAGCCCGGCAACACCCAGGTGGCGGCGCTGATCTATACCTCGGGCACCACCGGCACCCCCAAGGGGGTCATGCTCACCCACCGCAACGTCATGTTCGTGGGCGCCGTGTCGGGCGGCCTGCGCGACATCGGTCCCGGCGACGTGGCCTATGGCGTGCTGCCCATGTCCCACGTCTTCGGGCTGGCCTCGGTGATGGTGGGAACGCTTTATGGCGGCGCCTGCCTGCATGTGGCGCCACGCTTCGCTCCCGCCCAGGTACTGGCCGACCTGAGGGCTGGGTTGACCATGTGGAACGGCGTGCCGGCCATGTTCGCCAAGTTCCTGGAACACATCCGTCTCTCCGGCGCCAAGGTGGAGGCCCCCGCGCTTCGCTTCCTGTCGGCGGGCGGCTCGCCGCTCGACCCCGCCATCAAGACCGAGACCGAGGCGCTGTTCGGCCAGGTGCTGAACAACGGCTACGGCCTGACCGAATCGGCGCCGACCATCTGCCAGACCCGGCTGGACGCGCCGCGCGGCGATTGCTCGGTGGGCCATGCCCTGCCCGGAATCGAGGTGCGCATCGTCGGCCCCGATGGCCAGGATATGCCCGACGGCGCAGTGGGAGAGCTGTGGAGCCGGGGACCCGGCACCATGAAGGGCTATTACCACGCCCCGGCCATGACCGCCGAAGTCATCGATTCCCAGGGTTGGCTCAACACCGGCGACTTTGCCCGGCGCGATCCCGACGGGGCTCTGTTCATCGTCGGCCGCGCCAAGGAACTGATCATCCGCTCGGGCTTCAACGTCTACCCCGCCGAGGTGGAGGCGGTGTTCAACGCCCATCCGCTGGTCACCCATTCCGCCGTGGTGGGCCGCCCCGCCGCCGACGGCAACGAGGAGGTGGTGGCCTTCGTCCAGGTGGCGCCGGGCACCGACCTGCCCGTCGCCGAACTGGAAGGCTGGGCCGCCGCCCGTCTGGCGCCTTACAAGCGGCCGGGCGAGGTGGTGGTGGTCGGGCATCTGCCTGCCGGAGCCACCGGGAAAATCCTGAAGAACCGTCTCGCCGAGGCGGCAAGAAACCACAGCTACGACAACCTTTGAACGTTGGGAGGAAGCAATAATGTCCAAGAGCAAGCTTTGCGTTTCGGCCCTGGCCCTGTCGCTGATGCTGGGCCTGTCGCCGGCCGGCGCCGCCGAGTTCAAGATCGGCGCCGAGATTCCGCTGTCGGGCAACCTGGCCCGGGTCGGCACCGCCATGAACGAGGGCATCCAGGTGGCCGCCGAGATGTTCAACAAGAAGAACGGCAAGCACACGGTCAAGATCCTGACCGTCGACGATGAATCCTCGCCGGCCAAGGCGGTGGGCGCCGTGGAGAAGCTGGCCGCCGACGGGGTGGTCGCCTATACCGGCGGCTACGGCTCCAACATCATCGGCCCGGCCTCGGAAGCCGCCGAGAAACTGGGCAAGGTCTACATCACCTCGGGCGGCGTCGCCACCGAACTGACCAAGCGCAACCTCAAGACCTTCTTCCGCATCAACAGCTCGGAAGGCTATGCCCGCGCCCTGATGGGCATGTTCAACGAGGTGGGCGTCAAGTCGGTGGCGGTGGTCTATTCCACCAAGGAAGCCACCGAGGAAGTGGCCAAGATGCTGCAGACCGGCCTGGGGCCCAAGGGCGTCAAGGTCACCATGCACGCCTTCGACCCGGCCACCAACGACTTCAAGCCCATCATCCACAAGATCAAGCTGCAGGACCGCCCCGAGGCCATCGCCATGATCGGCTACGAGAACGATTACGTGGGCATCCTGCGCGCCGCCAAGGTCTTGAAGCCCGAGATCAAGACCATCGCCGGGGTATGGTCGCTGGCCACCTCCAAGATGGCCGCCGAGTTCCCCGACCTGATGGAGAACGTCTCGGGCACCTCGACGCTGTCCTTCCCGGCCGAGTTCACCACGCCCGAGGCCAAGGAATTCGCCGAAACCTACCAGAAGATGTTCAACAAGGCCCCCGACTACCTGGGCATCTTCGGCTACGTGCAGTCCAAGCTGCTGTTCGAGGCGGTGGCCCGCGCCGCCGACGCCGGCACCGTGGACAAGGGCGGCATCGCCGCCGAGATGCGCAAGACCCAGTCCGATACGGTGATCGGCAAGGTCCGCTTCGACGAGGCCGGCGACAACCCGGAATTCACCCACCGCATGGGCCAGCACCAAGGCGGCAAGGTGGTCCTGGTCTGGCCGGCCGAAGCCGCCACCGGCAAGGTCAAGTACCCGGCCGTGCCGTGGTGAGGTCGTCCGCCTTTCCCCCCCTCGCCCGCTTGCGGG
>JAVBXM010000260.1 GCA_030824585.1 Phaeospirillum sp. | reverse complement strand
GAGCGATGATCCGGGGGAGGCCTCCTTCATAATTCCGGCCCTGGCGCTCCGGCGGGTTTTTCCTCGCCCCGCCGTGTCAGCCGCCGGCCGCCGCCCCGCCCCCGCGCGATCCTCTCACGCAGCGGGGGCGGGGATAGGAATCATGCCGCCGTCCCTTCTCGGGCCATAGCCCGAAAAGGGACGAGCCAAGACCCAAGGAGAAACCGCCATGGCCCTGTCCGCCATCGCCCTGTGTTCGCGCGCCCTGATCCGCCTGGGGGCCACCCCCATCGCCGGCTTCGACGACGGTTCGGCCGAGTCGGAAGTGGCGGCCAATCTCTATCCGCCGCTGCGCGACGGTGTGCTGTCGTCCCATCCGTGGAGTTTCGCCACCGGGCATATCCCCCTGGCCCAACTGGCCGGCGAGCCCCTGGCCGATTTCGCCCATGCCTACCAGTTGCCCACCGACTTCCTGCGGGTCCTGTCGGCCGGGACCAGCGGGCGGGGAGCCGGGCTGGTGTTCCGCATCAGCGGTTCGCGCCTGCTGTGCGATGCCGACGGGGTGACGCTGACCTACATCTATCGCCCGGACGAAAGCGCCTTTCCCCCCTATTTCGACCAGATGCTGATGGCGCGCCTGACCGCCGAGTTCTGCATCCCGCTCACCGAGAGCACCACGCGGGCCCAGTTCCTGTTTCGTCTGGCCGAGGACGAGTTCCGCCGCGCCAAGCTGATCGATGCCCAGCAGCACACGCCGTCGGCCATCACCGACTTCCCCCTGGTGGAGGTCCGGTCATGAGCCTGCCGATCTTCACCAAGACCAGCTTCACTGCCGGCGAGGTCGACGTGGACCTGGCCGGGCGTGGCGACCTGGCGCTTTACGCCAACGGGGCGCGATGCCTGCGCAACGTGGTGGTGGCCCCCATCGGCGGCGTCCGCCGCCGTCCCGGCCTGCGCCATGTGGCCGGCGCCCGTGGGGCCGGCCGTCTGATCGCCTTCGAGTTCAATACCGAGCAGACCTACCTGCTGGCGCTCTCCGACGGCTGGCTCGACATCTACGCCGAGGGCGACAAGGTGGCCGGGCTGGCGACGCCGTGGAGCGCGGCGCAGATCGCCCAGTTGAACTGGACCCAGAGCGCCGACACCTTGCTGGTCGTCCATCCCGACGTGGCGCCGCGCAGGATCACCCGGACCGGGCTGAACACCTGGACCATCGCCGAGTGGAGTTACTACGAGGAGAGCGGCGTTCTCCACCTCCCCAGCCACAAGTTCGCCGAGGACGCGGTGACCCTGACCCCCAGCGGCACCGGCGGGTCCATCACGCTCTTTGCCTCGGCGGCGGTGTTTCAGGCCGCCCATGTGGGGCTGCGCTTCCGGGTGGGCGGCAAGCAGGTGCTGATCACCTCGGTCGCCTCGGCCACCCAGGCCGGCGCCGAGGTCAAGCAGACCCTGGGCGGCACCGCCGCCACCAAGGATTGGGAGGAGCAATCCTTCTCGTCCCTGCGCGGCTGGCCGGTCTCGGCCTGCTTCCACCAGGGGCGGCTGGCCATCGGCGGCTCGCGCGATCTGCCCAACCGGCTGTGGCTGTCCAAATCCATGGACCTGTTCAACTTCGACCTGGGCACCGGGCTGGACGACGAGGCCATCGAGTTCAGCCTGCTGTCCACCCAGGTGGACGCCATCCGGGCGGTGTTTTCCGGCCGCCACCTGCAGGTCTTTACCTCGGGGGCGGAATGGATGGTGGTGGGAGCGCCGCTCACCCCCACCAAGATCCAGCTCAACCGCCAGACCCGGGTGGGGTCGCCGGTGGACCGCTCGGTGCCGCCCCGCGACGTGGACGGCGCCACCCATTTCATCTCGCGCAGCGGCCGCGACCTGCGCGAATTCCTGTTCGCCGACGTGGACCAGGCCTATCAGGCCAACGACCTCGCCATGGTGGCCAAGCACCTGATGAGCCGCCCGGTGGACCAGGACTACGATTCCGGCCGCCGCCTGTTCCACGTGGTCATGGCGGACGGCCTCATGGCGACGCTGACCGTCTACCGCGCCGAGAAGGTCACCGCCTGGACGGTGTTCGAGACGGCGGGAGCGTTCCGCTCGGTGGCGGTGGTGGACGGCGAGACCCATGTGCTGGTCGAGCGGAACGGCAGCCACGTCATCGAATGCTTTGACGACGCCCTCAACCTGGACGCCGCCCTGGCCGGAACCCGCCAAGCCCCGGCCACGGTGTGGAGCGGGCTCGATCACCTGAACGGCCGGAGCATACGGGTGCTGATGGATGGAACGTCCGTCGCCGAGGTGACGGTGGAGGGCGGACAGATCACCCTGCCGCAGCCGGCCGCCGCTATCGAGGCCGGGCTGGCCTATGCCCACCGTATCGAACCGCTGCCGCCCCAGGCCTCGGCCGGGCAGCCCATGGCGGCCGGTCGGGCCGTCCGCCTGGTCCAGGCCTGCTTCCGGGTGCTGGACACCAAGGCGCTGTTCATCGACACCGGGCGCGGCGCCACGCCGATCCCGTTCCGGCGGCGCGGCGCCGAGCGGTTTACCACCCGGCCGCCGGCCTTTTCCGGCGATGTCAGGGTCCGCGCCATCGGCTGGACCCGCGATGCCATGCAGCCCCTGTGGCGGATCGAACAGGACCTGCCGCTGCCCTGCACGGTGATTTCGGTGTCCACCGAGGTCAAGGGCACGGATTAGCAAAATAATGGAGAACAAACCATGACCACATATACCCAGGTCATCGACGTCGTGCCGCGCGCCCACTATTCGGCCAACGGCATCCAGACCGCCTTTCCCTTCACCTTCCCGATCTTCGATGCCCAGGACATGGAGGTGTGGGTCGATCATGTGCAGCAGGCCGCCGGCGCCTATTCGGTGTCCGGGGTCGGGGTGGCGGTGGGCGGCACGGTGATCTTCATCGTCCCGCCGCCCGCTTCCACCTTGGTGACGCTGCGGCGGCGCATGACGCTGAAGCGCACCGCCGAGTTTCCCGACACCGCCGTCGAGGCCAAGCCGCTCAACGACGCCCTCTATTACCAGATGGCGGCGCTGCAGCAGGTGGCCGACGATGCCGCCCTGACGGTGAAGCGGTCGTTCCGCAGCCTGTCCATCGCCGACCTGACCTTGCCGGAGCCGACGCCGGGCCGGGCCATCCGCTGGAACGATTCCGGCGACGGCCTGGTCAACAGCGTCGCCGACATGGATGCCATCCTGGCCCAGGCCAACACCCAGGCCCGGGCCGCCGCCGACAGTGCCGCCGCCGCCCTGGCCAGCCAGGCCTTGGCCGCGACCTCGGCCACCGGCGCGGTGACGGCCCGGGCGGTCTGCGATGCCGACGTGGTGGTGACCGGCGCCGACCGTGCCGCCGTGGCGACCGACAAGGCCGGGGTGGCCGATGACCGGGCGGTGGTGCAGGCCAGCCGCGCCGTCGCCGAAGCCTCGGCCGCCGCCGCCGCCCTGTCGCAGACCGCCGCCCAGGCGAGCGAGGCCGCCGCCACCCTTTCGGCCGCCGCCGCCGCCGCCGCCCAGACCACTACCGCCGCCGACGCGGCGACCACCCAGGCGGCGGCCAGTGCCGCCTCGGCCAGCCGGTCCTCGGCCCATGCCTCGGAATTGAGCGCGGCGGGGTCCGCTTCGTCGGCGGCGCTGTCGGCCGCCCAGGCCCAGGCGGCCGTCGGAATCTATACCTTCACCCATGTGGCCGTGGCCGGCCAGGACACCCTTTCCGCCGACCAGGCCGACGACACGCTGAACCTGATGGCGGGGACCGCGCTGTCCATCTCCACCGATGCGGCCGGCGACACCGTGACCATCGCCGTCGACCAGGGCGGGGTGGAAGCCCTGATCGGCCTGAGCGCCGCCGGCCGCGCCCTGATCGGCGATGCCGACGCCGCCGCCCAGCGGACGACGCTCGGCCTCGGCAGCGCCGCCACCAAGAACAGCGGCAATGCCGCCGCCAACCTGCCCAACACCGCCGCCCTGCATGCCATGGCGGCGGCTCTCGCCAGCTAAGGAGACCTCAAATGACCGTGACCAATACCGCCGCCTTCGCCCAGGGCATGGCGCTCGAC
Organism: Phaeospirillum sp.; assembly: GCA_030824585.1. Classification (GTDB taxonomy): domain Bacteria; phylum Pseudomonadota; class Alphaproteobacteria; order Rhodospirillales; family Magnetospirillaceae; genus Phaeospirillum. The sequence goes on along the minus strand of JAVBXM010000260.1, from coordinate 32,027 downwards.
GTTTGTCTTTGCACGGCCGCCAAGACCAGCTATGGCGACGGCGTCAACGCCGTGCTGCTGTCTTCCGCCGGAACCAACGGTTCCGAATACACCCATGTCGCCGCCCTGCCCCGCGCCACGGTGACCGCCACCCAGGTACAGCTTTACGCCCATGACGGTGTTGGCTACTGGTTCATCGCCTCGGCCCTGATGCCCGCCTACACCATGGCCCAGACCACCGCCTGCGTCCCGACCACGCTGGCCCATATCGACGGCACCGCCATCACCGAGTTCAACCCGCTGCGCCTGCAGCCGGGCTGGAAGCTCTACGCCGCCATCGGCATCGCCCTGGCGGGCGGCGTGGTGGTCAGCGCCCAGCGCAAGGACTACTAGGATGCGGCCCCTTGGTCTGCTCGGGGCTCCCCTGAGCGGGGCGCCCCGGTTCGCCGGGCTGGGTACGGGCAGCCCGTCCGCCAGCACCTATCTGCGCGGCGATGGGGCGTGGGCGGCGCTGTCGGTGGTTCCGTTCTCCAACGTCCAGTCCTTCACCGCGTCCGGGTCGTTTACCGTCCCGGCCGGCGTGACGATGGTTGCCGTCCAGGTCACGGGCGGCGGCGGCGGCGGAGCCTTTCCCAACGGCAGCAGCTTCGGCGGCAGCGGCGGCTCGTCGTCGTTTGGTTCCCTGATCGGTGCGTCCGGCGGCACCGCCGGCTGGTATGACAACGGCAGCAGCGGGGCGGGCCCGTGCGGGCACGTCACGCAAATAGCCGAAATGTCGCCGGCCGGCGCAATCGCCGTCAATGGCGCGGCGACCAGAGCCGGGTCCAATTACGGCAATGGCGGAGGGCCGATTGCCGGGGGATGCGGCGGTCAAACCATGGCGATTCTTCCGGTCACGCCGGGCCAGGTCATCCCCGTGACGATCGGCGCGGCCGGCGGCGCGGGCCCCTGGGGCGCGACCAGCGGACAGCAAGGCATTGTGATCGTGAGGTACTGACCATGATTCGCACAGCAATCATCGAAGCCGGGGTGGTGACCAATGTGGTGATGTTCGCCCCCGACAACGGTTGGGCGCCACCGGAAGGAGCCACCGCCGTTGCCTCCGATACCGCCGCCATCGGCGATGCCTGGGACGGCGGGGCGTTTGTTTCTCCGGACCTTCCCGGCGAACGGATCAACGCCGCCATCCACGCCAGGCTGGCCCAGCTCGACGCCAGGAGCGTCCGTCCGCTGCGGGCGATTCTCGACGCCCAGATCGCCGGCCTGGCGCCGGATTCCGGCGACGTGGCCTATCTGGGCGACCTGAAGGCCCAGGCGGACGCGCTTCGGGCCGATCTGATCCCCTGAACCCGTTTCCCCCAAAGGGAAAGCCGACCCGCCGGTCATTCCGACCGGCGGGCTTTTTCATGTCCGAAAGGAATGTCCCATGACGTCTCACATCCGTATTCCCGACGTCTCGCCGGTGACGCAGGCCCTGGCCGACGGCGCCAGGAGCGTCTTTCCCTTTTCCTTCCCCATCTTCCAGGCCGGCGACATCGAGGTTCGGGCCAATTCCACCCTGGTCGCCACCGGCTACACCGTGGTGGGCGAGGGCTCGAGCACCGGCGGCGCGGTGATCTTCACCGACGCTCCGGCCAGCGGGGTGCGCATCACCCTGCGGCGCAGGCAGACCTATGCCCGCACCGACGACTTCCTCGATGAGCGCGCCCCCACCCCGCACGAGCTCAACGACGCGGTCGACCGCAACGTCGCGGCCCTGCAGGAACTGGACGAGCAGGTGTCGCGCTCGGTCCGGCGCCCGCTGTCGGCCGACCTGTCGCAGCCGCTGGACCTCAGCCTGCCGGCCCCCGAAGCCGGCAAGGCGATCGGCTGGAACGGTTCGGCCGATGCCCTGGTCAATCTGGCCCAGGCCGACGTGCCGGATTTTCTCCGCAAGAGCCAGAATCTGGCCGATCTGCCCGACACGGTGACGGCGCGGAACAATCTGGGCCTGGGCAGCGCCGCCCTTCGCGCCGAGGGCGATTTCGCCACCGCCGCCCAGGGCGCCAGGGCCGACAGTGCCTTGCAGTCCTCGGATATCGGCAATTCGGTTCAGGCCCATGACGGCGATCTGGATTGGGTCGCCGCCAATCTCACCACCGCCGGCCGCGCCCTGATAGATGATGCCGATGCGAGTGCCCAGCGGGCGACGCTTGGCCTCGCCATTGTGGCTTCATCGGGCGCCTATGTTGACCTGTCCGGTAAGCCCGTCCTGGGGAGCGCTGCCGCCAAGGATGTGGGTGTCGCCGCTGGCCAAGTGGTAATGCTCGATGACAATGCCAAGCTGCCGGCAGTGGACGGTTCGGCGCTCACCGGCCTGGGGGCGGCCCCTACCGGCTTGGTATCGCCTTTTGCCGGCGCCTCCGCCCCCGCAGGATGGCTGGCCTGCGATGGCTCGGCGGTTAGCCGAAGCACCTATGCCGCGCTGTTCACGGTGCTCGGAACCATCTATGGCGCCGGCAATGGAACCACGACCTTTAACTTGCCAGACCTACGGGGGCGTACCGTCATCGGCGTCGGCCAGGGTAGTAGTCTGGCCAACAGGATGCTGGGTGGGACCGTCGGCGAGGAGACTCATACTCTGACCACGGCCGAGATACCGAGCCACACCCACACCGTGCCCATTTCTTCGTCTGGCGGCTATGGCTGGGGTGACGTGGGGGGAGAAAGTGTCGCCCATCCTGGCAGCGCCATGTCCTCCTCGGCCGGCGGCGGCGCCAGCCACAACAACATGCAGCCCTCCCTGGTCCTCCACTACATCATCAAGACCTAGTTCAGTGCTGTTCCCCGCCGCCTTCCCCGGGCGGCGGGGTTTCTTTTTTCACCAATCGCCACGAGGAGACCAACCATGGCCGAGGACCTGTCCGGCCTGCGTGTCCGGCTGGCCGCCGTGCTGCCCGATCGCGTGGCGGCGGCGCTGGCCGGGTACGAGGACTTCACCGCCGCCTCGCCTCCCGCCGACGCCAGGGGCTTTGCCGCCTGGCACGCGGCGGCCAAGGCGGCGCTGGCCCATGTGGACCTGCTGGTCAAGCTGGCCCGCTGGGCCGAGGGCTCCGCCGAGCCCGACGGGGATGCCGGCATGGAACGTCTGCTGGCCGGTGCCCGGGCGGCGCTCGACGCTCTCGACGAGTCCGACGAGGAGGAATGATGAAGACCGCCAACTTTCCCGAATTCGTCTGGATCTGGAACCAGCGCCTCGGCCTGGGCACGCCCCGGCATCAGTTGCGCATGGCCCGCTGGCTGGCCGCCCGCTGGCACGGGCGCGAGCGGGAATTGCTGCTGATGGCCTTCCGCTCCAGCGGCAAGTCGACCATCGTCGGCCTGTTCTGCGCCTGGGCGCTGGCCTGCGATCCCGACCTGCGCATCATGGTGCTGGCCGCCGATCTGGCCCTGGCCAAGAAGATGGTCAGAAACGTCAAGCGCATCGTCGAGCGCCATCCCCTGACCCAGGGGCTCAAGCCCCGGCGCCGCGACCAATGGGCCGCCGACCAGTTCACCGTCAACCGGCCGGGCGAACTGCGCGATCCCTCCATGGTCGCCAAGGGCCTCGGCGCCAACATCACCGGCTCGCGCGCCGAGATGGTCATCTGCGACGATGTCGAGGTGCCCAACACCTGCGACACGGCGCCCAAGCGGGCCGATCTGCGCGAGCGCCTGGCCGAGATCGAGTACGTGATGGTGCCGGGCGGCACCCAGCTTTACGTGGGCACCCCCCATTCCTACTACACCATCTATGCCGACCGTCCCCGGCTGGAGACCGGCGAGAGCCGTCCGTTCCTCGACGGCTTCCATCGCCTGGAACTGCCGCTGATCGATGGCAAGGGCCGCTCGGCCTGGCCCGAGCGTTTTCCGGCCGAGCGCATCGGCGCCATCCGCAAGCGCTCCGGCCCCAACAAGTTCGACAGCCAGATGATGCTGCGGCCCGTCAACATCGCCGACGGCCGTCTCGATCCCGACCGCCTGCGTCTCTACGAGGCCGAGCTGGCCTATGGCGAAGGCAACGGCATCCCGCTGCTGACCATCGGCGGCAGGCGCATGGTCTCGGCCTCGTGCTGGTGGGACCCGGCCTATGGCGCGCCCGGCAAGGGCGATGCCTCGGTGGTGGCGGCGCTGTTCACCGACGAGGAGGGTCTCTACTGGCTGCATGGCGTGCGTTATCTCGAGCACGATCCCGCCCGCACCGAGACCGACGAGGCCACCCAACTGTGCCGGCAGGTGGCGCGCTTCGCGGCCGATCTCCATCTGCCGGCGGTGCAGTTGGAGACCAACGGGCTGGGCCGCTTCCTGCCCGGCCTGCTGCGCCGCGAACTGGGGGGCGCCGGCATCGCCTGCGCCGTCATCGAGGCCAATAGCAAGCGCGCCAAGGACCAGCGCATCATCGACGCCTTCGACACGGTGCTGGCCGCCGGCGCGCTGCACGTCCACCGCGGCGTCTGGGACACTCCCTTCATCGCCGAGATGCGCGAATGGCAGCCGGGGGCCAAGGGCCGCGACGACGGTCTCGACGCCGTCGCCGGCTGCCTGCTGTCCCAGCCGGTGCGCCTGTCGCGGCCTTCGGGAATCATGGGCGCCCGCCCCGACTGGCGCCCCGGCGGCCGGGCGGTGGTGGCTCCCAACGATTTCGAGTTCTGACTCTCAGGAGACATTCCATGGATTCCATCGCTTTCGACCCCCGTTGGTGGGTCACCGCCGTCGAGCTGCCCGTGCTGGGCGCCATGGCCATGACCGTCTGGCGGGTTCGCCACGAGGCCGACCATCGTATCGACGAGTTGGAGCACCGTCTCGACGTGGGCATGGGCCAGGCCCGTGAAGCCCTGGCCGCCTATAAGCTGGAGGTGGCCAAGAGCTATGCCACCACCGGCTATCTCAAGGACGTGGAGCAGCGGCTCACCGAGCATCTGGTCCGCATCGAAGGCAAGCTGGACGGCGTCCAGAGTGCCGCGCGTTAAGGCGCGATGACAATAGATCGACGCGGCCTCGCGCCCTTGCGCGTCGGGCCACGGCCTCAATGGCCGCAAGTCGTGGCGCGCATCGGATTTGATGCCCGCCCTTCCAGGAGACCTCAACCATGGACCCCATCACCATTGCCCTGGGCCTCGCCCAGTTCGTGCCCGGCCTGATCCGCTGGATCGGCGGCGACGATGCCGAGACGGCGGCCAAGGTCGCCGATCAGGTGGTCGGCGTGGCCCGGACCGTCACCGGCAAGGCCAGCGGCGAGGACGCCCTGGCCGCCGTCAAGGCCGACCCGGCCCTGGCGCTGCAGCTGCAGCAGGCCTGGCTGGCCCACGAGGTCGAGCTGTCGCGGGAGGAAACCCGCCAACTGGCCGAGATCAACGCCACCATGCGGGCCGAAGCCGCCTCGGACGACGGCTATGTCCGGTGCTGGCGCCCCACCTTCGGCTATGCGGTGGCGCTGACCTGGACGACCACCATGCTTGCGGTGTCCTGGGCGGTGATCGCCGATCCCGCCCAGGCGCCGGCCATCATCGCCGCCCTGGTCAATACCTCGCCCATCTGGGGCATCGCGCTGGGGGTGCTGGGCGTCGCCGTGGTCAAGCGCAGCCACGACAAGACCCTGCGCCCCTGAAAAGGAAAGGGGGCCGAAGCCCCCTTTCCCCGTTCCGTGGATTGCTCCGGCCTCAGTCCACCGACTGGGCGGGATCGCTGTCCTCGCTCCAGGTGATGGAGGGGCGCGGCGTCTTCTCGATCCACTTGTCCAGCGCCACCACGTGCTCGGCCTCTTCCGCCGCGAAGTCGGTGCCCAGGCGCCGCACCTCGGGGTCCGAGGAATTGGCGGCGGCGTCCTTGTAGTACTCCATGCCGCGAATCTCGTTGTCGCGGGCATAGCGCAGCGCGTGATAGGGCGTCATCAGGTAGTGGACGTCGTTCTCGTCGCCCACCTCCGGCGGGGTCTTCCAGCGGTACTGCCAGCTCATCAGCTTGGGCAGCTCCAGGGCGCGGGAACGCTGCTTGATCTCGTCGCCGTGCAGCGAGGAAAAGCGCGCCATGTCGCGGAAGACGGAGGCGGTGTCGAGGTTGTTGTGGGCCTCCATCATGTCGGCCAGCTCCGCATACCGCTCGGCGGCCTCGTTCTCCAAAGCAATGGCGTGCGCCAGGAATTCTGCCAGGGTGTAGCCCATCGTCGCCTCTCGTCAGGGAAGGTTCGAGTCGAGGGTATCGGGGGGCCATCCCGCCGTCAATCGCATAATTCGGCATTCAAATACCGATTTATGCGGGCGGACTGGCGGTCCCGGCCCGGCTCCCCCATATTCAGGAAACAACCGCAACAGGAAGAGGGGGAATCGCCATGGGCGAGCATGTCTACAAGATCGCCGAACTGGCCGGTTCTTCGGACAAGAGCTACGAGGACGCCATCCGCAACGCGGTGGCCAAGGCGTCCCAGACCATTCACAATTTGCGCTGGTTCGAGGTCACCGAGACCCGGGGCCATATCGACAAGGGGCAGGTGGCCCACTGGCAGGTGGTCCTCAAGGTGGGCTTCACCCTGGACGACTGATTTCCGGTCAGTGCGGACGCTGGCGGCCCTTTTGCCACTCGGCGAAGGCCTCGGTCATGGCGGTCCGCATGGCCGAGGCCGAGGCGGTGGGGAAAAGATCGGCCAGCCGGTCCCACAGCGTGCCGTTGTGCAGGAAATTCTGGGCGAAGGTCTCCAGGTCGGCGGCGTTGTCGTCGTCGAAGGATTGCTGGAGATAGTCGAACAGCCGCTGGCGGCTCTGCTCGTCGAAAACGGCCATGACGAACCTGCACGGATATGAAAAGCGCATCGAGCCCCGCCGAAGCGGGGCTCGAGATCAGGGATTGAATGGAAAGCCGGCCCTTACAGGCTGGAATCCACCCATTCCAAAAGCTTGCTCTTGGGCAGCGCGCCGATCTTGGTGGCGGCGACCTGACCGTTCTTGAAGATCATCAGGGTGGGAATGCCGCGCACACCGTACTTGCCGGGGGTGCCGGGATTCTCGTCGATGTTGATCTTGGCGACGGTGATCTTATCGGCCCTGTCCTTGGAGAGTTCCTCGAGCGCCGGGGCGATCTGGCGGCAGGGGCCGCACCATTCGGCCCAGAAATCCACCAGAACCGGGCCGGGGGCCTTGAGCACCTCGGCCTCGAACGAGGAATCGGTCACAATCTTCATAGGCAGGTTCCTTGTCGAATTCGAACGGCGGACAGGGGAAACGCGTCCGCCCGCCCGTCACCGCGCGGGATGATCGTCCCACGGGAACGATCACTGTAGAAAGCCCCCGCGCCAGCGTCAAGCCGGCCATGGGAGGTGGGGCGGGCCGCGATGCCGGAAACCCGCGTAAAGCCGAGCCTGCCGGCACCTTTGCCGCCAGACCGATGATCGCCCTTTCGCGCCGGCCCACCGGGATGATATAACCCGCCCAACCGCTCGCGGCCCGCGTCCCGGTAGCTCAGCAGGATAGAGCAACGGTTTCCTAAACCGTAGGTCAGGGGTTCGAATCCCTTCCGGGACGCCAAGCGATTTCCATCGCCGATAATGAAGAATAATCAGGCCCCTAACCGGGGTATTCGATCAGTTTTCTACATATTTCCGGCCCTTGGCCGGGATGTGCCTACCGTGCCGTTGCGCCATGACTGCGCCCGTAATCCCTCCGGAATCAGCGTTGCTTGGCGAGGCCGAGACGCGCCGGGTCGATGGCGGGTTCCTTGAGCGCCTTGGCGATGCGGCTCTCCAGCACCTTCAGCGACACCGGCTTGGCGATGAAGCCGTGGATGCCGAGCCTTATGGCCATTTCCACGTTCTCCTGCTCGGCATGGCCGGTCAGGATCAGCACCGGCAAGCCGGCCAGCAGCTTGTCAGCCAGGCCGCGCAGCGTCCGGACGAAGGCGAAGCCGTCCATGCCCGGCATTTCCAGGTCGCACACCACCAGATCGAGCCGGCCCGATTCCGATTCCAGTTTGATCAGGGCGTCGGCGCCGTCATTGGCCATGAGAACCTCGCCGATCCCCAGGTCGCGCAGCATGCGCGCGATCAGATTGCGGATGAACAACTCGTCATCCACCACCATGACGGTCAGTCGCTTGAAGTCGCTTTTTTCCATTCAGGCCTCCCCGATACTGGCCACGATGGCCGCCATGCTTCGCTCGAACAGGACGTCGAATTCGCCGGCCAGGGCGGCCAGACCCGCCCGGTCGCCCGCCTTGCCGGCCCGTTCCAATTCAGCGCAGCACCCGGCCAGTGCCGCCGCCCCCACCGCCTTGGCCGAAGATTTGAGCTTGTGCGCCGCCCGGCCCGCCGCCGCCGGATCATCGCCGGCCAGGGCCGCCCGGATCTCTGCCGCCATCCGCCCGGCCGGTTCGATGAAGTCGCGCAGCACCTCGGCGATGGTGGCCGGGTCGTCGCCCACCATGGCGGCCAGGGCATGGGGATCGAACAGATCGGATGGCGGCGGCGGCGCTGCCGGCAAGTCCGGGGCCGCCCGCGGCGGTTCGCCGTCGATCCAGGCCGGCAGCCAGCGGGCCAGGGCGGCGAGCAGCCGCTCGGCTTCCACCGGCTTGGTCAGCCAGTCGGTCATGCCGGCGTTGCGGCAGGCCTCGATATCCTCGGCCCCGAGGCTGGCGGTCACCGCCAGGATCGGGCAGTCGCCGCCATGGTCGCGGATGGCCCGGGCCAGTTGGAAACCGTCCATTTCCGGCATGTAGCAATCGGTCAGGATCAGGGGATGGCGGCGTGCCCGCCACGCCTCCAGCGCCTGGCGGCCATCGGCGGCAAGGTCGGCCATGATGCCATGGCGCGCCAATTGGCGGCGGATGATGTCCTGGTTGGTCTCGTTATCCTCGGCAACCAATACCAGCCGCCCCAGCGCCAAGGCCTCGGCGGCGTCGGCCGGCAGGGTCGCCCCCCAGGCGGCCCGCCGCGCCGAATGTCCTTCCCCCTCCACCGGCGGGGCCGCCGCCGTGAACGGCAGGAGAAAGGCAAAGGCCGAACCCCGGCCCTCGGTGCTGTCCACGGCGATTTCGCCGCCCATCAGGTCGGCCAGCCGGCGGCAGATCGACAGGCCGAGGCCGGTGCCGCCGAACCGGCGGGTGGTGGAAAGGTCGGCCTGGGAAAACGGCTTGAACAGCCGCGCCATCTGCTCGGGCGACATGCCGATTCCGGTGTCGCTCACATGCAGACCAAGCCGGCCGTCATCGTCAAGCCGGGCATGAATGGCCACATGGCCGCCCGCCGGAGTGAACTTGACGGCGTTGCCCGCCAGATTGAACAGAATCTGCCGGAGCCGGACCGGGTCGCCCGCGATCCAGGCGGGGAGCGCCGGATCCGTCGCATGGGTCAAGGTGACGCCCTTGGCATCGGCGGCATTCCACAAGGTGGCGGCGACGCCCTCGACGATGGCCTGGGGCGACAGCGCGATGCACTCGACCTCCATGCGGCCGGCCTCGATCTTGGAGAAGTCGAGGATGTCGTTGATGACGCTCAGCAGGGACTGGGCCGAATCCCGCGATACCCTCAGCATCCCCCGCTGCTCGTCGGTCAGGGGGGTATCGCCCATCAGGTCGATCATGCCGAGCACCCCCGTCATGGGGGTGCGGATTTCATGGCTCATCATGGCGAGAAAGGCGGATTTGGCCTGGTTGGCCCGCTCGGCGGCCCGCACGGCGTCGCGCAGGTCCAGATGGGTCTTCACCCGCGCCTGGATGATGGGGGGGCTGAACGGCTTGTGGATATAGTCCACCGCCCCGGCCTCGAACCCCTTGGCCTCGTCCGCGACATCTCCCTTGGCCGTCAGGAAGATCACCGGAATGGCGGCGGTGGCGGCGTCGGCCTTGAGGCGCCGGCACACCTCGTAGCCATCCATCTCCGGCATCATGATGTCGAGCAGGATCAGGTCGGGCGGGTCGTCCCCTCCGGCCAGCGCCAGGGCCTTGGCTCCGCTGGTCGCGATCTTGGTGCGATAGCAATCCTTCAGCACCCCGGCGACCACGGCCAAGTTCTCCGGGGTGTCATCCACCACCAGAATGGTCCTGCGGCTAATCCCGGCCCCCATTCCCAGCTCCCTGCGGCGGATGGTCTTCCGCCCATCGCGGGCATCCGAACGCAACGATCATACCCCACAATCCACAGATCAATCGACAGTGGCGTCGGGCCGGGTGAAGGGGATGGCGGCCCGCCCTTTTTGCGGCGGAAGCCGCGCGATTTGCCGGGCGGACGTTTGGGTCAGGGGTGGGGGATGACGGCCGTCGCCTCCAGTTCGATCTTGCCGGGGTGGTCCAGCAGATCGGCGACGAAGATCATGCTCATGGCCGGATAGTGGTCGCCGATCAGGGTCCGCCAGATGCGGCCCAGTTCGCGCCGCGAGGCCAGATACTCGTCGCGCACGATGCAGAACGCGGTGATGCGCACGATGTGCTGGGGACGTCCCCCGGCCGTTTCCAGGATGGCCAGGATGTTCTTCAGCGCCTGCTCGAACTGGGGAACCAGGGCGTCGCTCTCGAATTCCTGCTGGGCGCTCCATCCCACCTGGCCGGCCAGGTACAAGGTCCGCCCGGGCTCGGCGAGGACGCCGTTGGCATAGCCGATGGGGGCCTTCCAGCCCTCGGGGAGAATGGTGGTGTGCATGATATCTCCTGACCTGGGACAACAATATATTTTAAGCATCAACTATATTGGCGGCAAGCCGGAGGAGCAACCCTCTTCCACCGGCTTGCCTCCAGGACCGGCGGGTTACTGGGCCAGGGTCCACTGCCCGTTCTTGATCTCGAGCAGCTTCAGGGAGTTGAGATCCAGGCCGAGATGGTTGGTGGGCGACATGTTGACGATGCCGCTGGTTCCCACATAGCCCGATGTCTTCTCGATTTCATTCCTGACCTTGTGCTTGTCGACCGAACCGGCCCGCATGATGGCGCTCAGGGCGATCTGCAGCGCGTCGTAGGCATGGCCGCCATAGGTCGAGACCTCGGTCTTGAACGCCGCCTCGGTCTCGCCCTTGAACTTCATGGTCACCGCCTTCTGCGGATCGTCGGCCGGCAGGGCCTCGGCCACCAGCACCGCCGAGGCGGGCAGGCGAACCCCTTCGGTGGCATCGATGCCCGCCAGTTGGATGAAGTTCTTGGAATTGACCCCGTGGGATTCGTAGTAGGGCAGTCCCAGGTTGAGCTGCTTGGCGTTCTTGGTAACCACGGCCGCCGATTGCCCGAAGCCCAGGTTGAATACGGCCTGGACGCCGGGGGTGTTCTTGATCTTGGTGAGCTGGGGCGTCATGTCGGCGTCGGAGGCGAAATAGGTTTCGTCGGCGACGATGTTCATGCCGTGGAGCGGGGCCAGTTCCTTGGTGGCGGTGCTGGCCGACTTGCCATAGCCGTCATTGCCGTAGATCAGGGCGATGCTGGTGATGCCCCGCTTCTTCATGTCGAGGAACACCTTCTCGGTGGCCATCTTGTCGGTATGGGGGGTCTTGAACACCCACTTCTTGACCGGGTCGACGATGACGCCGCCGCCGGCGATGGAGATCAGCGGAATTTCCGCCCGCTCGGCCAGCGGAATGGCCGCCATGGTGTTGCCGGTCAGCGTCGGTCCGATGATCAGGTCGACGTTGTCGGCCTCGATCAGGCGCTTGACCAGGGTAGAGGTCTTGTCGGCCTTGCCTTCGTCGTCGTAGACGATCAGGTCGATCTTGCGGCCGAGCACCCCGCCATCCTTGTTCAGCTGGTCGGAGTACATCTTGAGGACCTTGGCTTCGGGGTCGCCCAACAGCGACGCCGGACCGGTAATGCTCAGCACCGCGCCGATCTTGATCGGCTCGATGGCCCGAGCGGTCCCCGTCCAGGCCGCCATCATGACGATGGCGGTTCCTAGCAATATCCGTTTCCTAGACAGAAATGACATTTCTCCCTCCCGTGGTGTTTATTTCATTTCTCGGTCCTCGTCCTCGGCCATGCCTTTTTCAGGTCTTGGGCCTTTACTCCATATCCCGGCGACCGGAACCGATCACCGGGATCGCCCTCGGGCGCGCGGCGCGTTGCGCCTAACCAGGCCCCGATGAGTCCTGCTCATCGGGGCCTGGCATCACATGATGAAGCCGCCGGTGCACATCACCACTTCGCCGGTGATGTAGTCGGCTTCAGGCAAACACAGCAGATAGACGGCGCCGGCGGCTTCCTCGGGGGTGCCGCCGCGGCCCAGCGGGATCATCTTGCTCATGGTGTCGAGCAGGTCGGGGTTGACCCCCATCTTGATCTCGATGCCGTGGGTCTTGTGGCTTTCCTCCTGGCCCGACCCGGCCGGCTTGGTCATGCGGGTCTTGATCCAGCCGAAGGCGACGCAATTGACGTTGACGCCGTAGCGTCCCCATTCCTTGGCCATGGTCTTGGTGATGCCCACCAGGGCCGACTTGCCGGCGCCATAGGCGATCTGGCCGGGATTGCCGCACAGGCCGCCCATGGACGAGACGTTGACCACCTTGCGGGCCACCACCTCGCCCTTCTCCTTTTCCGCCTTGGTGGCCGAGCGGATGTAGTCCGAGGCGGCGCGCAGCACCCGGAAGGGCGCCGTGGCATGGACGTCGAGCATGGCGTACCACTGCTCGTCGCTGACCTTCTGGATCACCCCGTCCCAGGGATAGCCGGCGTTGTTGACGATGATGTCCAGGCGGCCGAAGCCTTCCAGGGTGGCGGCGACGATGCGGTCGCCGAAATCCTTGGCGGTGACGTCGCCCACCACGGCCAGGGCGTCCGAGCCCAGGGCCTTGATCATGGCCACGGTCTCGGCCGCCGGGCCCTCGTCCAGGTCGTTGATCACCACCTTGGCGCCTTCGCGGGCCAGCTTCAGGGCGATGGCCTGGCCGATGCCGCGTCCCGATCCGGTAACCAGCGCCACCTTGCCGTTCAGCTTGCTCATGATGTGTCCTCCCGGGTTTTTGTTGATTAAGCCGATTCCGGCACGATGCCCGACCGGGCGAGGTCGTCGTAATCGCCGCCCTGGATGCCGGCCTGAGCCAGCACCGCGCGGGTGTGTTCGCCGTAATGGGCGGGGAAGGGGAAATCCCCGTTCCTTCCGGCCAGGTCCACCGCCATGGGCTGCATGCGCACCCGGCGACCGTCGGGCAGGCGGGTGGCGGTCAGCTTGTCGGCCAGGGCGGGCATGGCGCGCACCTGGTTGATGTCGTTGATGGGGGCGTTGGGGATGGTGGCCTTGCGGAAGTCGCCGGCCAGTTCGGCGGTGGTGTGGGCCGACGTCACCGCCCGCATGTCGGCCTGGATGGCCTCGCGGTCGGCGTGGCGTCCCTGGTTGGTCTCGCGCCCCGTCTTGCCCACGGAGGCGAAGCGCGGCAGCTCGGTGAGGCGCCGCCACTGCACGTCCGAACCGATGGCGACGAAGATGTAGCCGTCCCTGGTGGGATAGGCGTTGGTGGGGATGAACTTGCGGTGCTCGTTGCCGCACCGCGTGATCTCGATGGGATCGCAGCCGAAATCCACCAGCGGCAGGGTGGTGATCAGCCACGACGCCGCCGCCTGCAGCATGGAGACGTCGATGCGCGAGCCTTTGCCGGTCTCGGCGCGCTCGGCCAGGGCCAGGCACACCCCGGCATAGACCTCGTCCCCGGCTTTCAGGTCGATGATCGGCACGCCGGCCAGGGTGGGCGGGCCGTTGGTCTCGCCGGTCAGTTCCATGTAGCCGGCCATGGCCTGCAGCGCCGGGTCGTAGCCCGGCACGTCGGGGTAGTCCGGCCCCATGGCCGAGATGCCCGCCCAGATCAGGTCGGGCTTGGCCGCCGACAGCGTCTCGTAGTCGATGCCCAGTTGCCCATAGCGCGACGGCAGGGTGTTGGAGCAGAACACGTCGGCGTCGAGCGAGCGGACCAGCTGGCGCAGCACCTCGTGGCCCTTGGGCTCCTTGAGGTTGATGGCCACCGCCTCCTTGCCCACATTGGGGGCGACAAAGTAGGAGCGGCGGTCGTCGTCGGCCACCACCGAGCCGATATAGCGGTTGGGATCGCCCGGCAGGCCGGGTCCTGTACCGAAGGATTCGATACGGATCACCCGCCAGCCCAGATGGACGAAGCGCAAGGTCGCATAGGGCAGCGACAGCGCCTGTTCCATGGACAGGACGACGCGCGGCTTCATTGCAGCTTGCCCTTGAGCGCCGAGTAGACCCGCTCGGGAGTGAAGGGCAGGCTGGTGATGCGTACGCCGGTGGCGTTCTCGATGGCGTTGGCCACCGCGGCGGCCATGCAGATGGACGGCGCCTCGCCGACGCCCTTGGCGCCCTGGGGGCCTTCGCCGTCCATGGTCTCGATGAACTGGATGTCCATCTCGGGGATTTCCGGCGCGGTGATCAGCTTGTAGTCGCGGAAGGCCGGGTTGACCAGATGGCCGTCCACCACCGGCATGTCCTCGCACAGGGCATAGCCCTGGCCCATGATGATGCCGCCCTCGATCTGGCCCTCAATGCCCATCTCGTTCAGCACGCGGCCCACATCGTGGGCGGCCCACACCTTGAGCAGCCTGACGATGCCGGTGTCGGTGTCCACTTCCACCTCCACCACCTGGGTGGCCCAGGCGTAGGCGGCCGAGACGTCGCCCTTGAAGCCCTTGTCCTGGTGGACCGAGGGGGGCTCGTAGTAATTGGTGGTCATCACCAGCTCGGCCTTGTCCGAGAAGTGCAACTGCCGCAGCATCTTGGCCAGCGGCATGACCTTCTCGCCATCGGCGGCGCGGACGATATTGCCGCCCTTGAGGTCCAGCTCCTCGGCCCTCATGTTCGACACGGTGGAGGCGGCGGCCAGGATCTTGTCCTTGGCCTTGCGCGCCGCGCCGATGGCCGAATTGCCGGCGATGAAGGTGGTGCGGCTGGCGTGCACGCCCACGTCCCACGGCGTGATGTCGGTGTCGTTATTGACCACCGTCACCGCGCTCATGGGCACGCCCAGTTCCTCGCATACCAACTGGGCCAGCACGGTCTCCGAGCCCTGACCGATCTCCGACGCCCCGGTCATGATGGTGACGTGGCCGAAATCGTCGAGCTTGAGGATGGTGCCGCAGCCGTCGGACGGATAGATCTTGGCTCCGCCGCCCACGTGCAGCATGGAGGCCATGCCGACGCCCCGGCGGATGCCGGTCAGCCCCTTGGCGGCGCCCAGCGCCTTGCGCTTCTCGGCGAACCCTGAGCGTCCGGCGGCGGTTTCCAGGCAGTCCTTGAAGCCGCAGGTCTTGAAGTGCATGCCCTGGCCGGTGATCTCGCCGGCTTCCTGGGCGTTCTTGAGGCGGAACTGGTAGGCGTCCATGCCCAGCGCGTCGGCCAGCTTGTCCATCTGCTGCTCGATGGCGAAGGTGGCCTGCAGGTTGCCATAGCCGCGAAACGACCCGGCGAAGGGGTTGTTGGTGTAGACCGCCTTGGTGTGGTAGCGGCAGTGGGGCACCCGGTAGAGCGAGCTGAAGGTCTGCATCATCACGAAGGGGATGGTGGCGCCCCACGAGGTGTAGCCGCCGTTGTCCAGCAGCACGTCGACGGTGCGGAAGGTCAGCGTGCCGTCCCGCTTGGCCCCCGAGCGCAGGCGGATGATGGCCGGCTGGCGGGTGGGGGAGGCGATGAACTCCTCCTCACGGGTGAAGATCAGCTTGACCGGCCGGCGGGTGGCCCGGGCGAGATAGACGGCGATGGGCTCGAAGGGATAGATGTCGAGCTTGGAGCCGAAGCCGCCGCCGATGGGCGGCTGGATGATGCGGATGCGCGACGGGTCCATGCCCAGCACCTCGGCGAACTCGCGCTTGTGCAGGAACGGCACCTGGGTGTTGGAGTAGAGCGTCAGGTTGCCCGAGACCGGCTCGAAATCGGCGATCACCCCGGACACGCCCATGCAGCAATGGGTCACCCGGTGCAGGGTGAATTCGTCCTCCACCACCACGTCGGAGTCCGCCTCGCCCTGCTCCACGTCGCCGTGGGCGTAGTCGAAGGCCATGGCCACGTTGTCGGGCTTGGCCTCGTGGATGACCGGGGCGCCGGGCTTGATGGAATCGCGGGGGTCGAAGAGGGGGGGCAGGTCCTCGTATTCCACCGTGATCAGCTTCAGGGCGGCCTGGGCGATCTCCAGGCTGTCGGCGGCCACGGCGGCGACCTCGTCGCGCTCGCAGCGCACCTTGTCGCCCTTGAGCGGCGGGTTGTCCTTGTTGACGCCGATGGGATGGATGGGAACGTCGGCGGCGGTCAGCACGGCGCGCACGCCCGGCAGCGCCTTGGCCGCCGAGGTGTCGATGGAGACGATGCGGGCATGAACCCGCTCGGTGCGGAGAATCAGGCCGTAAAGCTGGCCCGGCAGGTTGAGGTCCTGGATGTAGCGGGTCTTGCCCGCGACCTTTTCCGGCGCGTCCATCTTGGGGATGCGCTGGCCGATCAGGCTGGCGTGCTGGGGAGCGTTCATCTCGTCGGGTCCTTACTCGGCGGCTGACTGGGCGGCGGCGGCGGTGACCACCGCCTCGACGATCTTCTTGTAGCCGGTGCAGCGGCACAGATTGCCCTCGAGGCCGCGCTTGACCTCCTCGGGGCCGGCGTGGGGGTGCTTGTCCAGCACGTGGCGGGATTGCACCACCATGCCCGGGGTGCAGAAGCCGCACTGGACGCCGCCCTTGTCGACGAAGGCCTGGCGCAGCGGGTCGGAGGCGCGGTCCACCGCCAGCCCCTCGATGGTGGTGATGGTGCGGCCGTCGAAATCCACGGCGAACATCAGGCAGGAATTGACCGAGACGCCGTCCACCAAGATGGTGCAGGCGCCGCACTCACCCTCGCCGCAGCCGTACTTGGTGCCGGAAAGGCCCAGGTGGTCGCGCAGCAGGGCGAGCGCGCTGGTTTGGGGCGGCACGGCCAGCCGGGTGGGCGTGCCGTTGACGACACAGGAGATCTCAACGAGAGACGACATCGCTCAGCACCTTTCCCAGGAGGTTGTGGATCAGTTCGCGGCGATACCAGGCGCTGGCCCGCAGGTCGTCGATGGGCTTCACCTCGTCCTGGGCGGTGGCCGCCGCCTTGGCGATCAGCCCGGCGTCGAGGGGGGCGCCCTCCAGCACGGCCTCGGTGGCGCGGCCGCGCATGGGCGTCGGCCCCACCGCGCCGAACGCCACCCGCACGTCGGACAGCCGTCCGCTGTCCAGGGTGGCGGAAAAGCCGATGGACACCGCCGAGATGTCGAGCGCCGGCCTTGTCCCGAACTTGACGAAGCGCGACACGGTGCGCAGCCGGGGCAGGGGCAGCGACAGGCCGGTGATCAGCTCGTCTGGGCGGCGTACGCTGCGGCCCGGACCGGTGAAGAACTCGGCCATGGGCACGGAACGGCGTCCGGTGGCCGAGGCCAGTTCCACCTGGGCGTCCAGCACCAGCAGCGGCACCAGGGTGTCGCCGGCCGGCGAGGCGTTGGCCACGTTGCCGCCGATGGTGCCCATGTTGCGCACCTGGTCCGAGGCGAAGTGGTCGGCGGCCTCGGCCAGCAGCGGCACCGCCTTGGCGATGACCGGGTTGTCCTTCAGCTCGGTGATGGTGACCAGCGCGCCGATGGTGATGCGGCCCTGGCCCACCTCGACCGCGCGGAGATCGGGAATGCGGCGGATGTTGAGCAGGATGGGGCGGAAGGCGACCTTGCCGGCATTGATTTGCGGCATGAGGTCGGTGCCGCCGGCCAGGACGGTGGCATTGCCGCCCGCCAGGGCGGCAAGCGCGGAGTCCAGGTCGGCGGGGGCGAGGTAGCGTTCGATGGCGGTCATGCGTTTCCTCGGGGGGTTAGAACACGACGGGTTCGCGATAGCGGCCGTAGACGGTGACCAGCCGGTCGGTGATCTCGCCGACGCTGGCATAGGCCTTCACCGCCTCGATCAGGGCCGGCATGACGTTGGTTCCGGCCCGCGCGTCGGCCTCGACCCGGTCGAGCGCCACTTGGACCTTGCGGCCGTCGCGCTCGGCCCGGATGGTATCCAGGGCGGCGACCTGGGCCTTGGCGTCGTCCTCGTCGTAGGGGTGGAACTCGACCTTGGCCTCTTCCTCCTCCTCGCGGTAGCAATTGACGCCGACCTTGGGGAAGTCGCCCGATTCGATGCGCTTTTGCATCTGGTAGGCCTGGGCGGAAACCGCCGCCTGGGCTAGGCCTTGGGCCACCAGCGAGACGATGCCGCCGCGACGGTCGATGTCGGCCATGGTCTCGACCATCTTGTCGCGCATCTGGTTGGTGAGCGTCTCGACGTACCAGGAGCCGCCCAGGGGATCGACCGTCTCGGTCAGGCCCATTTCCTCGATCAGCAACTGCATGGTGCGCAAGGAGATGCGGGCCGAGTGCTCGGTGGGGATGGTGTAGGCCTCGTCGTAGGAGCACAGCGCCATGGTCTGGGTGCCGGAAAGCGCGCTGATCAGGGCGTAATAGGCGCCGCGCACGATGTTGTTCTCGGGCTGCTCCTTGGTCAGGCCGCCGCCGCCGCCGGCGGCGATCATGCGCATCCACATGGAGCCGGGGTCCTGCGCCCCGTATTCCTCCTTCATGATTTTCGCCCACAGCCCGCGGGCGGCGCGGAACTTGGCCACCTGCTCGAAGATGTTGCCGAAGATGTTGAAGTTGAACGACAGGCGCCCGGCGAACTCGTCGATGTGCAGGCCGCGCTTCAGGGTCTCGTCGGCATAGGCCTTGGCGATGCAGAAGGCGTAGGCCATCTCTTGGGCGGGGTTGGCCCCGGATTCGCGGATGTGATAGCCGCAGACGCTGACCGGGCTGTATTTGGGGGCGTGCTGGGCGCAGTACTCGATGGTGTCGCCCACCAGCTTCATGGATGGTTCCACCGGGAAGATCCAGGTGCCGCGCCCGATGAACTCCTTCAAGATGTCGTTCTGGGCGGTGCCGCGTAAGCGGGCCACGTCGTAGCCGCGCTTTTGGGCCATCACCAGATACATGGCGATCAGGATGGCGGCCGAACCGTTGACGGTCAGCGACACGGTGATCTGTTCGAGATCGATGCCGTCGAAGGCCACCTCGAAGTCCCGAAGCGTGTCCACCGCCATGCCGACGCGTCCGACCTCGCCCTCGGCCATGGGGGAGTCGGAGTCGAAGCCGATCTGGGTGGGCAGGTCGAACGCGACGTTCAGGCCGGTCTGGCCGTTGGCGATCAGGAACTTGAAGCGCTGGTTGGTGTCGGCGGCGTTGCCGAAGCCGGCATACTGCCGCATGGTCCACGGGCGCTTGCGGTACATCTCGGCATGGATGCCCCGGGTGAAGGGGAACTTGCCCGGCTCGCCGATGTGATCGAAGCCCCCCGTCGCCTCCACGTCGGCGGCGGTGTACGCGGTCTTGATCTCGATGCCGGATTCGTTGACCACGCGGCGCGGCTTCGTCTGTCGCTCGCTCATTGCACCTCCTCCTTGATGAAGTCGACGATGGCGGCGATCTTCGAACTGGTGGGGAAGATCCCGGTGAAGCCCAGGGCGCGCAGTTCGGCGTGATCGGTGGCCGGAATGTTGCCGCCGATCAGGCAGACCTTGTCGCCCAGGCCACGCTCGTCGAGCAGCGGCCGCAGCTTGCGGCAGAAGGGCAAGTGGGACCCGGCCATGCTGGACAGGCCGATGACGTCGACGCCCTCTTCCAGGGCGGCGTTGGCCACGGCGATGGGGGTCTGGCGCAGGCCGGTGTAGATCACCTCGAACCCGGCGTCGATCAGGCCGCGCACCACGATCTTGGCGCCCTGGTCGTGGCCGTCCAGGCCGGGCTTGGCGAGCAGGACGCGGATACGGCGTTCACTCATGACGTCAGCTCCTTGCCGATGATGAGCTTGAGGATTTCGCTGGTGCCTCCCCCGATCAGGGTGAAGCGGATGTCGCGCAGATAGCGCTGTACCGGGTACTCCATGGCGAAGCCGTAGGAGGCCAGCACGCGGGCCGCCTGGTCGCAGGTCCTGGCCGCCGCCTCGGTGGCGAACAGCTTGGCCATGGCCGCCTGCTGGGCGTGGGGCCGCCCGGCGTCCTTGAGCCAGGCGGCGTAGCGGACCAGTTGCTCGGCGGCTTCCAGGTCGGTGGCCATCTCGGCCAGCTTGAAGGACACGCCTTGGAAGGCGGCGATGGGCTTGCCGAACTGCTTGCGTTCGGTGGAATAGCGGACCGCCTCGGCCAGGGCGGCGCGGGCGACGCCGTTGGCCATGGCCCCGGTGATGATGCGGATTTCCGAGAGGATCTTGCGCAGATGCCCCTCGCCGTCGCCCACCTCCTTGCTCAGCATGTGGGAGTCGGGGACGAAGCATTCGTCGAAGGCGACTTCCGAGGTGGGCAGCGCCCACACCCCCATCTTCTCGATGGAGCGGCCGATTGTGAGGCCCGCCGAGCCCTTCTCCACCAGGAAGATGGTCAGCTTTTTCTCGGCACCGGCGCGGGCGAAGACCGTGAAGAAATCGGCCAGCGGCGCCGAGGTGATCCAGGTCTTCTGGCCGCTGATCTTCCAGCCGCCGTCCACCTTGACCGCCGTGGTGGCGATGCCGCCCAGGTCCGAGCCGGCATTGGGCTCGGTCATGCAGATGGCGCCGATCTTCTCGCCCCGAAGCGCTGGTTCCAGCAGGCGGCGGCGGATGTCCTCGTTGCCCAGCAGCCACAGGAAGTTGGTGCCCATCAGCGCCTGCATGGCCGCCGCCCCGGCGAGCGACAGGGAGCCGCGGGCGATTTCGGCCAGGGCCAGGCAGAAGGTGGAGAGGTCCACCCCGGCGCCGCCCACCGTCTCGGGATAGCGCATGGCGAAGAAGCCCAGTTCCCCCAACTTGGCGAACAGTTCGCGGGGGAACTGGTGGGCCTCGTCCAGCGCCGCCGCCGCCGGAGCCACCTCGCGGTCGACGAAGCGGGCGAAGGTCTCCTGGATGGCGCGCTGGTCCTCGGAGAGATCGAAATCCATGCCGCTCAGCCTTCCCAGCCATAGGCGGAGCGTGCCGCATCGGGCGAAATCACGCCGTCCCTGACCTCGCGGCCCAGCAGCGCCCGGTCGCGCTTGGCCGCCGGGCCATAGCCGCCGCCGCCGCCCGCCAACTGGCGGTAGCGGGTGCCCTTGGGCACGCCGGTGATCAGGTCCTTGTTGCGCGGCACCACGCTCGTGCCGTCGGGATAGGTCAGCTCGATCAGGTTGAGCGTTCCCTCGCCGCCGCCGAACAGGCCGAAGGCCGGTTCGAAATCGCCGTCGCCGAAGGTCACCAGTTGGGTGTCGTCGGACCCGATGGTGAAGATGGTCTCCACCCCCAGGCCGCCGCGCCACTGACCGGGGCCGGCCGAGTCGACGAGGTATTCGTGCTTGATCAGCAGATGCGGCGTGGTCTGCTCGAACATCTCGTAATCCTGGTCGAGGAGGCCGCCCGAGGCGTCGATCATGCCGATATGGTCGTAGCCGTCGGTGCCGTTCATGGCGCCCGAACCGCCCTTGAGCCCCATGAAGCCGATATCCACGTACTTCTCGCCCTTTTCCGGGTCGATGCCGGTGGTGAGCGAGCACAGGAGGTTGTTCCAGCCGGCGGTGACCCGGTCGGGGATCACCGGGGCCAGGGCGCGGATGATGGCGTCGGCGTTGGGCGGGCACAGATGGTTGCCGAAGGTAGTGGCCTTGGGGTAGCTGGCGTTGAGGATGGTGCCCTCGGGGATGATGATCTCGATGGGCTGGATCATGCCCTCGTTGTGGGGGATGTCGGGGTTGACCATCTGCAGCAGGGTCAGCACCGTGGCCGAGGCCGACGAGGTGAAGGTGCCGTTGACGAAGCCGTCGGTCTGCGGGTCGGTGCGGGTGTAGTCGAAACGCACCTTGCGGTCCTCGACGGTGATGTCGACGCGGATGGTGAACTGGCTGCCCACATGGTGGCCGTCGTAATAGACCATGCCCTCGCCGGAATAGCGGCCGTTGGGAATCTTGGCGATCTCGGCCTCCATCATCCGCCGCGTGGCGTCGAACAGCGCCGTCTTGTGGGCCCTGAAGCTCGGCAGGCCGTACTTGGAGAGCAGTTCCAGGAAGCGGCGCTCGCCCACCGTGCAGGCACCCATCTGGGCGCGCATGTCGTGCTGGACGATGTCGAGGCGGATATTGGCGAAGATCAGGTCCCAGACGTCCTTGCGGAACACGCCCCGGTCATAGATCTTGACCGGCGGGATGCGCAGCGCCTCCTGCCATACTTCCTTGGCGTTGGGGTTGTAGCCGCCGGGCACGTTGCCGCCGATATCGGCCTGGTGGCCCTTGACGGCGGTCCAGCCCACCAGGGTCTCGCCCTGGAAGACGGGCTTGTAGACGGCGACGTCGTTGTTCTGGTTGCCCATGGAGAAGACGTCGTTGTGGAAGATGACGTCGCCGGGATGAATGTCGCCCTCGAAGTATTTCAGGATGTACTTGCAGACCGGCGCCAGCGAGAACGCCAGGATCGGCAGGTTCTCGGTCTGCTCCAGCATGTTGCCTTCGGCGTCGTAGAGCCCGGTGACGAAGTCCTTGGCCTCGCACAGGATGGGCGAGCGGGTGGTCTTTTGCACCGAGATGCTCATCTCGTCGGTGATCGACTTGAAGGTGCGGGCGTAAACCGACAGCAGGATGGGATCGACGGCGGTCATGGCGTTCAGGCCCCCTTCAGGATGTTGGCCACCAGGTCCTCGCGCCCCTTGCGGTACAGCGCGAACGAGCCGGTGCGGTCGCAGACCCCGTCATACGAGGCCGAGACGAAGATGGCGGTGGTGATTTCCTCGATCATGGCCGGGCCGGCGACCCGGTTGCCGTGCTTCAGCTTGTGGCCGTCATAGACGGGGACCGAGCGGAAGGCCTTGTCCTCGGGGACGTAGACCATGCGCTCGCCCTTGACGGCCGCCGAGCCGTCCGGCCCGGCATAGGGCTCGGCTCGGCCCGAGGGCTTGTCGGTGACGCCCACCGCCTGCAGCCGCACGTTGATGATCTCGGCCGGGACCTTCTGCTCCTCCAGCGAGTAGCCGTAGAGCCGGTTGTGCTCGGCATGGAACAGCCGGGTGATCGCGGCAGTGTCGCCCGCCTCGATGCTTGCCATGGGCACCTCGAACGACACCTCGTGGTATTGCTTGAGGTAGCGGCAATCCAGCTTGACGGCGACGCGGCGGCGGTCGGCGGAGATGCGCTCGCTGTCCAGGAGGTCGTCGCCGTCCTTGGCCATCTCGGCGATCACCGCCTTGAGCCTGGGCCAGTCCAGGCTGTCGAGGCGCGAGACGAAGGTGCGCACGAAGTCGTGCCGGATGTCGCCCATCAGCATGCCGTAGGCGCACAGCACCGAGGATTCGCGCGGCACGATCTGGAAGGGCATCTCCAGCTCGTCGGCGATCAGGCAGGAATGGATGGGGCCGGCGCCGCCGGCGACGATCATCGGGAACTCGCGCGGGTCGAAGCCGCGCTTGATGGTCACCTCGCGGACGCCCTGGGCCATGTTGTTGCAGATGATGCGGTACATGCCCGCCGCCGCCTCGACCACCGAGAGGCCCAGCGGCTTGGCGACGTGCTCGGCGATGGCGCGTTCGGCGGCGGCCAGGTCCAGGCTCATGCGGCCGCCGGCGAAGAAGCCGGGGTTGAGGTAGCCCAGCACCAGGTTGGCGTCGGTGGAGGTCGGCTTCGTGCCCCCCTTGCCGTAGCAGGCCGGGCCGGGATCGGCGCCCGCCGATTGCGGCCCCATGCGCAGCATGCCGCCCTCGTCGATCCAGCCGATGGAGCCGCCGCCGGCCCCGATGGTGTGGATGCCCAGCATGGGCAGGGCGATGCGGTGCCGCGCGATCTCTCCGTCATTGACCATGATCGGGGTGTCGACGGCCATGGAGGCCTCGAAGCTGGTGCCGCCCATGTCGGTGGTGATGCAGCGGTTCTGGCCGTGGACGGCGGCATAGGCCAGGCCGGCGCCGGGGCCGCCCGCCGGTCCCGACAGCAGGGTCAGCGCCGCCTTCTCGCGCGCCACTTCAGGGGCCATGACGCCGCCGTTGGACTGGGTGATCAGCAGCAATCCGTCGAAGCCGACCTCCTTCAGCCGTCCGGTCAACTGGTCGAGATAGCGGCTGAGCTTGGGCCCCACATAGGAGTTCAGCGCCGTGGTGCTGATGCGGTCGTAGAAGCGGATGGACGGCAGCAGGTCGGTGGAGACGGTCAGGTAGGCCTCGGGCAGATGTTTGCGCACCAGCTCGGCCGCCTGACGCTCGTGGGCCGGGTTGGCGAAGGCGTTCATGAAGCAGATGGCCACCGCCTCGACCTTTTCGCGCTTGAACAGCGCGATGGCGGCTTCGATGTCGGCCAGGGCCAGGGGCGCCACCTCCCGCCCCGCGCGGTCCATGCGTCCGCCGGTTCCGGCGCGCAGGTAGCGTTCCACCAGCGGCGGCACGTTGGTGTAGCGGTTGTTGTACTGCTCCTCGCGGATGCCTCTGCGCATTTCCAGGGCATCGCGCACGCCCTCGGTGGTGATCAGCCCGCACTTGGCCCCGGTATGGGTCAAGGTGGCGTTGGTGGTCACCGTGGTGCCGTGGACGATGGTGTCGATGGTCCGCACGTAGTCGGCCAGGGCCATGGCGGGCTTGCGGCTGGCGGCGATCTCCTCCAGGCCGGTGAGCACCGCGATGGAGGGATCATGGGGGGTGGACAGGACCTTGTGAATCCTCGGTTCGCACCCGGCCTCGGCGACGAAGAAGTCGGTGAAGGTGCCGCCGACGTCGATACCGATCTTTGTGGTCATGGGAACGGGTCTCCGGGCTTAGATGGAGGAAGAGGGCGGCGTCTGCCGCGCCAGCTTGCGGATGTCGGCCTTGACCAGCTTGCCGATGCTGGTGCGGGGCAGGTGGTCGGTGAAGATCACGGCGCGCGGGTGCTTGTAGCGGGCGACCTTGTCCTTGAAGAGGGCGAGAACCCCCTCCTCGGTCAGGCGGGTGCCCGGCCGGGGCACCACCACCGCCACCGGGATCTCGCCCCAGCGCTCGTCGGGGCGGCCGACCACGGCGGCCTCCTCGATGTCGGGGCACTCGCCCAGGATGGCTTCCAGGGCGGCGGGGAAGATGTTCTCGCCCCCCGAGATGATCATTTCCTTCTTGCGGTCGTCGATGATCAGGGCGCCGTCATCGTCCAGGTGGCCGATGTCGCCGGTGGCGAACCAGCCGTCCTTCAGCGCGGCGCGGGTGGCCACCTCGTCGCGCCAGTAGCCGATCATGATGTTGCGGCCCTTGATCAGCACCTCGCCCGACCGGCCGGGCGCCACGTCGTTGCCGTCGCCGTCCACCAGCCGCATCTCGCAATGGACGGCGCAATGGCCGGCGACGCCGACCTTGCCGCTGTCGGCGACCCGCTGGAACACCGCCACCGGGCCGGTCTCGGTCGAGCCGAAGATCTGGATCACCGGAATGCCGCGCGCCTGGATGGTGCGCACCAGCCCGGTGGGGATGATGGTCGAGCCGGTGGTGATGCAGCGCAGGCTCGACAAATCGGCGGTCGCCCAGCCCGGCTCGGCCAGCAGCAGGTCGAGCTGGGTGGGAACCAGCACCGCCAGGGTGGTGCGCTCCTCCACCAGGGTGGCCAGCGTGGTGGCGGCGTCGAAGCGGCGGTGCAGGGTGACGGTGGCGCCGGCATGGAGCGCCGGCATGGTCTGGATGTTCAGCCCGCCCACGTGGAAGATGGGCAGGGTGGTCAGCACCCGGTCCTGGCTGGTCAGGTCGTGCATCTGGGTGCTGTTGACGGCGTTCCACAGCATGCCGTCCTGGGTGTGGAGGGCGCCCTTGGGCTGGCCGGTGGTGCCCGAGGTGTAGCACAGCAGCAGCGGGTCATCGGCGCGGCCCTCGCCGCCGCTCAGCAGCGGCGCGGCCTCGACCATGGAATCCCAGTCCAGCCAGCCGGAGCGCGGGCCGCCGGTGCAGGCCAGCCGGGGACCGGTGATCACCACCCGCTTGGCGGCGATGGCATCGGCGAATTCGGGCTCGACCACCAAGAGGGACGGCTCGGAATCGGTCATCAGCGCCAGATGCTCCACCGGGGTCAGGCGCCAGTTGAGCGGAGTGAAGATGGCGCCGATGCGGGCGCAGGCGAACAGCAGGGCGATGCTCTCGGCGTTGTTGAGGCCCAGCCACGCCACCCGCTCGCCCCGGCGGATGCCCAGGGTGCCGGACAGCGCGCCGGCGATGCGGGCGATATGGCGGGCCAGGCCGCCATAGGTCAGCTCGGCGCCCTCATAGCGCAGCGCCGGCTTGTCGGCGGCAAATCCGGCCCAGCGTTCGATCCAATCGGACAGGTTCATGGTCGTGCTTCCCCGTTGGGCTCAGGCCGGACGTTCATCGACCAGGATCACCACGGCCATGGCGGTGTCGCCGGCGGCGCAGCCGGAAAACAGGCCGTAGCCGCCGCCGCGGATCACCAGTTCCTCGATCAGTTCGATCACGCTCCGGGTGCCCATGGGCGCCTGGGGATGGCCCCAGACCAGCGACGAGCCGTAATTGTTGATCTCGGCGATCTTGGTGCCGGTTTCCTCGGCGAAGACGATGTCGTTGACCGTGAAGGGATTGTGCAGCTTGACCGCCTTGACCTTGTCGATGCCGATGCCGGCCTGCTCCAGGGCGCGCTTGGCCGCCGGGACGGTGGCGCGGGGCATGAAGGCGGGTTCGACCCTTTCCAGGCCGAAGCCCTTCAGCCGCACCCTGATCTTGGGATCGCGGGACAGTTCGCGGGCCTTGCCCGGGGTGGCGACGATCAGGCAGGCGTTGCCGTCGGCCGGATGGGTCTGGGCGCCGAAGGTCACGGTGCCGCCTTCCATCACCGGCTTCAGGGCCGCCAGCCCTTCCGGGGTCGAGCGGGTGACGCCCTCGTCGGCCGCCATGACCGAGGCGGTCTTGCGGAAATTGGGGGTGGGGACCTCGAAGGGCAGGGTCATGAAGCGCTTGAGGAAGGCGCAGTCGTCGGCCAGGGCGGCGGCGTACTGCTCCTCGCGCCGCAGCACCACGTCGTGCTGGCGCCTGGTGTCGATCTTGTAGCGGGCGGCCACGTTCTCGGCGGTGGCCAGCATGGACTTGGCGGTGAACGGATCGTACGAGAAGTTCTGCATCACCCAATCCTCGGCGGTGCCGGTGCCGCCGGGGGCGCCGGGATCGGGGTAGTAGAGGTGCGGCCCGTTGGAGGTGCGGTCGCAGGTGGCCGACAGGGCCATGGTGGCCAGCCCGGCCTGAATCTCCGTCGCTGCCGTCAGCAGGCAGCGCAATCCGGTGGCGCAGGCCTGGGACACCGAGGGGCCGCCGGCCTGGGGCGCGCCGATCATGCCCATCAGCCAGGGCGCGCCGTAGAAGCAATGCTTCTGCGGCACCGAGGTGCCCAGCACGCCGAAATCGAATCCTCCGGCCGGGATGTCGCGCCGGGCCAGTTCGGCCTTGGCGACGTGGGCGGCGAATTCCAGGGAATGGAGCCGCGCCAGGCTGCCCATCCACTTGGCGAAGGGGGTGGACCAGTAGCAGCCATAGGGAATCTCGGCGAGATAGGCCATGTGGGGCGCTCCTAGGCGGGCAGGGCGATGCGGGCCGATCCGGCCAGGGTCTGCTTGCCGTCCTGGTTGACGGCGGAAAGGTCGAGGTCGACCACCATCTCGCCGTTCTCCTCGGACTTGGCGGTGACCACCCCCTTGCAGGTGATGGTGTCGCCGGGGAAGGCCATGGCGGTGAAGCGGGCCGAGAACGACCGGACGGCCGATTGCGGCACCCAGCCGGTCAGCACCTGTCCCAGAAAGGCCATGGACAGCATGCCGTGGGCGATCACGCCGGGCAGCCCGCCCGAGCGGGCCTGCTCGTCATCCAGGTGGATGGGGTTGTGATCGCCCGAGGCACCGGCGAACAGGGCCAGTTGGGTGCGGTCGATGGGCGGCTTGGCGAGTTCGGGGATGCTGTCCCCCACCGCGATGTCGGCGAAGCGGATGCTCATGGTCATCTCCCTACCCCTGACGGACGATTATTACGGTCCGTAAATTCGCCACCGGCCGGGTGTGCTGGTTTTTCAGCAGCGTTTCCGTGACGATGAAACGCATGGCGCCGCCCTTCTTCTCGAAGGTCTCGACCACCCGCTGCACGCCGGTGACGGTGTCGCCGGCGCAGATGGGCTCGATGTAGTCGAAAATCTGCTCGCCGTGCATGGAGCGGGTCTTGTCCACCCCCAGATCCTCGAGGACCTTGAACGGCTGCTCGGCGTCCATGGCGATGGAGAAGGCGAAGGTCGGCGGGGCCGGAAGCGAGGCATAGCCTGCCTTTCGCGCCGCGTCGTCGTCCAGGTAGACCGGATTGGATTCACCGATGGCCTTGGCGAAAAGCCGCAGGCGGCCCTTCTCCACGTCGACGGTGAACGGGGCATAGACTTTGCCTACGAGCTCTTCGGCTTTCACGGCGGTTCCTCCCTCTTGTTCATGGCGGCCGCCGCGGATGTTTCCTCCGATTCCATCGCCGCCGGACTGGGTCCGATCAGCGTGCTGCCGTTGTTTGAACGCTAAAAGAATTTTACAGTCCCGTAAACAGGATTTTTACGGCCCTGTAAAAAATTCCATTGTGCGTTGCGGTGGTTCGGGATAGGGTCTGACCTCGGGCAAGACGTTAGGAATGGGCAGGGATGAGCCGACGGATTCAGATACTGAGGCGGGCTACCGAGGTGTTCGAGCGCCAGGGGGTCAACCGCACGTCCATCGAGGACATCGCCAACGCGGTCGGCATCAAGCGCGAGGCCATCTATTATTATTTCAAGAGCCGCGCCGACATCCTGCTCAAGATCATCCTGCCGCAGAGCACCTCGCTGGTCATGGGGCTGGGGGCGATCATCAACTCCAACCTGCCGGCCGAGGAAAAGCTGGAGGCGGCCATCCGCAACCACCTGGACCGCTTCAATCCCAACTATCTCGAAATGACGGTGGCGCTGCGCGAGGACCATTTCCTCGAGGACGAGGGCAAGGCCGCCGAACTGCGCGGGGTGTGGAACGAATACACCCACCTGTGGACCCGCCTGATCGAGGACGGCCAGGAGCAGGGCATCTTCAAGCCCGGCCTGGACGCCCGCATGGTGGCCAACGGCGTCCTGGGCATGTGCAACTGGATGTCGCGCTGGTACGACCCCGGCAAATCCATTCCCATCGACAAGATCCTGGACATCTTCTTCACCATGGTGGCGCACGGCATCGTCGATCCCGGCGCCAAGCCCCCGGCGGCGGCGAAGGCGCCGCGCCGGACGCGCAAGGCCGCCGCCAAGGACTGAAGGCCGGGTCCCGGGAATTTGGATTGACTACAAACTGACCTGTGCCATATTATTTTAATCATAAACTATCTCGCCGTCGCATGGCGGCCAGGGAGGGTGTGATGAAGATAGCCTGCATCGGCGGTGGCCCCGCGTCCTTGTACTTCGCCATCCTCATGAAGAAGCAGCGCCCCGACGCCACCATCCGGGTGATCGAGCGCAATCCGGCCAATGTCACCTGGGGCTTCGGCGTGGTGTTCTCGGACGCCACCATGGCCAATTTCGCCGAGGCCGACCCGGATTCCTACCGCCGGATCACCGAATCCTTCGCCCATTGGGACGATATCGAGACCCACTACAGGGGCCACGTCCTGGTGTCGCGCGGCCACGGCTTCGCCGGCCTGTCGCGGCTGAAACTGCTGCAGATTCTCGAGGCACGGGCGCGGGAACTGGGGGTGGAGGTGATCCAC
The DNA here is from genome assembly GCA_030824585.1 of Phaeospirillum sp. Lineage (GTDB taxonomy): Bacteria > Pseudomonadota > Alphaproteobacteria > Rhodospirillales > Magnetospirillaceae > Phaeospirillum. The sequence goes on along the minus strand of JAVBXM010000260.1, from coordinate 2,365 downwards.
GACGCCAATGTCACCGATATCGAGGAATACCGTTCCTGGGACCTGGTGGTGGCCGGCGACGGCATCAACAGCGTGGTGCGCGACCAGCACAAGGAGCATTTCGGCGTCGACATCGACCTGCGGCCCAACAAGTTCATCTGGCTGGGCACCACGCGGCCGTTCGGGGCGTTCACCTTCTTCTTCCGCGAGAACGAGCACGGCCTGTTCCGCTCCCACTGCTATCAGTTCGAGAACGGGCGCTCGACCTTCATCATCGAATGCACCGAGGACACCTGGCGCAAGGCCGGGCTGGACCGCGCCGACGAGGCGGCCAGCGTCGCCTATTGCGAACGCCTGTACGCCGCCGAGCTGGAGGGGCACCGCCTGATCTCCAACAACTCCATCTGGCGCAGCTTCCCCCGGGTCAGGAACCGCCGCTGGCACCACGGCAACGTGGTGCTGATGGGCGATGCGCTGCATACCGCCCATTTCACCATCGGCTCGGGCACCAAGCTGGCCATGGAGGACGGCATCGCCCTGGCCGCCGCTCTGGCGGCCAATCCCAGCCTCGACTCCGCCCTTGACGCCTTCGAGCGCGATCGCCGGCCGGTGGTCGACAGCCTGCAGCGCGCCTCGCAGGTCAGCATGGAATGGTTCGAGCAGACCGAGCGCTATCACGGCCGCCTCGATCCGGTGCAGTTCAATTTCTCCATGCTGACCCGCTCGTTGCGCATCACCTACGACAACCTGCGGCTCCGCGATCCCCAGTACGTGGACGGCATCGAGCGCTGGTTCGCCGGGCAGGCGGCCGAACAATCGAGGACGCCGGTTCCCGACCGGCCGACGCCGCCCATGTTCACGCCGTTCAGGCTGCGCGGCATGACGCTGGCCAACCGGGTGGTGGTGTCGCCCATGTGCATGTACTCCGCCGAGGACGGCACCGTCGGCGACTTCCATCTGGTGCACCTGGGCAGCCGCGCCATGGGCGGGGCCGGCCTGGTGATCGCCGAGATGACCGATGTCAGCCCGGAGGGCCGCATCACGCCGGGCTGCGCCGGTCTTTACAAGCCCGAGCATGTGGCGGCCTGGAAGCGGGTCTGCGACTTCGTCCATGCCAACAGCGAGGCCAGGATCGCCGTTCAATTGGGCCACGCCGGGCGCAAGGGCTCGACCAGGCTGATCTGGGAGGGCATGGACCAGCCCCTGGACCACGGCAACTGGCCGGTGATGGCGCCGTCGCCCATCCCCTATCGCCAGCTCAACCAGACGCCCAGGGCCATGGATCGCGCCGACATGGACAAGGTGGTGGCGGACTTCATCCAGGCGACGGTCATGGCCGATCAGGCCGGCTTCGACATGGTCGAGGTCCACTTCGCCCATGGCTATCTGCTGTCCACCTTCCTGTCGCCGCTGACCAACCGCCGCGAGGACACGTACGGCGGCAGCCTGGAGAACCGCATGCGCTTTCCGCTGGAGGTGTTCCGGGCGGTGCGCGCCGTCTGGCCGGCCGACAAGCCCATTTCGGTGCGCATTTCCGCCACCGATTGGGCCGAGGGCGGCTTCACTCCCGAGGACGGCGTGGAGGTGGCGCGGCGCCTGAAGGAATTGGGCTGCGACATCATCGACGTCTCGGCGGGCCAGGTGGTGGCCGAGCAGAAGCCGGTCTACGGCCGCCTGTTCCAGACCCCCTTCGCCGACCGTATCCGGCTGGAGGCGGGCATCCCCACCATGACGGTGGGCAACGTCCAGTCCCACGCCGACGTCAACACCATCTTGGCGGCGGGCCGCGCCGACCTTTGCGTCCTGGCCCGTACCCACCTGTTCGATCCCTACTGGACCCGTCACGCCGCCGCCGAGCAGGGCTATGCCATGCCCTGGCCGAAACAGTACGCCTCCATCGACGGCTTCGTGCCCCGGTCGGGTTAGAGTATCGGGCCTTAAACCTGGATCGAGAGAGGTTGGCATTGTCTCGTCATGGCCGGGCTTGACCCACTGGTGTCCGGTTAACATCGGTACACCGTCCTCGTTCCCCTGGGCTTGACCGCATTCCACCCGCGCGGGAATGCGGAAAAGACGGATAAACCACCAAGTCACCAAGGACACCAAGAGGGCGAAGCAAGTGACGAGGCCGCATCCCTGCCGTCATGGCCGGACTTGTTCCGGCCATCCACGCGGCTCCGCCTGAATGCCGGGTCAAGCTACGAGATAGGCGGCTGGGTGTGGATGCCCGAACCAAGCCCGGGCATGACGAGGAAAGGGAAAGTCCCCTTGGTGTCCTTGGTGCCTTGTATGTAGTCGGTGTTGGCCATGGCAAAGTGGCCATCCGGCAGGGAGCCCGTTAGTGCCTTGGGCGTACCCCGTCACAAAGCAAGGAGCCCCTGCCGTT
>JAVBXM010000039.1 GCA_030824585.1 Phaeospirillum sp. | reverse complement strand
ATTCTGGGCCCCAGCCTTGCTGCGGGCCGCGGGGAAAGCCTTGCCATCATCTGTGGCGGCCAGACCCTGACCTATGACCAGTTGGACCGCCTGGCCTGCCGCTTCGGCAATGCCATGCTGGCCGCCGGCGTCAAGCGCCAGCAGCCCGTCCTGCTGCTGCTGGACGACGGACCCGAGCTGGTGGCCGCCTATCTGGGCGCCATGAAGGCCGGTCTGGTGGCGGTGGCGCTGAACACCCGCCTCTCGCCCAAGGACCTGTCCCATGCCCTGGGCGACAGCGGCTCGCCGCTGCTGCTGGCGGAAAGCGCGCTGAAGGACCTGGCCGCCGAATCCCTGGCCCTGGCCCGCGCCTCGTCCCGCATGGTGACCAGCGACGATTTCGACGCCTTCCTGGAAGGCGCCCCGGACGTATTGCAATCGGCCGACATGGCGCCCGAGGACATGGCGCTGTGGATGTACACCTCGGGCACCACCGGCCAGCCCAAGGGGGCCGTGCACGTCCACGGCTCGATCCCGCTGGGGGAGCGCCACGTGCGCGAGAACCTGGGCCTTTTGCCCGGCGACCGCATCTTCTCCACCTCCAAGCTGTTCTTCGCCTATCCCCTGGGCCATTGCCTGATCGGCGCCCTGCGTTGCGGCGGCACCCTGGTGCTGCATCGCGGCTGGCCCGACGCCGCCGCCGCCGCCGAGGTCATCACCCGTACCCAGCCCAAGGTGGTGCTTTCGGTGCCGTCCCTCTACCGCGTCATGCTCAAGGACGGCGTGGCGTCGTCTTCGGCCTTCCGGGGCGTGCGCACCTGGGTTTCGGCGGGTGAGAACCTGCCGGCCGAGCTGTGCCGCCGCTGGATGGAGGAGACCGGCGGGCTGATGCTGGAAGGCATCGGCGCCACCGAGGCGCTGTTCCTGTTCATCGCCAGCACTCCGGCGGCCATGAAGCCCGGCGCCTGCGGCCGGCCGCTGCCCTGGGCCGAGGCGCAATTGCGCACGCCGGCGGGCGAGGTCATCACCGCCCCCGACACTCCCGGCGATCTATGGGTGCGCATGGACTCGCTGTTCCGCCGCTACCACAACCGCCCCGACGTCACCCAGCGGGTGCTGAAGGACGGCTGGTGGAAGACCGGCGACGTGTTCAGCATGGATGGCGAGGGCTGGTGGAGCCCGCAAGGGCGCTCCGACGACATGATCAAGGTGTCGGGCCAGTGGGTCAGCCCCGCCGAGGTGGAGGAAGCCGCCCTGATGGTCCCCGGCGTGGCCGACGCGGTGGCGGTGGGCATTCCCAACGAGGATGGACTGGTCCGCCTGGTGCTCTACGCCGTGGCCGACGCGGGCGAGCACGAGCCCATCTTGGAAACCCGCATCGTCGAGACCCTGCGGAGCAAGCTGGCCATCTACAAATGCCCGCGCACCGTCCGCTTCCTCGAAGCCATCCCCCGCACCGCCACCGGCAAGGTACAGCGGTTCAAGCTGCGGGAGGCGGGAGCCTGAGGCGATAATTATGGGGCTCCCGCCCCGGCCCCGGCTGGAGGCGATGCCTCCAGACCTCCCTTTGATTTATAAATGAAATGGGGTCCGGGGCATCGCTCCGGATGGGTTCGGGCCATAGCCCGACATGCAGGAGTGCCACCATGAAGGCCATCCTCTGCGACCGGTTCGGCGGCTCCGAGGTGATGCGGTTGGCCGAGATCGAGACGCCCACTCCCGGTCCCGGCGAGGTGCTGATCCGCGTTCATGCCGCCGGGGTCAATCCGGTGGACTGGAAGATCAGGGAAGGCGGGCTGGCCCGGCTGTTTCCCTGCAAGTTTCCGCTGATCCCCGGCTGGGACGCCGCCGGCACCGTCGCGGCGCTGGGCGACGGCGTCACCGGCCTGTCGCCGGGCGAGCGGGTATGGTCGTTCTGCCGCAAGCCCGACATCCAGTGGGGCACCTACGCCGAATACGTGGTGATGGACGCCGACGGCGTGGCCCCCATGCCGGCCTGCTTGACCTTCGCCCAGGCCTGCACCGTGCCGCTGGCGGCGCTGACCGCCTGGCAGGCCATGCTGGAGGTGGCCAAGCTGCGCTCCGGCCAGAGCGTGCTGATCCATGCCGGAGCCGGCGGGGTCGGCGGCTTCGCCGTCCCCATGGCCAAGTGGGCGGGAGCCAGCGTGGTCGCCACCGCCAAGGCCGACAACCACGACTATGTCCGCGCCCTGGGCGCCGATCACGTCATCGACTACTCGGCCGAGGATTTCGTCGCCGCCACCCGCGCCCTGTGCCCGCAAGGCGTCGACATGGCGTTCGGCACGGTGGGGGGCGAGGTGCTGACCCGCTCCTATGAGACGGTGAAGCCGGGGGGAATCCTGGTCTCCATCACCGACAAGACCGACCGGGATTTGGCCGAGCGGCTGGGGATTCGCTGCAAATACGTGTTCGTCAAACCCGATGCCGGCCATCTGCGCCGCCTGGCCGGCCTGGCCGAGCAGGGCATCCTCAAGCTGCCGGAAATCGTCGAGATGCCGCTTGCCCGCGCGGCGCAAGCCCTGGACCTGTCGCGGACCGGCCACGTGCGCGGCAAGATCGTCCTGACCATCGGCTGAAACCCTGGCCTGACGTCTCATGTCATCCCGAGCACATGCGAGGGATCTCCGCCTGGACCATCGGGACCGGGTCGGAATAGCCGCGCCAGGATGAGATCCCTCACCGCGTTCGGGATAACAAAGCAAGTCTGCGCGATCACTCGCCCTTGAAGTAGCCGCGGTAGAGCATGTCCTCGCCCAGGATGTGCTCCAGCAGCCAGGCCTTGAGGAAGGCCGTCATCTCGGTGGTCAGCGCATCGGGCCTCTCGCCGGCCAGATGGCGGCCGCGGAAGGCCATCACCGATTCCTTGAGCCGCACATGGTCGGCCTGCTGCTTGTCCAGGCGGGGATAGTTGCGGGATTTCAGCGCTATTTCCTCGGCGGCGAAATGGGTATCCGCATAGGCCAGCAATTCGTCGAACAGCCAGCCCAGCTCGGCGATGCTCTCACCGCCATGCCAGGCGTCATACAGGCGGTTAAGCAGGCCGATGAGCCTCTGATGGTCGGCATCCATGCGAGCCGAGCCGACGCTGAATGACGGGTCCCACTCGATCAGAGACATCGCCCCCACCTTTTCCAAATTGGAAGTGGTCCGGCCTTGAGTCTTAGGTCAAGTGACGGCCGGCGGCAAGCCTCTCGGCAGGCATATGTTTAGCGGTTGCGAAAACCTGCCGCCCCCCCCATGATCCGCGCCCGAAGCAACCCGGGATGGAGCCACCATGCTCGCCATGTTCGAAGCCCTGCTCCTCGGCATCGTCGAGGGCCTCACCGAATTCCTGCCGGTGTCCAGCACCGCCCATCTGATGCTGGTCGGAGATCTGCTGGGCTTCGAGGGATCGTCGGGCAAGACCTTCGAGATCGTCATCCAGTTGGGCGCCATCCTGGCGGTGTGCTGGGTGTTCCGCATCCGGCTGTGGGACGTGGCCACCACCTTGGGCCAGCCCCGCTCCTTCGCCTTCGTGCGCAACGTGCTGCTCGCCTTCCTGCCCTCGGCGGTGGTCGGAGCCGTGGCCTATAAATACATCAAGCAGATGCTCGACTCGCCGCTGGTCGCCGCCACCGCCCTGGTGGTGGGCGGCTTCGCCATCCTGGCCATCGAGCGCATGGCCAAGCGAGCCCGTGTCCACGACATCGAGGATATGTCTCCCGCCTTGGCCCTGGGAGTGGGCGCCTGCCAATTGGTGTCCATGGTCCCCGGCGTGTCGCGGGCCGGCGCCACCATCCTGGGCGCCATGCTGCTCGGCCTGGACCGCCGCGCGGCGGCGGAATTCTCGTTCTTCCTGGCCATCCCCACCATGTGCGGCGCCTCGGTCTATTCGCTCTACAAGAACTGGGCGGCCATCTCCTTCGACGGCATCGGGCTGATCGCCATCGGCTTCGTGGCCGCGTTCTTCTCGGCGCTGGTGGTGGTGCGGGGCTTCATCGGCTTCGTCGGACGCCATGGCTTCGCCCCCTTCGCCTGGTACCGCATCGTGTTCGGCTCGGCCATGGTCGCGCTGATCCTGCTGCGCTGAAGCATCCGGCCCGGAACGGGGGCACCGGGCCACGCCGTTTCACCACCAAGGCACCAAGAGAGCCTTCTCTCGGATCATCTCTTGCCCCGGGACTCCACGCCCGTCCGCCCAGTTCCCTTTTTCTCAGCCGGAAACGTAGGGCGGGATTTCCTGCTCCGCCCTCTTGGTGTCCTTGGTGTCTTGGTGGTTTATCCGCCTTTCCGCCCCCCCCTCTCGCGGCCTTTCGGACAAAAGAAAAGGGCCGCCGGATAATCCGGCGGCCCAGTCGAAACGTATCTTGCTTGTCCAGGCCTTAGTGGCTGGCGGCGCCTTCGGCACCCAGGCCGGTCTCGGACCGGATGGACTGGGCTTCGTAGGCGGCGCGTTCGGCCTGGGCCTGCGGGCTGTTGTCGAGGATCGAGAACAGCCAC
>JAVBXM010000037.1 GCA_030824585.1 Phaeospirillum sp. | reverse complement strand
TGGTGGCGGCAGTTCCCGCCAGGGCGGCGGCGGCGGCCAGTCCTGGGAGCCCCCGGCCGACCTGGACGATGAAATCCCCTTCTGAGACCGGGCCATCTTATTTCACAAAAACGGCACCGCCAATCAGCGGTGCCGTTTTTTCTTGGGAAATGGAGTTTCCGGATCAACGGGTGTCAACACACTGGTTGACGCCCGTTCTTATCGGCCTCAGCGCTCGTGGAACGATTGCTGGATCTGGGTGAAGATCGGCTTCAGCATGTACTGCAGCAGGGTCTTGTCGCCGGTGATGATTTCCGCCGTCACCGACATGCCGGGCTGGATGGTGTAGCGGCCGGGGGTAAGGCCGACATAATTATGCTGCAGGTCGATGACCCCCTTGAAGAACGGATTGCCCTTCTCGTCGGCGAAACTGGAGGCGGAGATCTTGGTCAGGGTTCCCTCCACCGCGCCGTAGCGGGCGAAGTCATAGGTGGTAACCTTGACCCGGACCGGCTGGCCGATCTTGAGATGGCCGACGTCCTTGGTGTTGATCTTGGCGTCCACCTTCATGTGGTCCTCGACCGGCACCACCTCGCAGACATTGCCGCCCGCCTGGATCACGGCGCCGCGGTTCTTGACGGTCAGGCCCTTGACCAGCCCCCGCACCGGGGCGACGATGTCGAGGCGGGTCACCCTGTCTTCCAGGCGTCCGATGCTTTCCTGCACCTGGGCCAGTTCGTTGATGGTGGTGCTCAGGTCGTCCATGGTGGCCTTCTGCAGCGACGACTTGTTGTCCATCAGGCGGTTCTCCACCTCGGACAGGGCCTCGCGCGCCGTCACCTCCTGGCCGATCAGGCGGGCCAGTTCACCCTGGACGCGCGACAGCTCGCGCTTGGTGTCCAGGAAGACCACCCGCGACACCAGTCCCTTGGCGACCAGTTCCTGGCGCATGGTCATTTCTTCCTGCAGCGGCCCCAACTGTTCGCGCAGGGATTTTTCCTGGGATTCCAGCAGGCGCAGGTCGGAGCGTTTCTGCTCCATCTGCGACAGGATCACCGAGCGCGACGTATCGCGGGCCTGGGACTGGCTGTTGAAGATGGCCAGATTGTCGGTGGTCAGCCGTTCATAGCCCTGGGGCATATGGGAGAAATCGGGCTGGCGTTCCTCGGCCAGGGCGCGCAGGCGCTCGGCCTTGATCAGCAGCGTGGCCTCGCGCGCCCGGGTCTGCTCCAGGTCGGAAATGGCCTGGGCCGGATTGAGGCGGACGATGGGCGCCCCCGCCTCCACCAGATCGCCGTCGCGGGCGACGATATCTTGGACGATGCCGCCTTCCAGGTGCTGGACCGCCTGGACCTGGCCCGAGGGAATGATCTGGCCTTCGGCGGTGGCGATTTCCGGGACGTCGGTCAGCGCCGCCCAGACGACGAAGGCCGCCGTGGTGGCGCTGGCCAGCAGCATGGTGAAGCGGATCAGGCCGGACGTGCCGCTTTCCTCGAGGACCAGCGCCTGGGCGAGGTGGCGCGACTGCCGGTTGGACAGCTTGACCAGCGCCTTGGCCGGACCGGCCGCCTGGGGCACCTTGTCGGGCTGGGGGACGTTGACGAGGTTCTGGCCAGGATTCGAATTCGTGCTCATGTCAGATCAGATCCGGCGGTATGCGGGCCCGAACCTCTTCGGCCGGACCGGCGAGACGCAGATAGCCACCATCGAACACCAAGATGCGGTCGGCGACGCGCAGATGGCTGGGACGATGGGTGACCATGAAAATGGTGGATTGGCCGCGGAAATTCTCGACCGACTGCATGAATGTGCGGTCACCCTCGAAATCCAGGCCGTTGACCGGCTCGTCGAACAGCATGATGGGGCTGCGCTTGAGATAGCCGCGGGCCAGCGACAGCTTCTGGACGAAGCTGGTGGGCAGGTGTTCCGACGCACCCTCGCCGATACGGGTCTCGAGGCCGCGCGGCAGGGACATGATCTCTTCCCAGACGTCGGCCTGATCGCAGGCCCAGCGGATATCCGCGTCGGTGGCGGTGGGATGGGCGAGGCGCAGGTTCTGGGCCACCGTCCCGAAGAACAGGTTACAGGTCTGCGGCGTGTAGGAGATCATGTGCCGCATCTCGATGGGATCGATCTGGCGGATGTCGGTGGCGTCGATCTTCACCGCGCCGGCCTGGGGCGTGTAGAGGCCCAGCAGCACCTTGAGAATGGTGGACTTGCCCGAGCCGTTGCGCCCGGTGACGCACACCACCTCGCCCGGCTCCACCTCGAAGGAGACGCCGACCAAGGCGGGGTCGGACTCGTTGTTATAGCGCAACGAGACGCGGGAAAAGACCACGCGGCCCTTGATGTTCTTCAGCGGCGCGACGATGGCCTTGGGGTCGCGTTCCGGCTTGATGCCCATCAGCCCGTCGATCTGGCGGATCGAGCCCCTCACCTGCTCCACTCGCTGCAGCATGGTGAAGCCGGTCTGCAGCGGCGACAGCACCCGCCACACCAGCATCATGGCGGCGATCAGGCCGCCGATGGACAGCCCCCCGTCGATGACGCCCAGCACGCCGACCATGATGGTGGCCAGGCCGGACGAGATGATCAGGATGTTCGAGCCGGTACTGATGGCGATGGCGAACATGCCGTTCTTGAAGCCGCCCATGGCGGCGCGGGCCGACATATCGCGATAGCGCTTGACCCAGGTGTGCTCGGCGGCGGCCAGCTTGACGGCGCGCATCTTGCCCAGGGCCTCGACCAGGAATTCCTGGCGCCTGGACCCGGCGCGCGACGCGATGCCGACATTCTTGCGCACGATGGGCATCACCGCCCAGCCGCCCACCAGGAACAGGAAGGTGCCGATCACCGGCACCAGGGCGATCACCCCGCCCAGCAGGGCGATGACGGTGAAATAGAAGATGGCGAAGGGCAGTTCCATGAACACCGTGGCCAGCGGCCCGGTGAAGAACTCGCGCACCGATTCGAAGTCCTTGATGCGGGCCACCTGGGCGCCGATGGTGGCGCGCTCGGTGAAGCCCGGCGGCAGGGCCAGGATGTGCTGGAAGATGTTGTTGCCCATGATGTTGTCGAGCCGCGCCCCGACAAAGGCCAGGATACGGGCCCGGACCTCGCGCAGCAAGGCATCCGCCGCCAGGGCCATGGTCACGCCGATGGAGAGCGACACCAGCATGGAATAGGACTGGGCGCCGATCACCTTATCGTAGACGCTCATCACGAACAGCGGCGTGCCCAGCGAAAAGACGTTGAGCACGAAGGTGACGAAAAAGGCCTGCCAATACAGGGGGCGGAACCGCTCCAGCACGCTCCTGAACCAGCTGGCCGGCTTGGCGGCGCCGGCATCGCTGCCCAGATTGGTGAAGAAATACGCCGTCCCCTTGATGCCCGAGGTGTCGAGCTTGACGGTAAGGCCCTGGGCACTGTCGAAAACCTCGGCCTCGCCTTCTTCGTCGATCTTCTTGACCACCAGGGCGTGGCTCTCGTCGGGCAGGAACAGGCAGGGCAGCAGGCGGGAATCGATGATTTCCAGGTCAAGACGCTCGGGCCGGCTGGAAAAGTTGAGCGTCGCCATGACGTTGCGCAGACCGGTGAGGTCCAGGTCGTTGGCGAAGTGCGGCAGGGATTCCGCCACGTGCCGCGGATCACCCTTCCATCCCAGCGACTTCAGCAGCGGCAACAGGCAGGCGGCAAGGTCCGAGGCGGCGGAAAAGCCGCCCAGGGCGTTCTGCGCCAGTTGCTGTTCGTATTGTTCGATGGCCTGCTGATTGGGCTTGCGCGCCGAGGACAGGCTGGAGGCGGCGGTAATGGTCATGCCGGACCGCCCTGAGGCAGCAGGACGGGCGGAGCCTCGGGCATGGGCGGCCGCTCCTCGCGCGGGGCCTTGGCGACCAGCGTGCCGTCCTTCAGGTCGAACACCCGGTCGGCCAGCTTGACCAGCGACGGGCGCGGCGTGACCAGCACCAGGGTCCGCTTGCCCTTGGCCCGCTCCAGCCAGACGCGCAGGAAGTTGTCGCCGGTGGTGTCCACCGCCGTATTGGCCTCGTCGAACAGCACGACGCGCGGATTGTTGACCAGCGCCCGGGCGATGGCGATGCGCTGCTTGATGCCGCGCGGCAGGGAATCATAGGCGCCGTCGCCCACCGGCGTGTCGTAGCCCAGCGCCATGGTCGCCACCACCTCGTCCAGGCCGAGCAGCGCGGCGGTTTCCACCGCCACGTCGTCGAATTCCTTGCGGAACATGGTGATGTTCTGAAGGATCGTGCCCTGGAACAGCACGCCCATCTGCGGCAGGAAGGCGATGTGGTCGCGCACGCTCTGCGGCTCGAACATGGTCATGGGCTGGCCGTCGACCAGGACCTGTCCCGTGGTGGGCTTGATGGCGCCCTGCATCAGGGTCAGCAGGGTGGTCTTGCCGCTGCCGTTGCCGCCCGAGATGGCGATGCATTCGCCCTCGCGGATATTGATGGAGGCGTCGTGGATGATGACCGGCAGCTTCTCGCCATAGCGGAAAGTGCAATCCTGAAGTTCCAGCCCCCCCTTGCAGGCGGTCATCTTGGGCAGGCCCTTGGCCGATTCCGGCTTGAGCTTGAACAGCTCGGTCAGGCGGTGGCGGGCCAGCATGAACGACTGGAAGCGGGTCCATACGCCCAGGGCTTTCTGGATGGGGGCCATGGCGCGGCCCGACAGCATGGAGCAGGCCGCCAGACCGCCGGTGGTCATATCGCCGTCAAGCACCACCAGGGCGCCGAACATGGCGACGCAGATGGTGGTGGCCTGGGAGAAGAACGACGACACGCCCATGGCGGTCGACGAATTGAGCGCCACCTGATAGGCGCCCTCGGCACAGGTTTCCTGCAGACGCTCGTAGCGGCGCACCATCTGCGCCTCCATGGCGAACGCCTTGACGCTGTGGATGCCGCCCAGCACCTCGATGATGAAGTTGAAGCGCCGGTCGTCGGCGGTCATGCGCTTTTGCAGCGCGCCGCGCAGCTTGCCGCCCAGGATGACGGCGGTCAGGCAGAACAGCACCAGCAAGATGATGGGGACCAGCACCAGCCAGCCGCCCATCATGGCCACCAGGCTGAGGTAAAGGATGGCGAAGGGCAGGTCCAGCAGGGTCAGCATGGCCTGGCCGGCATAGAACTCGCGCACCGTGGCCAGCGAGTTCATGCGCTCGAGATGGGCGCCGGAGCCCTCCTTCTCGAATTCATCCACGCCGGCCATGACCAGATGGGAAAGCGCGGTGCAGCCGGCATTGTGCTCGAACTTGGCACCGACCCAGCCGGTGATCCACGAACGGCAGAAATTCAGGGTGGATTCCAGCAGCAAAGCCCCCAGCACGGCGCCCATCAGGAACACCATGGTGCCCACCGACTTGTTGGGCAGGATGCGGTCATAGACCTGCAGCAGCGCCATGGGCAGCGCCAGACCGAGGATGTTGAGGAACAGCGACCCCAGGGCGAGGTCGAACAGGCTGCCTTTCAGGGTGGAAAGCGAGGCGATGCTGAACACGGGCGCGTCAGCGCCGTCCGGCCGCCCGGCCACGGGGTCACTCATGCGTAAGCACCACGGGCTGCAAGCTCGCGCTCCCTCGCCACCAACAAAACCAGCCGCCCCTGCCCCCGTCGGCAAGCGGCACAATAGCGCCACGAGTCAGTAATAACCACAAGATATTGGTTATAAGCCAATGCTGGAGACTGGTCTTCAGGCCATGTGGCGCACTATGATGGAGGGAACGCGCGAAGCCTCCCAGAGCGAGAACGGGTCCTTGAGCCAACATGCCGAAACGCCCCTGCCGGCCAGTATCGAAACGATCGCGAAATTAATCGCCATCGACACTACAAGTTTCAAGACTAATTTACAGTTAATCGACTTGGCATCGGAAATCCTTTCCGGTCTTGGCGCAACCGTTCGCAGGACTTGGGACGAGGGCCGAAACAAGGCGAATATCTTCGCTACAATTGGCCCCAATGATGTTCCTGGCATTGTCCTGTCCGGACACACCGATGTGGTCCCGGTCGAGGGGCAGGACTGGTCCACCGATCCCTTCCACCTGCATCAGGCCGACGGCAAGCTGTTCGGCCGCGGCACCGCCGACATGAAGAGTTTCATCGCAATCTGCCTGGCCCTGGCTCCGGAATTCGCCGCCGCGCCGCTGCGCATGCCGGTTCACTTCGCCTTTTCCTACGACGAGGAGGTGGGCTGCGTCGGTGTTCGCCGTCTGATCGATGATCTGGCCCACCTGGAGGTGCGGCCCAGCCTGTGCATCGTCGGCGAACCCACCGACATGAAGGCGGTGATCGGCCACAAGGGCAAGAAAAGCGTCCGCTGCCACGTGGAAGGGCATGAATGCCACTCGGCGCTGAACCATCGGGGCGTCAACGCCGTCGAGATCGCCGCTGAAATGGTGACGCGGCTGCGGGCCATGCAGCGCCGCATCCGCGAGCAAGGCCCCTTCGACCACGGCTACCAGCCGCCCTACACCACCGTCCATACCGGCACCATGCAGGGCGGCACGGCGCTGAACATCGTGCCCAAGTCCTGCTCCTTCGAATTCGAGATTCGCAACCTGCCCGACCACGATCCCGAGGATCTGATGGCCGAGGTGCGGGGCTGGGCCCAGGATCTGGTGCCGGAAATGCTGGCGGTCAGCGAAGCCAGCGGCATCACCATGGACGAACACAACAGCACGCCGGGCCTGGGGATGGACGAGATGGACGCGGCGGTGCGCCTGGTCTGCGCCCTATCGGGCAGCAACCAGACCAGCAAGGTGGCCTTCACCACCGAGGCCGGCCTGTTCCAGCAGGCGGGAATCCCCGCGGTGGTCTGCGGCCCCGGCAACATTACCCAGGCCCACCGGCCGGACGAGTTCGTCACCCTCGAGCAGGTGGCCAAGTGCGAGGATTTCCTCCGCCGCCTGCTGGCCCATATGTGCTGAGGCGCAGACCGGCCAGAAAGGCGATCTTGCCAAAATTTGGCAAAATCGCTATGTTGTCGGCATGGGCACGATGAACATTTCCCTTCCAGATGCACTGAAATCCTTCGTCGACGAGCAGGTCTCCTCGCGGAGGTTCGGGACCAGCAGCGAATATGTGCGCGAGTTGATCCGCAAGGATCTTGATCGCCAGCATCTGCGCGCATTGATGCTCCAGGGTGCGAAATCGGCCCCAGCCCCACAGGCGGATGAAACCTATTTCAACGGCCTGCGCGAGCGGGTGCGTGGCCGCAAGAAGACGTGACCGTCAAAACGGTCCTTCCGCGCCAGCAGGCCAACCGGGACATCGAAGAGGCCATCGACCGTTATCTTGGCGAGGCCGGTGAAACGGTCGCGCTCGGGTTCATCGATTCATTGGAACAGGCCTATCGGCACATCGCCCGCCACCCGGCCAGCGGCTCGAGTCGCCATGCCTATGATCTGAATCTTCCCGGCCTCAGGTTTTGGCTGCTGAAGCAGTATCCCTATCTCGTCTTCTATGTCGAAACCGCCAACCATATCGACGTCTGGCGCGTTCTTCATGCCGAGTGCGATATTCCCGCCTGGATACGCGAACCGGACATCTCCTGACCATCTGGCAGGCCGAGAGACTTCCCGTCACACCAAGAGGGCGCTACTCGATCACCGCCTGAAGCGAGGTCCAGGTTCCGGGGGTCGGGGCCAGCAGCAGGCAGCCGTCCTCGGCCCTTGGGCGGTAGGAGCGGCCGTCGGTCAGGGCGGCATGGCCGCCGGCCTCGGCGTGGATCAGCACCCCGGCCGCATGATCCCAGGGCATCAGGCGGTTGTAATGGGCGAAGTGCAGCCGGCCGGTGACCAGATCGATATAGTCGTGGGCGGCGCTGCCCTTGCGCCCCGTCTTGGCCACCAGCGCCGACAGGCGGCCGGAACGCTTGACCGAGCCGGCCAGTTCGGCCAGCGGCGCGGCGGGCAGGACGGCGAGACGCTCGCCGGCCGCCCAGGCGCCGGCCCCCTGCTCGGCGGTGACCATCCGTTCGCCCAGGGGATCGAGAATCCACCCCGCCACCGTCACGCCGTCGCGCACCAGGGCGACGATGACGGCGAAACGGGCGTTGCCCTTGGCGAAATTGGCGGTGCCGTCCACCGGATCGATGATCCAGACGGTACCGTCGCCTTCCAGGACCTTGAGCAGGGCCGGATCGGCGGCGACCGCCTCCTCGCCCACCACGAACGAGCCGGGAAGCAGATCGCGCAGCCGCCGGGTCATCACCCGCTCGGCCTCCGTATCGGCCTCGGTGACCAGTTCGCCCGGCCGTTTCTCGCGGATCTGGCCGGCCGACAGGTTCTTGAAGCGCGGCACGATTTCCTCGGCCGCCGCCTCGCGGATGATGGAAGCCACCGTCTCGAAATCCATCAGTGCCCCCTGCCCTCGGCCTTCCGCTGGTGAAAGCGCTTGATGTCCGCCGGGTCGAGCCTGACCCGCATGAAGGCCTGCGCCTCGTCGTCGCGCCGCGCCATCACCTCGCCATGGCTGTACAGCCAGGCGATGGAGGCGCCATCGGCCAGGGACAGCGCCACGTCGATGGTCTCGCGCCCCGCCCCCAGCCGGCGGTCCAATTCGGCCAGCAGGTCGTCGACGCCTTCGCCGGTCACCGCCGAAAGCGCCATGGCGCCCTCGCGCCGCCGCGCCTGATTGAGAATCTCGATGCGGCCATGCTCGTCCAGCAGATCGATCTTGTTCAAGGCTTCGACCAGCCCGCGATCCACCACCTCGGACAACCCCAATTCCTTCAGGACCGTGTCGACGTCGGCGGCCTGGGCCTCGGTATCGGGGTGGGAGACGTCGCGCACATGCACCACCACGTCGGCTTCCAGCACCTCCTCCAGGGTGGCGCGGAAGGCGGCGACCAGTTCGTGCGGCAGGTCGGAGATGAAGCCCACCGTGTCCGACAGGATGATCTTGCGCCCCGACGGCAGCACCAGGGTGCGCATGGTGGGGTCCAGCGTGGCGAACAGCATGTCCTTGGCCAGGACTTCCGCCCGGGTCAGCTGGTTGAACAGCGTCGACTTGCCGGCATTGGTGTAGCCCACCAGGGCAACGATGGGATAGGGCACCCGGCGCCGCGCCTTGCGGTGCAGTTCGCGGGTACGCTTGACGTCGTCGAGCTCGCGTTCCAGCTTGACGATGCGCTCGCCGATCATGCGGCGGTCGGCCTCGATCTGGGTTTCGCCGGGACCGCCCAGGAAGCCGAAGCCGCCCCGCTGGCGTTCCAGGTGGGTCCATGACCGCACCAGCCGCGAACGCTGATAGGAAAGCGCCGCCAGCTCCACCTGCAGCGTCCCCTCGCGGGTCCGCGCCCTGGCGCCGAAAATCTCGAGGATCAGGCCGGTGCGGTCGATGACCTTGCAGCCCCAGGCCCTTTCCAGGTTGCGCTGCTGCACCGGCGACAGGTGGCCGTCGACCACCGCCAGTCCGATCTCGCGCTCCTCGACCAGTTCGGCCAGCCGCTCCACCGCGCCCTTGCCGATCAGGGTGGCCGGGCGCACCTTGGCCACGTTCACCGCCTCGGCGGCGACGATATCCAGGTCGATGGCCCCGGCCAGCCCGACAGCCTCGGCAAGGCGGGCTTCGGGCAGGCGGGAGCCCTCCCCGCCCTTGAAGGCGGGGTGGACGACCATGGCGCGCTGGGGCGCCGCTTTTGTGGAACCGGTCTCGCCCACCTATTCTTCGCCGTTTTCCTTGATCGGAGGCTCGAACAGAGAGATGGGGGTGGACGGCATCACCGTCGAGATGGCGTGCTTGTAAACGAGTTGGGTGTGTCCATCCCGCCGCAGCAACACCGAAAAATTGTCAAACCAGGTGACGATACCCTGGAGCTTTACCCCGTTGACCAGGAAGATGGTAACCGGAGTCTTGTTCTTGCGGATGTAGTTGAGGAACACATCCTGTACATTTTGGGATTTTTCGGCGGACATGATTGGAATCCGTTCTTATTGGCCGATTTTGATTATTGGAGTGCGGTTAGGCACCTACCCCGTTGAGCTCCTGTCGTTACCATCATTTCCCACAGATGGGAACCTATAGTTCTCGGACAAGATGGGCGAGATCCATGCAGGCCGGAAGAAAACGGGCCGGCGGATGGGCGAACTCACCTTCGTAGGGGGTGTCGGGCCGCATGAGGATGGGGGTGCAGCCGGAGTTGACGGCGCAATGGGTGTCGATGGGCGAATCGCCCACGAACCACACGTCCCGCCCGGCCTTGATGCCGGTTCCCGACAGGGCGAGATGGACCGGCGCGGCGGCCGGTTTGTCGGCCTCGGCGTCGTCGGCTCCCACCAGACGGACGAAATGACCGGCCCAGCCCATGATCTCGGCCTCCTTGCGCAGGAAGCCGCCGCGCTTGTTGCTGACCACCGCCAGCACCAGCCCCTCGGCCCTCAGCGCCTCCAGCATCTCGGCGGCGCCGGGCAAGGGATCGAGGTAGTCCAGGTGGATGGCCTCGAAGCTTCGGGTGAAGACGTCGCGGGCCTCGGGCCAGCGGTCGCCGAACATGGCGGGAAAAGAATCGCGCATGGAGGCGGCCACCCGTTCGCGGGTTTCCTCCAGGCTCCATTCCGCCATGCCGAAATGGCGGAAGGTCATGTTGTAGGATTCGCGAATGCATACCCAGGAATCCACCAGGGTGTTGTCCCAGTCGAAAATGATGGCACGGGGACGATGAAGGGGTGTCATGGTTTGGCCAATTGGAATTGGGACACAGATGAACACAGATGAACACAGATGAGAAAATTCATCTCCCCAGGCTCTACCGAGCCATGCAAGGCCATATAAATATATCTGTGTTTATCTGTGTTCATCTGTGTCTAGAAATATTCCAGCCGGACCGAGAACATCTTCTCGACCTTCTTCACCGCGTCGGCAGTGGCGAACAGAATGACGCGGTCGCCGGGATGGATGACCGTGCTGCCGCGCGGGCTGACCACCTTGCCGTCGTGGACCACGGCGCCCAGCAGCACGCCGTTGGGCAGCTTGACGTCGCGCAGCGGCTTGCCCACCAGGGACGAGGTCTCCAGGGCGTCGGCCTCGATCAGTTCGCCGAATCCCTCGTGCAGGGAGTGGACGGCGTGGATGCGGCCCCGGCGCACGTGCTGCAGGATATTGGAAACAGTGATGGCGCGGGGGTTGATCGCCACATCGATCCCCAGCGGCGCCACCAGCGAGTTGTAGGTGGTCTTGTTGATCAGCGCCATGGTACGGCGGCAGCCATAGCGCTTGGCCAGCAATCCCGACAGGATGTTGGTCTCGTCGTCGTTGGTCACCGCCACCACCGCCTCGGCGGCGCCCACCGAGGCCTCTTCCAGGATTTCCGGGTCCAGGGCGTCGCCGTGGATCACCACGGTATGGCCCACCGCCTTGGCAACGAACTCGGCGCGCTCCTTGTTGGACTCGATGATCTTGATGGAGGTGCCGGGCCGGGCGGCTTCAAGCTGCTGGGCCAGGAACAGGCCGATATTGCCGCCGCCGAAGATGACGATGCGCCGGGCTTCCTGGTCCTCGCGGCCAAAGGCGGACAATGCCCGGTCCACATGGGCCGTATCGACCACGAAATAGACCTCGTCGCCCTCCATCATCTGGTCCTCGGAGGTCGGCACGATGGCCTTGCCGTCGCGCACGATGCCGATGATGACGATGGCCAGATCGGGGAACAGCACGGTCAACTGGCGCAGCGGCGTGTTGATCAGCGGGCACTGTCCGGTGCAGCGCACCCCGATCAGGCGCACCTTGTCGCCCACCAGCGGAATGACGTCGATGGCGCCCGGCACCTGCAGCCGCTTGGTGATGGCGCGGGCCACCTCGATCTCGGGACTGATGATCACGTCGATGGGCAGATGCTCGCGCGAGAACAGGTTGGCCCAGATGGGGGCCAGATAGCTCTGGCTGCGCACGCGGGCGATCTTGGTCGGCACGTTGAACAGCGAATGGGCCACCTGACAGGCCACCATGTTGACCTCGTCGGCGGCGGTCACCGCGATGATCATGTCGGCGTCGCCCGCCCCCGCCTGCTCGAGGACCGCCGGATGGGAGGCGAAGCCCAGCACCACCTGGACGTCCAGGGTATCGCTGACCTTGCGGATCAGCTCGGGCCGCTGGTCGATGATGGTGACGTCGTTGTTCTCGCCGGCCAGATAGTGGGCGATGTTGAAGCCGACCTGACCGGCGCCGCAGACTATGACCTTCATTTCTTTTCGTCCGTGTTGACGCCAAGCAGCTTGAGCTTGCGGTGAAGGGCCGAGCGCTCCATGCCGACGAAGGCGGCAGTGCGCGAGATGTTGCCGGCGAAACGATTGACCTGGGCCAGCAGGTATTCCCGCTCGAACAGCTCACGCGCCTCGCGCAGCGGCAGGGTCATGATCTCGCTCGACTTCTCCCAGCGCAGCACGGCCGGCGTGATGGCGCCGATCTCGCCGGGCAGCATGTCGGCGCGAATGGGCTCCTTCGCGTCACCGGGTGCCATGATCAGCAGCCAGTCCATGACGTTCCTGAGCTGGCGCACGTTGCCCGGCCAGTCATAGGCCTGCAGCGCCGCCATGGCGTCCTCGCCGACGGTGCGGGGCTGCACTCCGGCGGCGGCGGCGGCCAGGGTCATGAAGTGCCGCGCCAGGGCGGGAATGTCCTCGCGCCGGTCCCTGAGCGCCGGCATCTTCACCGGCACCACGTTGAGGCGGTAGAACAGGTCCTCGCGGAAGTGACCGGCGGTCATCTCCGATTGCAGGTCGCGGTTGGTGGACGCGATGACGCGCACGTCGACCTCGACCCTTTTGCCGCCCCCCACCCGCTCGAACATCTGGTCCTGCAGCACGCGGACGATCTTGCCCTGGGTCTCCAACGGCATGTCGGCGACCTCGTCCAGCAGCAAGGTGCCGCCGTGGGCCTGCTCGAAGGTACCGATCTTGCGCGGCGTATCGGGGCCGTCCAGGCCGTGCTCGGTGCCGAACAGCTCCATTTCCATGCGGTCCGGATGCATGGCGGCGCAGTTGATCACGATGAAGGGGCCGTCGGCGCGGCGCGAGCGGGCGTGAATCTGCCGGGCGACGATTTCCTTGCCCGAGCCGGCCGGGCCGGTGATCAGCACGCGGGAATTGGTGGGCGCCACCTTCTCGACCGCCTGGCGGACCTGCAGGATGCCCAGCGCGCCCCCGACCAGCTCACCGGCCGAGCCGGACCGCAGGCGCAATTCCTCGTTCTCGCGGCGCAGGCGGGCGGCCTCGACGGCGCGCTCCACCACCAGCAGCAGGCGGTCGGCCTTGAACGGCTTCTCGATGAAGTCGTAGGCGCCCTGCTTGATGGCCTGCACGGCGGTCTCGATGTTGCCGTGGCCGGAAATCATCACCACCGGCACTTCCGGATGGTCGCGCTTGACGGCGTCCAGCACCTCCAGGCCATCCAGGCGCGAGCCCTGCAGCCAGATGTCCTGAATCACCAGATTGGGCCGCCGGGCGCGAATCCCCTCCAGCGCCTCGTCCGAATTGGCGGCCTCGCGGGTGTTGTGCCCCTCGTCCTCGAGGATACCGGCGATCAAGGCCCGGATGTCGGCCTCGTCGTCGACGATCAGGATGTCATGCGCCATGGGTTGCCGTGGTATCGCCGGTTGCCTGGGATTGCAGCTGTTCGGGGGCCGGGAAGATCAGCCCGATCCGCGCCCCCCCCCCAGGCGCATCCTCAAGATACAGATCACCGCCGTGGTCTTCCATGATCTTCTTGACGATGGCCAGCCCCAGGCCGGTGCCCTTGGTCCGGGTGGTGACGTAGGGCTCGGTCAGCCTTTCCCGGTTCTCGGTGGGCAGACCCTTGCCGTTGTCCTCGACGGTCACCACCAGCCGGTCGGGCTGGGAATCCAGGCTGAGCACGATGCGGCCGGGCGGCGCCTCGGACTCGTCGCGGCCCTGGATGGCCTCGACGGCGTTCTTCAGCAGATTGGTCAGGGCCTGGCCGATCAGGCGGCCGTCGCACAGCACCGGCACCTTGCCCTCGGGCAATTGGTGAACGAACTCCACGCCGGGATTGCCGGTGCGCTGCAGGAACATGGCCTGGCGGCAGATGTCGTTGAGGTCGTCGGGCTTGATCTGGGGCGCCGGCATGCGGGCGAAGGACGAGAACTCGTCGACCATGCGGCCGATGTCGCCCACCTGGCGAACGATGGTCTCCACCAGATTGACGTATGTCTCAGGATCGCTGTGTATCTCCTTGAGATACTTGCGCTTCAGCCGCTCTGCCGATAGCTGGATCGGGGTGAGCGGATTCTTGATCTCGTGGGCGATACGCCGCGCCACGTCGGCCCAGGCGGCCTTGCGCTGGGCCGACACCAGCTCGGTGATATCGTCGAAGGTCACCACATAGCCGATGACTTCCTCGGCATCCAGGCGCTCGGCGGCGACGCGGACCAGCAGCATGCGGGCGCGGCCGCCGGGAGTGGACAGGCGCACCTCGCGCTGGATCAGCTTGTCGGGCCGGCGGATGGCTTCGTCCAGGGGCTCGGCCAGATCGGGAATGACCTCGCGGATGTCGTTGCCCACCTGCTCGTCGAGATTGATGCCGATCAGTTCGCCCGCCGAACGGTTGGGCAGATGGATGCGGCCGGCGGCATCAAGACCGATGACGCCCGAGGAAACGCCCGACAGCACCGTCTCGGTGAAGCGGCGGCGCTCGTCCAACTCGCGGTTGGCGTCGACCAGTTCCTGGCGCTGGCTGGACAACTGGTGGGTCATGCGGTTGAAGGCGCGGCTCAGTACGCCGATCTCGTCGGCGGCGTCCTCGGCCACCCGGGCATCCAGGTCGCCCGACCGCACCTTTTCGGCGGCATCGATCAACCGCCCGATGGGGGTGGCCAGCTTGACCGCCATGGACAGGCCGACCCAGATGGCGGTCAGCACAAGGAGCAGCGCCACCAGGGCGAAGATCAGCGAGAAGGCCCGCTCCAGCCCCGACAGCCGGCCTTCCAGGCGTTCGTACTGGGCCACCGCCTCGGAGGTCTGGGCCATGTAGCCGATCACCTTGGGATCGACGAAGCGTCCCACATACAAGAAGGTATCGCCGAACAGCCCCTGAAGCTGGACCAGCGCCTTGACCCGGTCCTCGCCCGAGCCGGACAGCACCACCACGTCGCCGCCCCGCGCCTTGTCCAGGGCCCAGGCGGGAATCTGGTCGATGCTGGCCTCCACCGCGAAGATCAGCCCCGAGCGCGCCAGGATGTTACCCCGGGTATCGAAGACGATGGCCTCGGTCAGGCCGCGGATGGCCGCCTGGGTGCCGACGAACTGGCTGAAATGCTGGGGTGAGCGCAGCAGGAGCGGCCCCTCGCGGTTGATGTCGTTGGCCATGGCCAGGGCATCGCCGCCGATGATGCGCTTGTGCTCCTCGAGATAGGCGTGCGCCACCTCGAGCGAGGCCTGCAGGGCGGTGCGTACCCGGTCCGAGAACCAGCTTTCCACCCCATAGCGGAAGAAGGCGGTGGAGCCGACGCTCATCAGCACCGAGGGCGTCACCGCCACCAGGGCGAACAGCATGATGAAGCGCAGGTGCAGCCTGGAGCCCGAGGCGCCGCGCCGCCGGGCCTTCAGCACGTCCAGCACCCGGAACCCCACCACGGCCCCCAGGGCGGCCAGCAGGATGCCGTCGGTGGCCAGCAGCGACAGGACGATACGGGGATCGGGGCCGGTGGGGCCGCCCCCGCCGCCGCCCATCACCCAAACGGTGGCGACGATGGCGGGGATGGAGGCGAAGGTCAGTCCATAGGCTAGGCGGCGCGCCAGATCGACCCGGCGCGCCCAGTGGCGTATGCGGCGGCCGAACGCCATTTACTTGAGGCCGCGGCTGATCTGGATGTCCAGATCCTTGATCTTCTTGCGCAGGGTGTTGCGGTTGACGCCCAGCAGATGGGCGGCCTTGATCTGGTTGCCGCGCGTCGCCTCCAGCGCGATGGTCACCAGGGGACGCTCCACCTCGCGCAGCACCCGGTCATAGACCCCGGCGGGCGGCAGGCCGTCGCCGTGGTTGCCGAAATATTCGCGCAGGTGACGCTCCACCGTGGCCGAGAGCCCCTCGCCCTCCACGCCGCCACTGATGGCATCGGCGTGGGGCGTGCCGCCCACCAGTTCCTGCTCGATGACCTCGATGCCGATCACTTCCTGGGAATAAAGGGCGGCGAGGCGGCGGACCAGATTCTCCAGCTCGCGCACGTTGCCCGGCCAGCGGTGCTTGCGCAGCCGGTCCATGGCCTGGGAATCGATGGTCTTGGACGGCAGGCCTTCCGAGCCGGCCTGGGCCAGGAAATGGCGGATCAGCTCGGGGATGTCCTCGGACCGCTCGCGCAGCGGCGGCAGGCGGATGGGCACCACGTTGAGGCGGTAGAACAGATCCTCGCGGAACAGGCCCTGGCGGATCAGTTGGGTCAGGTCGCGGTGGGTGGCGGCGACGATGCGCACATTGGCGCGGATGGGGGTGCGGCCGCCCACCGTGGTGTACTCCCCCTCCTGCAGCACGCGCAGCAGGCGGGTCTGGGCCTCGGGCGGCATGTCGCCGATCTCGTCGAGGAACAGGGTGCCGCCCTCGGCCTGCTCGAAGCGGCCGGCGGCCCGCTGGGTGGCGCCGGTGAAGGCACCCTTCTCGTGGCCGAACAGCTCGCTCTCGATCAGCTCGCGCGGGATGGCCGCCATGTTGATGGCCACGAAGGGGCCGTTGCGGCGCTTGCCGTAATCGTGCAGCGCACGGGCCACCAGTTCCTTGCCGGTTCCCGATTCACCGGTGATCATCACCGACAGATCGGTGCTCATCAGCCGCGCCAGGGTGCGGTAGATCTCCTGCATGGCCGGCGAACGGCCGATCAGCGGCAGCTTCTCGTCGTCCTCGCCGCCCGCCGCCTCGGTGGGAGCGGGGCGCGGCGTGGACAGGGCACGCCCCACCACGTTGACCAGCTCCTTGAGGTCGAACGGCTTGGGCAGGTACTCGAAGGCGCCGCGCTGGGTCGCCTTGACGGCGGTCAGCAGGGTGTTCTGGGCGCTCATCACGATGATGCGCAATTCGGGGCGGATTTTCTTGATGCGCGGCAGCAGGTCCAGCCCGCTCTCGTCGGGCATCACCACGTCGGTGATCACCAGATCGCCCTCACCCTCCGACACCCAGCGCCACAGGGTCGAGGCGTTGCCGGTGGTCCGCACCTCGTAGCCGGCGCGGCCGAGCGCCTGGGACAGCACCGTGCGGATGCCGCGATCATCGTCGGCCACCAGAATGGTGGCGGTGGTGGTGGTGGTCATGGTGCTCACTTGCCGTCCCCATCCTGGACCATGGGCAACATCACCCGGAAAATGGTCCGCCTTGGCACGCTGTCGAATTCGATCGCGCCGCCGTGATCGCCGATGATCTTGGCCACCAGGGCCAGCCCCAGCCCGCTGCCCGACGTCTTGGTGGTGACGAAGGCGTCGAACAGGTTGGGCTTCAGGTCCTCGGGAATGCCGGGGCCGTTGTCCTGGATGCTCACCACCAGCGGCAGGTGGCGCCGCGTCTCGCTGCCCGGCAGGGCCAGGCGGATGCCGTGCTGGTAGCCGGTGGACACGACGATCTCGCCGCCCTCCTCCGGCACCGCCTCGGCGGCGTTCTTCACCAGATTGAGGAACACCTGGACCAACTGGTCGCGGTCGCCCAGCACCGGCGGCAGCGACGGATCGTAATTCTCGATGATCCGCACCGAGCGGGCGAAGCCGGCCTCGGCGATACGCCGCACGTGCTCGAGCACCCGGTGGATGTTGACGGCGCCGCGCTCCACGGTGGGATTGTCCGAGAAGGCTTCCATGCGGTCGACCAGGGCGACGATGCGGTCGGCCTCGTCGCAGATCAGCCGGGTGAGGACGCGGTCCTCCTCGCCGGCGTTCTGCTCCAGCAACTGGGCGGCGCCCCGGATACCCGACAGCGGATTCTTGACCTCGTGGGCCAGGATGGCCGCCATGGCGGTCACCGAGCGCGCCGCGTTGCGGCTGGTCAGTTGCGCGCCGATCTTGAGAGCGATGGACTGCTCGTGCAGGCTGATCACCACGGCGCCCACCGTCTCGATAATGGGCGAGACCTGGACGGTGACGGTGCGGTGCCCGGTGCGCGGGGTATCGAGCGTTACGCCGTGCTCGGCCACCGAGATGTTGCCGTCGCGCGCCTGGGCCACCAGCGACAGGATCGGCGAATCGGGCGGCAGGAAATCGGTGGCGGGATGGCCGATCAGGTAGGCGGCGCCGCAGGCGAACATCTGCTCGGCGGCACCGTTGGCGTAACGGATACGGTTCTCGGAATCCAGGGCCACCACGGCGGCGCCCAGCGCGCTCAGCACGGTGTTGGGATCGAAGGTGGAACTGGACAAGCCGCGCTTCAAGGCCGTGACGATGGGAATGGGCATCAGGCGGCGGCCTTTTCCAGCAGGGGGGCATAGAACGCGGCGACGGCCCGGCGCACAGCGTCGGGATCACTGGTGCGGTTGATCTCGGCGCGGAACTCGGCCGAGCCCGGCAGGCCCTTGGAATACCAGCCCACGTGCTTGCGGGCGATGCGCACGCCCGGTTCGGAGCCGTAATGGACCAGCATGGCCTCCAGGTGTTCCAAGATGATGTCCATCTGTTCCGGCAGCGACGGGTCGGGACGCCGCTCGCCGGTGGCGAGGAAGTGGGCCACCTGCCCGGGCAGCCACGGCCGGCCATAGGTGCCGCGCCCGATCATCACGCCGTCGGCGTCCGACATTTCCAGCATGCGGACGGCATCGTCGATGCTTTCCACGTCGCCGTTGCCGATCACCGGAATGGATACGGCGCGCTTGACCTCGCCGATGAAGGCCCAGTCGGCCTCGCCGCTGTACATCTGGTTGCGGGTACGGCCGTGCACGGTGACCATGCGGATGCCGCACTCCTCGGCGACGCGGGCCAGGCTGGGCGCGTTGCGGCTGGTCATGTCCCAGCCGGTGCGCATCTTCAGGGTGACGGGAATGTCCACCGCCTCGACCACGGCGGTCATGATACGGGCCGCCAGATTCTCGTTACGCATCAGCGCCGAGCCGGCCTCACCCTTCAGGGCCACCTTCTTGACCGGGCAGCCCATGTTGATGTCGATGATGGCGGCGCCCAGATCCTGGTTCAGCCTGGCGGCCTCGGCCATCACCTTGGGCTCGCAGCCGGCCAGTTGCACCGACATGGGAAATTCCTCGGCGGTGTGCTGGGCCATCTGCATGGTCTGGCGGTTCTGGCGGATCATCGCCTGGCTGGCGATCATCTCCGACACCACCAGACCGGCGCCCAGACGCTTGACCAGCCGGCGGTTGGGCATGTCGGTGACGCCGGCCATGGGGGCCAGGATGACCGGATTATCCAGGGTCACCGATCCGATGGAAACGGTCTTGCGCGTGATCTGTGCCATGGCTGCGTATTTATTATGCAGACGCCGCACAATGCAACGGCAAAAGCTGCCTGGAAAAAAAGCAATTCAGTGCGCCACCAGAACCTGTGTCACGAACTTGACCCCGGGATAGGCCAGGGTGAGCAGCAGATAGGCCAGCAGCACCACGCGGGCGGCCACGCGGCCGCGCACGCCGCACACCCGGTGGCCGATCAGCAGCAGGCCGATCAGGGCGAAGGCCAGCAGGGACAGCAGGGTCTTGTGCGACAGGACCAGCACGATCCCGGTCTCGAAATACTGGGTGGCCATGCCGGTGGCCAATCCCAGGCCCAGCACCGCTTCCGAGGCCAAAAGCAGGCGCCCGGCCAGGGTCTCGCCGTCGGCGACGCTGGGCAGCATGCGGGTCAGCGTGGTGGGCGCCTTGCGCTTCAGGGCGCGCTCCTGCAAGAAAGTGGCCAGCGAGGCTACCGCCGCCAGGGTCAGCAAGGCATAGGTCAGGACCGAAACGACGATGTGCAGGTCCAGCCAGGCGGCGGGCACCTGCCCGTTGAGCGGCGGCGCCGCCTCCACCCACTGCACCAGGGAGGCCAGCAGGCCCAGCGCGGCCAGGAACGGCATCAGCAGCGGCGCCAGCCGCCAGCCCTGGGCCGTGGCATGGGCCAGGACGGCGAACAGGGCGGCCGTGGCGGCGATGGACACCCACAGGGCGGCCGACAGGCTGGTCAGCCACTGGGCGCTCATCTGGGAAATCGCCCACAGGGCCGGTCCGGCGACCGCCAGGCCCAGGCACAAGCGGAACTGGACACTCCGCCCCTCGCCGGCGCGAAGCGCCACCAGCGCGGCGGGCAGCAGCGCCACGAGGGCGACGATATTGAGAACCAGGGACGACATGGGCGGACTATATCATCCTTTGCGGCGGCGCAAAGGGGTGACAGCGCCTGTCCTCTCGCATAGTCTGTCGCCCCTGTTTACCTGGAGGATAGTGATGGCCAAGACGGTTGTGCTGGTGGTGGCGGCGGGGCGCGGGCGGCGGTTCGGCGGCGACCTGCCGAAGCAATACCACGACCTGGCCGGGCGCATGGTGCTGCGCCACACCCTGGCGGCCTTCGCCACCAATCCCGAGATCGGCGCGGTGTGCACCGTGATTCATCCCGACGACCGCCAGCTCTACGACATGGCCGCCGCCGGCCTCAACCTGCTGGAGCCGGTGCATGGCGGCGCCACCCGCCAGGACAGCGTGCGGCTCGGCCTCGACAGCCTGAAGGACCTGGGGCCCGCCAAGGTGCTGATCCATGACGGCGCGCGGCCCTTCATCGACCACGGCACCATCGGCCGGGTGATCCGGGCGCTCGACCACCACCCCGGCGCCCTGCCCGTCGTGCCGGTGGCCGACACGCTGAAACGCGGCCGGGACGGCTTCGTGACCGACACGGTGGACCGCTCCAACCTGTTCCGCGCCCAGACGCCCCAGGGGTTCCGCTACGCCGAGATCGTCGCCGCCCATCACGCGGTGATCGGCCTTGAGCTGACCGACGACGCCGCCGTGGCGGAAAATGCCGGCCTGGCGGTGGAACTGGTGGCCGGCGCCGAGGACAACGTCAAGATCACCACCGCCGCCGACCTGGAGCGGGCCCGGCGCCTGTTCGACGGCCCCGGCGAGGTGCGCTCGGCCTCGGGCTACGACGTGCACCGCTTCGACCCGGCCAAGAAGGCCGTCTGGCTGTGCGGCGTGGAAATTCCCCACGAATCCGGCCTGGAGGGCCATTCCGACGCCGACGTGGCCCTGCATGCGCTAACCGACGCGGTGCTGGGCGCCATCTCGACGGGCGACATCGGTCACCACTTCCCGCCCACCGATTCCAGGTGGAAGGGCGCCGCTTCCGATCAGTTCCTCGCCCATGCCGGCTCGCTGGTCACCGCCAAGGGCGGCCGCATCGTCAACGTGGACGTCACCATCATCTGCGAACGCCCCAAGGTGGGGCCGCACCGCGCCGCCATGGCGGCGCGGGTGGCGGAAATCCTCGGCATTTCCCAAGATCGGGTCAGCGTCAAGGCCACCACCACCGAAGGCCTGGGCTTCACCGGCCGCAAGGAGGGCATCGCCTCCCAGGCCATGGCCTCGGTCTGGTTGCCACGCTAGCTCAGCCCCCGGTCTCCGTCCCGATCCACTCGAGATAGGCGGGATTGCCGCCCTCGATGGGCAGGACGACCACGCAGGGGCAGGCGTAGGAATGCAGCTCGCGCACCCGCTTGACGACCGATTCCGCCAAATCCGCCCTGGTCTTGCAGATCAGCACGGCCTCGGAATCCTCGCAGACCTTGCCTTCCCACCAATAGACCGAGGTGGCGCCGTCCAGCACGTTGGCGCAGGCCGCCAGACGTTCGCCCACCAGGGTGCGGGCCAGGGACAAAGCCGCCTCGCGATCGGGGGCGGTCACGTAAATCATTTTTACCGTCAATGGCTTATCCCCCATACCTCAGAAAAGCGGGGCGCGCCCTTAGGCCGACCGGGCGCGCCCCACGAGTCTGTGCAGGTCATCCCGGAAGAGGAGATCGAACCGGGAGCCCTCACCGGTCCGGTACCACGGCACCGCCAACCGATGTCACGCATATATGAATTGGGTAAACGGATTTCGATACCCCCACGTGACAAATCCGCCTCCAATCAACTGCGTTCGCAGGTGCCGCCCCCGGCGGACAGCAGGCGGTCGATGAATTCCGCCGCCTCCTCGTTGCCGGCGGCCTCGGCAAGTGGCTGGGGCCGCAGGGAAAACAACTTTCGCAGTTGAGATTCAAGCCGTTCGAGCAGGTCATCGACCGTGACCGCCAGCGCCTTGGTATGCCCCATCAGCCACCGGTCCATGGCCGGCGATTCCGGCCAGTCGGGCCTTGCCACGTACAATACCGGAACTCCGGATAATCCCGCTTCGGTGAAGGTCCCATAGCCCGGCTTGGTGACGATGACGTCCACCGAGGCGGCCAGATCGGAAAACGGCAGGCCGAGACTGCGCCAGGCAACGATGTCGTCGCGGCCGGCCGGGCAATCCTGGGCGCTGGCCCAGGTCCAGCCCGCCAGGCGCGGCCATTGGTCCATGGGCAGGTCATGGTCGATGCCGCCGAACGCCACGAGGCCGAGCCGGCCCGGCGCCATGGCGGCCAGTTCGCCCCGGCGGTCACGCCCCTTCCGCGCCACGGTGCCGATGTCGACCACGTTGGCGAGGCAGGGCATATCCATGGCCGGGGTAACCCGCAGGAACGCCCGGGCCGAGTTGTAGGCATCCCGCATGTCGGCCCAGACGGCGTCGGCCTCGGGCCGGTCGCCCAGGTAATGGCGGTAGATGTCGGCCCATTCCAGGGAACTGAGCGCCACCGCCGGAATACCGGCCCGGGCGGCGGCGGCCAGGGTCACATAGGGCACATTGGCCAGCACCACGTCCGGCCGGGCCTGGCGCAGCAGCGCCGCCTCGCGCCCGACCAGGGCGGAAAAGTCGGCATGCATGCGGCGATAGGCCTCCGCCGAGGCGTCGAGGTCCACCGTGGTGGCCGACAGCATCTTCAGGCCGAAATCGGGAACCTCGGGCACATGGTGGAAATCGGAGCCATAGCGCTCCTCGAGAAAGCCCCGGGGCACGCCGGTCTGGATGGTGAGGCGCAGGTCGGGGCGCCGTCGCCGCAAGGCATGGATGACCGGCGCCGTCATGGCGGCGTGGCCATAACCATGCGGCGACAAGGCCAGCCAGAGATGCTTGGAAGCGGAGGAGAGAGGCATGACTTGCCGAGAACCTGGAAGATCGCAACGGCGGGCACCATATCCGTTTCCGGCTTGCCGCGCGAGCCCGGCCGGGTCTACCCTTTCACTCGCGCAACATTCGCCCAGGAACGAAGGACGCCCCGCCATGAACCTCGCCACCCGCTATCTCGGCCTCGACCTGAAGAATCCCCTGGTGGTCTCGGCCTCGCCGCTGGCGCTGGACCTCGGCAATTCCCGCCGGCTGGAGGATTGCGGCGCGGCGGCCATCGTGCTGCCCTCCATCTTCCAAGAAGACATCGAAAACGAGATCGACGAGATCGAGCGTCTGGTCTGCGAGGGCAATTCCGAGGCCTTCTCCTACTTCCCGGCCAATATCAGCGCCAATGCCGGGCCGAAGAACTATCTCGACCTGATCCGCCGCACCCGGGACGCCCTGGAGATTCCGGTGATCGCCAGCCTGAACGGCACCACGCGCACCGGCTGGACCGATTACGCCAAGCAGGCGGAACAGGCCGGCGCCAATGCCGTCGAGCTGAACGTCTACCTGCTGCCCACCGACATCGATCTGACCGGGGCCGAAGTCGAAGCCCGTTATCTCGCCATCCTGGACGCGGTGAAGGAAACGGTCTCCATTCCGGTCTCCATGAAGCTCAGCCCCTATTTCAGCTCGGTGGGCAACATGGTGAAGACCCTGGATCAGGCCGGCGTGGACGGCGTGGTGCTGTTCAACCGCTTCTATCAGCCCGACATCGACCTGGAGGAGTTGAAGCTGGTCCGCGACCTCAAGCTCAGCCACAAGGGCGAGATCCGCCTGCCGCTGCTGTGGATCGCCACCCTGGCCGGCAAGATCAAGGCCTCCATCGCCGCCAGCTCGGGCGTCCAGACCGCCGCCGAGGTGGTGAAGTACCTGTTCGTCGGCGCCGACGTGGTGATGACCACCTCGGCCCTGATGCGCCACGGGGTCGATTACATGAAGACCCTGCACGACGGCCTGATCTCCGAACTCAAGGAGCGCGAGGCCGAATCCGTCGCCGACATCCGTGGCCATATGAGCCGGGGCGCCACCAAGGATCTCGCCGCCTTCGACCGGGTCAACTATATCCGCATCCTGCGGGGTGGCGTCTACAACGCCTGACCTTCCTCGCTTGAGGCAGGGTCCGCGACAAGGCCCGGCCGTTTCGGCCGGGCCTTTTGCATGGGCTGTCCGGAATCAGAACAATTCAAATTCTTGAATTTAACATTGGTCAATTATATAAGGCTCATACACCTGACCAAGGATCGAGGCTTTCCATGACCACCCAGACCGCCAGCACCACCGGATGCCGCATTCCCCGCGTCCTGGGGTATGCCGCCGTGATGATCGCCGGGGCGGTGATCGGCTCCACCTTGTTCGGCTGGGCCGTCATCGGCCTGACCACCTTGCTCCACGACTAGAGCCAATCGACATTCAGGGAATTGGGCTGATTGCTGATTTCGGGCTAGAATGCCTTCCATACAGAAAATTCAGACACAGATAAACACAGACAAATTGAGAGAATCTATTATCTGTGTCCCGCGTAGCGGGAATCTGTGTTCATCTGTGTCCCATTCCACGACCTGTCCGCTTGAATGTCGATTGGTCCTAGAGCGCGATGACAATGGATCGGCGCGCTCTACCTTATTGATTAGAGGCGGATTCAGCTTCTCGGACGAATCGCGAAGCGATTCGACCTCAAAGCATCCGGCTCTCGTCACACGGCGAAGGCTTCGGGCGGCAGCCCGGAGCCCCGGCGCCGCGCCATCTGGGCATAGGCCTTTTCCAGATTGCGGGTAAAGGTCTCGGTGCTGAACAGCGGCGAAGCGGCATGGCCGGCCTCCAGCCTGGCCTTGAGCGCCCGCAGGGCTTCCGGCTGGTTGGCCAGGCGAATGGCCTGATCCCTATACTCCTCCGCCGACCGGGTGATCAGCTCCGGCAACCCCAGAGCGGTCAGCAGGCTGCCGGCCACCCGGCCGGCGAACACCTCCCCCACCCGCGTCAAGACCGGCAGCCCGGCCCACAGGGCGTCGCAGGCGGTGGTATGGGCATTGTAGGGCAGACAATCCAGGAACAGGTCGGCGTGGCGGTGCCGCGCCAGGTGCTCGGCAAAGTCGGTGCGCTGGGCGAAAACCAGCCTGGCCGGATCGATGCCCCGGGCGGCGATCTCGCGGCCGAGATTGTCCCGGCTTTGCGGGCTGTCCTCGCGCAGCCACAGGACGCTCTTGGGAACGGCACGCAGGATGTCGGCCCACAGGTCGAACGTTTCCGGCCGGAACTTGAACGGATTGTTGAAACCGCAATAGACGAAGGCATCGTCCGGCAGGCCATAGGCGCCGCGCGGCTGCTGCGGCTCGCCCACCGGAGCGAGATCGCCGAACGGCATGTAGCAATGGGGCAGATGCACCAGCTTCTCGGCGAAGCAACCCTGGAGTTCCAGGGGGACGGCAAAGGCGTCGGTCAGGATGTAGTCCATCCAGTCCACCCCCATGGTTCCGGTGAAGCCCAGGAAGTTGACCTGGATGGGGGCCGGGCGGCACGCAAGGATCTCCGGGCGGCAACGCTTGGTATAGCCGGTCAGGTCCACCAGGATGTCGATCCCGTCGGCGTGGATGCGCCGCGCCGCCTCGCCCGACCCCACGTGTTCCAGGTCAACGAAGCGGTCGAAGGCGGCTTCCAGGCGGCGGCGCATGGCGCTGTCCTCGAACGGGCCGATGGAATAGGCCGACACGTCGAAACGGGAACGGTTATGCCGCTCGAATACCCCGGCCATCAGATGGGCGACGGCATGGGTGCGGAAATCGGCGGAGATGTAGCCCAGGCGCAGCTTGGCCCCCGCCGCCGGCAGCGAATGAGCGGCAAGCGCCACGCCACGGACGGCCTGGGCCCGGTCCATGGTGATCATCCGCCCCCACAACTGGCCGCAGCGAAGCTGTTCGGCCGCAGTGGCGGGAATGGACTGGAACACCAGCGGATCGATGCCCGCCACGCCGTCGGCGATCATGCGGCGGCATTCCTCCTCGGCCGCCTCCAGCCCGTTCCAGTCGGCCATGTTCTTGCGCAGGTTGATCGCCTCGCTCAGCGCGTCGGCATCGTTGGGCAGCAACCGCCGGGCCGTGTCGTAGGCGGCCAGGGCTTCCTCGAGCCGCCCCATCTCGTATAGCGCCTTGCCGCGGTTGAGCTGGGCCTGGCCGTTGCCGGGGTCCAGCTCCACCACCCGGTCATAGGCGGCGACGGCCCGCTCGTACTGGCCGAGCTTCTTGAAGATCACCCCGCTGTTCAGATGGGCCGAGACGTGGTCCGGGGCGATGGCCAGCACTTTTTCATAAGCCTCGGCCGCCTCGGCCTGCCGCCCAAGATCCTGCAAGGCCCGGCCGAAATTGTAGCCATGGGTGGGATTGCCGGGATCAAGCGCCATGGCATGCCGGAAGCACTCCGCGGCCTCCTCCAGCCGGCCGAGCTTGGCCAGGGCCACCCCCATGTCGGCGCGGACCTCGGCATGGTTGGGCTCCAACGCCAGGGCCCGCGTCCAGGCGGCCACGGCATCGGCCCAGCGGCCGACGGCGAACAGGGCGCCCCCCAGGTTGCCATGGGCCTTGGCCATGCCGGGGGCCAGCTCCACCGCCTTGGCGAAGGCGTCGATGGCTTCCTCCAGGCGCCCGGCGGCCCGGCAGGCCAGCCCGAGATTGCAGCGGGCCTCCACATCCTGCGGCGCCAGGGCCAGTCCGTCGCGGAAATGGTCGACGGCCTCGGCGAAGCGTCCCTGGGACGAGATTACCAGACCGAGTCCGAAACGATACTCGGGGCGCTCCGGTTCGCGGGCGCGCAGCCGCAGGAATTCCCGCTCGGCCTCCTCCAGCCGCCCGGCGGCCTGCAGCACCAGGGCGAAGTTGCGGCCGATCCGGCTGTCTTCGGGCGCCAGGAGCGCCGCACGGCCAAGATGATCGAGGGATTGAGGCAACCGCCCGGTCTGGGCCAGCAGCACCCCGAAGGCGTAGAGTGCCTCAACGTGATCGGG
This sequence comes from Phaeospirillum sp., assembly GCA_030824585.1. Lineage (GTDB taxonomy): Bacteria > Pseudomonadota > Alphaproteobacteria > Rhodospirillales > Magnetospirillaceae > Phaeospirillum. The sequence goes on along the minus strand of JAVBXM010000037.1, from coordinate 9,016 downwards.
CGCGGCCGCCAGGACGGCGCGGTAGAGGAGTTCGGCGGCGGCGACGTTGCCCCCGCGATGCTCGGCCTGGGCCTTGATCAGCAATTCGTCGGACATGCCGCCCCTCCCCGTTCATGGCTCGAATGCGAAACGGCCCGGCTCATGATCATGAGCCGGGCCGCTGAACTTTGGTCGGAGCGACAGGATTCGAACCTGCGACCCCCAGTCCCCCAGACTGATGCGCTACCGGGCTGCGCTACGCTCCGACCGTGGTGGGCGAGCCCACCGAAACCTGTATTCCCGGGCCGCGAACGGCCCCGGGAGGGGGAAGAACCGGCGGGGTGTGCCGGGAGAGGGGCGCACTATAGTCAGGCCATCCGGCCAACGCAACCCAGTTCTTCACGAATTTTCCCGGCTCTCCGCCGACTTTTCTAACGGGCCCGCAACAGGGCCCGCAGTTGCTCCAATTCGGCCAGGATGTCCTCCAGTTCGTGGCGCAGGCTGGGGCTCAGCGCCCCGGCCGGTACCGGGAGATCATCCCCGCGGGCGACAATGGTCCGGATGACGGCGTGACGGACCTCGTCGTCCTCGACGACCACGTCCTCGGCCTCGTCGTCTCCATCCTCGTCCGCGTCGCGGTCGTCGGGCTGGTCCAGGCCCAGCAACAATTCGGGCTCGGCAGCGCGGGCGGTTGCCGGGGCGTGGGCATCCTTGCTCCCTCCCTCCTTCAGCAGCTTCTGCACACCCTTGATGGTGTAGCCCTCGCTGTAGAGCAGGTCGCGGATGCGCCGCAGCAGCGCCACGTCGTCGGGACGGTAATAGCGCCGGCCGCCGCCGCGCTTCAGCGGCTTGACCTGGGGGAACTTGCCCTCCCAGAAACGGAGGACGTGCTGGGGAACGTCGAGGTCGTCGGCAACCTCGCTGATGGTACGGAACGCCGCCTCGGACTTGCCGTTGCGTCGGACCGTATTCTCTTCCCCGTCGTCGCCGGTCATTTCGCCGCGCTACGCTTGGCGGTCATGCCGTCGTTGATCTTTTTCTTCAGCAACTGCGAGGGACGGAACACCAGCACGCGGCGCGGCGTGATGGGCACTTCCTCGCCGGTCTTGGGATTGCGGCCGATACGCTGCCCCTTGGAGCGGACAGAGAAGCTGCCGAACGAGGAGATCTTGACCGCATCCCCTTTGGCGAGCGCACCGGAAATCTCGTCCAGCACCGCTTCCAGCAGATCGGCGGACTCGTTGCGCGACAGCCCGACCTCCTGGTAGACGGCCTCGCTCAGTTGCGCCCGCGTAATGGTCTTCTCAGTCATGACGCCCCAGCCGAATGAAGGAATCCGAAAAGCTGGGGTGACCCTAGACCCTTACGATAAATCAGTCAATATCAGAGGGATGCGTGATGGCGTTCATCAGCCATGAAAGATGGGATCTACATCCGCACCAGGGCGGAACCCCAGGTAAATCCGCCGCCCATGGCTTCCAGCAGGACCAGTTGGCCCGGCTTGATCCGTCCGTCGCCCACCGCCTCGGTCAAGGCCAGGGGAATGGAGGCCGCCGAGGTGTTGGCGTGGCGCTCGACGGTCATCACCATCTTGTCGAGCGGGAAGCCCAGCTTCTTGGCGGTGCCTTCGATGATGCGGCGGTTGGCCTGGTGCGGAACCACCCAATCGATGTCCGAGGCCTTGAGGTCGTTGGCCGCCAGGGCCTCGCCCACCACGGAGGCGAGATTGATCACCGCATGGCGGAACACCTCGCGCCCTTCCATGTGCACATGGCCGACGGTCTGGGTGCTGGACGGGCCGCCATCCACGTAGAGCAGGTCGTAATGGGTGCCGTCCGAGTGGAGATGGGTCGACAGGATACCGCGGTCGGCGCTGCTGCCCTTGCCGCGATTGGCGCGCAGCACCACGGCGCCGGCGCCGTCGCCGAACAGCACGCAGGTGGCGCGGTCGCTCCAGTCGAGAATGCGCGAGAAGGTTTCGGCGCCGATCACCAGGGCGGTCTGAACCTGGCCGGTCTTGATGAAATTGTCGGCCACCGACAGGGCATAGACGAAGCCCGAGCACACCGCCTGGATGTCGAAGGCGGCGCCGTGCTTCATGCCGATGCGGCTCTGCACCTTGGTGGCGGTGGCGGGAAAGGTGTTGTCCGGCGTGGCGGTGGCCACGATCAGCAGGTCCACGGCGGAACCGGAGATGCCGGCGGCCTCCAGGGCCCGCAGGGCGGCATTGGTGGCCAGGTCGGAGGTGGTCTCCCCCTCGGCGGCGATGTGGCGCTGGCGGATGCCCGAGCGCTCGACGATCCACTCGTCCGAGGTGTCCACCTGGGCGGCCAGTTCGGCATTGGTGACCAGACGGGACGGAAGATAGGAGCCGCAGCCGACAATCTGGGAACGCACGATCATGATCAGTCCCTTGTCACCGGGTTCCGGCGGCCAGTTGCGACGGGGAAACCTCGGCCGGCTTCAACCGGTCGAATTCCTTGCGGATACGGTCGTTGTAGCCATGGGTCACCAGTTCCACGGCCACGCCGACGGCGTTGGCGAAGCCGAAGGCATCGGTGCCGCCGTGGCTCTTGACGGCGATGCCGTTGAGGCCCAGGAACATGGCGCCGTTGTAGCGGCGGGGATCGGTCCGCACCTTGACCTTGTTGATGGCGTGGCGGGCGAACAGATAGCCGAACTTGGCGAGCAGCGAACTCTGGAACCCTTCCTTGAGGAAGGTGGAGTACAGCTTGACGGTGCCTTCGGCGGTCTTGAGCGCGATGTTGCCGGTGAAGCCGTCGGTCACCACCACGTCCACGGTACCACCACAGATATCGTTGCCCTCGACGAAGCCGTAGAAGCTGATGGGCAGGTGGGAATCACGCAGCGCGGCGGCGGCGGCCTTGACCGCGTCGTTGCCCTTCATGTCCTCGGAGCCGACGTTCAGCAGGCCGATGGAGGGCTTCTCCAGGCCAAGAACGGCGCGGGCGTAGACCTCGCCCATCACCGCGAACTCCACCAGGTTGTTGGAGTTGCAGTCCACGTTGGCGCCCAGGTCGAGCATCAGCGTCTCGCCCTTGACGGTGGGGAACATGCCGGCGATGGCCGGGCGGTCGATGCCCGGCAGCATGCGCAGCACGAACTTGGACACCGCCATCAGCGCGCCGGTGTTGCCGGCCGAGACGATACCCGCCGCTTCGCCCTTCTGGACGGCCTCGACGGCCAGCCACATGCTGGACTTGCGCCCGTTGCGCAGGACCTGGCTGGGCTTGGCGTCGTTGGACACCGCCTCATCGGTATGATGGACGGTGCAGACGCCCTTGATCTCGGGATAACGCGCCAGCAGCGGTTCGAGCCGCGCCGCGTCCCCGTACATCAGGTAGCGAACGTGGGGGAGGCGCTCATGAGCCATGCGCACCCCTTCCACAACCATGTCGGGGGCGGCATCGCCCCCCATGGCATCAATGGAAATGGTGACAGCAGCACTCACCGACCCGCACTCCCCTGCCTAGCCAATGAGACGGCTTAGGCTTCCGCCTGGGCAACAACCTCACGGCCGTCATAGTGGCCGCACGAGCCACAGACGTGGTGCGGCAGCTTCACTTCGCCGCAGTTCGGGCACTCGGCGCCGGTCACGTTGACCAGGGCGTGGTGAGCGCGACGCATGTCGCGGCGGGACTTGGAGGTCTTCTTCTTCGGAACGGCCATAATATCTACTCGCTTCAACCCGGAATGGGAAAGGGTGGTTTATTAGCCAAAAAGGCGACGGGTCGCAAGGGGATGCTGACCCCCCTCACCTTTTTTGTTTGAGCGAGGCCAGAACGGCGAAGGGATTCGCCTTGGGTTCCGGGGCCTCGGCCCTGTCTTCCGGCGGGGCGAATTCGGCCCCCTCGGCACGTGGAAACGGGTCGATGCCCAGGGCCAGATGCTCGACCATCACCGCTCCCAGGTCGATGACGCCGTCGATGATCGGGTCGGGCGGGTCGGCCTCGTGGAAGTCGATTTCGATTTCCTCCATCTCATCCTCTGCCTCGTCGTCGGGCGGACCGAAGGTGAGGGAAATTTCCTCGTCCACCACGGTCTCCACCGGAGCCAGGGTGACCACGCAAGACTGCGTCACCCGCGCCGTCAACCGGCCGTTGACACGGATCAGCCCAGTCTTGCCCATGGGGTTGATCTGGAAATCGGCAGACATTTCAGCCACATCCCGCAGATTGAGCCAGCGGGCGACGGACGCGCGCTCCTCGACGCCGGGCTCCACATGCAGGCGGCTTCCCCGGGCGGGAATCTTGTCCACCAGCAGCGGATGGGAAAAGGGCGAGGTCTCCTCGGTCATCATGAATCCCCTTCCGGCGCCGTGAACGCCACACGCCCCTCCAGCAGGGCGCCGGCATCCTGTCCGGCCAGATGGGCGGCCTGGGCCACCAGATAGGCCGCGACCCGCTGGACGACCGCCGGGTCCAGATCCCCCTCGACCGTACCATAGAGGTTGCGGCGCAGCGCCTCGGCCAAGCCGGCCCCATCGGCCGCCAGGGCATCGTCATAGGCGGCGGCGCGCCCATAGAAGGCGCGGGCCATCTGCTTGATCCTTTTGCCCACCGACATGTCGCCGACCCCCAGCTCCCTCAGGTTCTGGTCCATATCGGCGAACATCAGGTCGAACAGCGCCTGGGCCACCTCGCGGGCCTGTTCTCCTCCCTCCCCCTCCGCCACCTGGCGCAGGCGGCGCATGACCAGGAAGGCATGCAAGACGATCAGGTCGAAGCGGCCGTCCAGGGTATCTGGAACGGACAGGCGCACATAGAAGTCCGGCCGCCGGGCCTGGTTGATCACCACCACGTAGAGATCGTGGGCGATCTGCTCGCGGCGCCGGCGCTGGAAGAATTTGCGAAAAGGCATCTTTGGGTCCCGAAGGCCCGCCCCGGAAGGGCGACGGCGTTGACAAGGCGGCGATAGGGGGCCAATGTTCCCCACACGTTGGCCCCTCCCCACATTGGTCATGGGGCCGTCTGTCGTCAATGCCTCGGCGTCGTAGCGAATGAAAAAGACATCACTTCCTTACCGTTCCCTGGTCGCGGCCGCCCTGGTCGCGGCGTCGGCCGCCTGCACCCCCATCGTCGAGGTGCGCGGCAACCAGCCGCCGCCCGAGCAGTTGGCCCAGGTCAAGATCGGCACCAGCACCCGCGAGGACGTGCAGGCCCTGCTGGGGACTCCGTCGAACATCACTCCGTTCGGTGAGGAAACCTGGCACTACATCTCCGCCATCACCGAGCGCGAGGCGTTCTTCGAACCGGTGATCAAGGAGCGCAAGGTGATCACCGTGGTCTTCGACCGCGCCGGCACCGTGCGGGCCATCGACAATCGCGGCCTGGAGGACGGCAAGAACGTGGTCCCGGTGGCCCGGGAAACCCCCACCGCCGGCAAGGAAATAACCGTCCTGCAGCAGCTGATGGGCAATGTGGGCCGCTTCTCCAAGTCTCCCGGGGCCGACAAGAAGTAGAAGGCTTCCCGCCCCATCTTCCTTCGCATCATTTCACCCGCCATGCCCGGACCCGATCCGGGCATTCGCGTCTGTCCGCCTTGCCTCCGTGTTCCGGATGGCGCGCCGACGGCGGCGCCCGCAGCAAAAAACCCCGGTCGTTTCCGACCGGGGTTTTCCGTTTCAGCCTGTTGTCGGCTGATTGTCGGTCTTAGTGACCGGCAACCATGGCCAACAGCAGGATGGCGACGATGTTGATGATCTTGATCATCGGGTTGACGGCGGGGCCGGCGGTGTCCTTGTAGGGATCGCCGACGGTGTCGCCGGTCACCGCCGCCTTGTGGGCGTCGGAACCCTTGCCACCATGATGGCCGTCCTCGATGTACTTCTTGGCGTTATCCCAAGCGCCGCCGCCCGAGGTCATCGAGATGGCGACGAACAGGCCGGTGACGATGGTGCCCAGCAGCATGGCACCCACGCAGGTGAAGGCGGCCTTCTGATCGGCCGTCAGCAGGATGACGAAGTACAGCACGATCGGCGACAGCACGGGCAGCATCGAGGGGATGATCATCTCCTTGATGGCGGCCTTGGTCAGCATGTCCACGGCACGACCGTAGTCGGGCTTGGCGGTGCCTTCCATGATGCCGGGGATTTCCTTGAACTGACGGCGGACTTCCACCACCACCGAACCGGCGGCGCGACCCACCGCCTGCATGCCCATGGCACCGAACAGGTAGGGCAGCAGACCGCCGAGGAACAGGCCGACGACCACGAAGGGGTCTTCCAGGCTGAACGTGATGTTCAGCTTGGGGAAGTAGTGCTTCAGGTCCTCGGTGTAGGCGGCGAACAGCACCAGCGAGGCCAGACCGGCGGAGCCGATGGCATAGCCCTTGGTGACGGCCTTGGTGGTGTTGCCGACGGCGTCGAGAGCGTCGGTGGTCTTGCGGACCTCCTTGGGCAGCTCGGCCATCTCGGCGATGCCGCCGGCGTTATCGGTCACCGGGCCGTAGGCGTCCAGGGCCACGATCATGCCGGCCAGGGCCAGCATGGTGGTCGCGGCCACCGAGATGCCGAACAGGCCGGCGATCTTGTACGACACGATGATGGCGACGGAGATGACGATCACCGGGAGCGCGCAGGCTTCCATGGAAACCGCCAGACCCTGGATCACGTTGGTGCCGTGACCGGTGGTCGAGGCCTGGGCCACCGACTTGACCGGACGGTAATCGGTACCGGTGTAGTACTCGGTGATCCACACCAGCAGGCCGGTGACGATCAGACCGATGATGGCGCACATGAACAGGTCCATGCCGGTGATGGTCAGGGTGGCCGTCTTGAAGGTGGCGCCGAAGCCACCCAGATAGACATTGATGATGACGGCGACGAAGATCGCCGACAGCACGGCGGTCACGATGACGCCCTTGTACAGCGCCTTCATGATGTTGTTGGTGGCGTCGAGCTTCACGAAGAAGGTGCCGACGATGGAGGCGAAGATGCACACGCCGCAGATGATCAGCGGCAGCATCATCATCTGTTCCTGGGCAACGCCAGTGAAGAAGATGGAGCCCAGCAGCATGGTGCCGACCACGGTCACCGCATAGGTCTCGAACAGGTCGGCGGCCATGCCGGCGCAGTCGCCGACGTTGTCGCCAACGTTGTCGGCGATCACGGCCGGGTTGCGGGGGTCATCCTCGGGGATACCCGCTTCGACCTTGCCCACCAGATCGGCGCCCACGTCGGCGCCCTTGGTGAAGATGCCACCGCCCAGACGGGCGAAGATGGAGATCAGCGAGGCGCCGAACGACAGGGCCACCAGGGCCTCGAGCAGGCCGCGCGGGTCGATGCCGACGTTCTTCAGGATCATGTAGTAACCGGCGACGCCGATCAGGCCGAGACCAACCACCAGCAGACCGGTGATGGCACCCGACTTGAAGGCCACGTCCAGGGCCTGCTGCATGCCACCCGAACGGGCAGCCTCGGCGGTGCGGACGTTGGCGCGAACGGAAACGTTCATGCCCACGTAGCCGGCGACGCCCGAGAGCACCGCGCCGATGACGAAGCCGACGGCCTGATAGATGCCCAGGCGGGCGGCCAGGATGATGGCGACGACGACGCCGACCATGGCGATGGTGGTGTACTGCCGGTTCAGGTAGGCGGCAGCGCCTTCCTGCACGGCAGCGGCAATTTCCTGCATCCGGGCGGTGCCGGCCGAGGTCGCCATCACCGACTTGATGGCGTAGACCCCGTACAGCAGCGCCAGAACGCCGCATGCGATCACGAAGAGGTAGGTCATGTGGTTCGAGTCCCCTGATGTATCTTCTTGGCGTCGCCTCACCGCCAAATGCCCAGCCGCATGGGCCAGGCGCGATGGGAACGACGGAAGCGTGGAGAAACTGCCAGAAGAACCTTGCGGATGCAATAAAATGCTCGCATCACGGCGATATTCTGGAATTATTGCGATGAAATTTCATTGTCCGGGGCAATTTCAGCACCGCACATCCATCTTTACCGGGAGTCTCCCGCACCTTCGGGCAGGGACGAATCGCCTTTGGGACTAACCGAACGGGTGGAGGCTATTTCAGGTTGGGGTTCTCGACGACCACATCCTTGACGTAGACTCCCCCCAGAGTCTTTTCGGCCGCCATGGTCAGGCGGCGGCGGATGGCGGGAACATCCAGGGGCTGGCCTTCCTTCACCGTATTGCCCAGATAGGTGATCATCTCGGCCAGATAGGCGTTCTGCAGGCGCGGCAAATTCTTGGCGACGATTTCCTTGTTCTTTGGATCGACCTCGAGACGGACGATCATTTCCGCCTGCTTCTTGACCTCGCGATCCTGGATCACCGGCACGATCAGCAGGCCGAAATCCACGTAAACCGGCGGCGGCGGCGGCGGCGGAGCGGCCGGCTCCTTACTCATCATGGGCGCGGTGATGCCCAGCTTGGCCAACGGATCGACGCCCCAGAAATACAGGCCGCCGATGACCGCGCCGATCAGCATCAGCAAAGCCACCACCATGAAAATCAACCGGACCAAATACTAATCCCCCGCTTGGAAATGGCGCCATCCACCTTGGCCGACGGTGATTTCCCCGCCATCTCCGCCAATCGTCGTCACCTTGCCCCCCTCGCCCGGCATCATGGAGCCGATGGCGGTGAGCGCCACGCCCAACGCGACCGACAGGCGGGCGATGCCCTCCGCCGCCTCGGGCGGCGTGGTGAACAGCACTTCGTAATCATCGCCTCCCGCCAGCACCGAGGCAAGCAGGGACTGGTCCCCGGCCAGGGCGGCGGCGGCGGCCGGCGACAGCGGCACCCGCCCCGCCTCGACGCGCGCCGCCAGGCCCGAGGCCCGGCACATATGCCCCAGGTCCTGGACCAGGCCGTCGGACACGTCCATGGCGCCATGGGCCAGCCCCACCAGCCGGGGGCCGAGGCTCACCCGGGGCCGGGGCAGGCGGTAGCGCCCGGCGAGAAACTCCCCATGGACGGCGGACAGGCCCGGCAATTGTCCGCGAATGGCCTTAAGTCCCAGGGCGCCGTCACCGACACTGCCCGACACCCAGACGGTGTCGCCG
>JAVBXM010000091.1 GCA_030824585.1 Phaeospirillum sp. | reverse complement strand
CCGCTCCGCCCCCATGGACACCACCGTCGTTCTGGCCGAAATCCCGGCGGAGCACGTTCCGGGGGCGGTGGCATTGCCCGCCGCCGATCCCGAGGACTGGCCAGCCACCGTTCAATCCTGGTACGCCGCCCTGCATGGCCGGATCGCCACCATTCTGCGGACCAAGCCCCGCTCGCGTCAGCAGATCCTGGTTCTCGTCCCGGCCACGCTGCCCGCCGCCCTGACCGCGCCTCTGGCCGCCCTGCTGCGCACCGCCGCCATCGAGCAGCCCAAGCTGGAAGGATCGGTGATCCGAATCGAAGGCCCGCTGGAGGCCGCGACTCTGGCCCCCCTGATCGCCGCGGAGCGCCGCCGAAGCGATGCCTGGAGCGAGCTGCGCTACGACGTCGGCGGACGACGCCACGCCTGGGTGACGGAGGAAATCACCCTGCCGCCGGCACAGCCGGTTCTCGACCCCGAGGGGGTCTATTGGATCACCGGCGGCCTGGGCGGGCTGGGGCGGATCTTCGCCACCTGGCTGATTGCCCGGGGTGCGCGCAAGCTGGTGCTCAGTGGCCGCAGGCCGCAAGCGGATCTGACCGGCCTGGAGGTCGAGGGGGTCCAGCTGCGCTATCTGCCCTGCGACATGGGGGACGGCGAGGCGGTGCGCCGGGTCGCTGCCGGGATCGGGCCGCTGAAGGGCATCATTCATGCCGCCGGCGTTCTCGATGACGGCTTCATCCTGGTCCATGACGCCGCCGCCGATGCCGCGGTCTTCACTCCCAAGCTGGCGGGAACCCTGCATCTCGATGCCGCCACCAGGGATGCTCCCCTGGATTTCATCGTGCTGTGCTCGTCGGTGGCCGCCACCTTCGGCAATGCCGGGCAAGGCGGCTATGGCGCCGCCAACGCGTTCCTGGATGCCTTCGCCGATCACCGTAACGCCCTGGCGGCGAAGGGCGAGCGACGCGGCACCACCGTGTCCATCGCCTGGCCGCTATGGGCCGAGGGTGGAATGAGCGTGGACAGTGCCACTCTGACCGCCCTGCACCGGCGGTTCGGCACGGTGCCCATGCCCGGACCGGCGGGGCTGGACGCTCTGGACCGGATCCTGGCCGCCGGCACCGGGCGGGTGACGGTGCTGTACGGCGAGGCCGCGACGCTGCGCCAGAGCCTGGCCGAATTGGGACACCCCACCGATTCCGGCCAGACCGCCCCCACGCCCGGCACATCCGACCTGGTCGGCCGCACCCGGGATTTCGTGCGCGCCCTGCTGGCCGAGGTGCTGCAACTGGAGCCCGACCAGATCCGGGCCAACCGCAAGCTCGATGAATACGGCCTGGATTCCATCGCCATCGTCGATGCCACCACCCGGCTGGAAGAGACGCTGGGGCCGCTCTCCAAGACCCTGTTTTTCGAATACGTGGACCTTAACGGCATCGCCGGCCATCTCGCCGAAGAGCATGGCGACGCCCTGGCCGCCCTGCTGGCCGAGACCGAGCCGGAGCCGGAGCCTATTCCCCCCCCGGCCCAGCCGGCGCAGGCAACGGCGGAGGTGCGGCGCCAGTCCCCCGCCCAGGACCACGATACCCACGATATCGCCATCATCGGCCTGTCCCTGCGGGTGTCCAAGGCCACCAACCAGCAGGACTTCTGGACCATGCTGGCCCAGGGCCGGCACGGCTTTGAGCCCTATCCCGCCGACCGCTGGAACCATGCCGCTCTGTTGCATCCCGAGCGTGATGTTCTGGGCAAGACGGTGGTGCGCACCGGCGCCTTCCTCGATCGCATCGACGCCTTTGACCCGCGCTATTTCCGCATTTCCCAATACGAAGCCGAGTTGATATCGCCGGAGGTCCGGCTGTTCCTGGAAGCATCGGTAGAGGCCTTCGAGGATGCCGGCTATTCCCGGGAAACCCTGCACGGCCGTTTCGGCGGCGACGTGGCGGTCATCGTCGGGTCCATGACCAACGAATACGACCTCTACGGTTTCCAGAACATGCTGATGCGCGGCGCCCTGGCCAGCGGCAGCTATACCGGCACCATTCCCAACATGGTGTCGTATTTCTACGGCTTCACCGGGCCGTCCTACTTCCTCGACACCATGTGCTCGGCCTCGTCGACCTGCGTGCACGAGGCGGTGCACATGCTGCGGGCGGGACGCTGCAAGATGGCCTTGGCCGGGGGCGTCAGCCTGCTGCTGCATCCCCAGAAGCTGATCGCCACCTCGCAGGAGCATTTCACCAGCAAGACCGCCGAGGTCATTCGCGGCTACGGCCTGGGCGCCGACGGCACCATCCTCGGCGAAGGCGTCGGCGCCCTGGTGCTGAAGACCCTGGCCGATGCCAAGCGCGACGGCGACCACATCTACGGCGTCATTCGCGGCACCGCCATCAGCAATGCCGGAATCCGCAACGGCTTCACCGTGCCCAATCCCCACCAGCAGGCGGTGGCCATCGAGCAGGCCCTTGATGATGCCGGGATCGAGGCCCGCACCATCGGCTACGTGGAAGGACACGGTTCGGGTACCAGCCTGGGCGATCCCATCGAGATCAAGGCGCTGACCCAGGTGTTCCGCAAATCCACCGCGGCGGTCCAGGTCTGCCCCATCGGTACGGTCAAGGGCAATGTCGCCCATCTGCTGGGAGCGTCGGGACTGGCCGGGATCGTCAAGGTCCTGATGCAGCTCAAGCACGGCCAGTTGGCGCCGTCGCTGCATGCCGAGGAGCTCAACCCCAATATCGCCTTCGAGAAGACCCCCTTCACCGTCCAGCGCCAGTTGGCGCCGTGGCAGCGCCTGCGCGACGAGAACGGGGAGGAGCTGCCCCGCCGGGCCGGAGTGACCTCTATCGGCGCCGGCGGCATGAACTCCCATATCGTCATCGAGGAATTCCGGCCGCCGGCCACCGTCGCGGCCGCGCCGGAGCCGCAGTTGCTGGTGTTCTCCGCCATGAGCGAAGCCGCTCTGGCCAAGGTGATCCAGCGCTTCCACGCCCATATCGAGGCCTGCCCGGATCAGGATCTGGCCGATCTGGCCTACACCCTGCAGGTCGGCCGCAACGAGTTGCCCTGCCGCCTGGCCCTGGTGGCCGATGACCGGAAGGCGGCGCTGGCGGCGGTGGCGGCGCTGCTGGACCGGCCCCAGGCGGCCCCCCATTTCACCCGCTCGATCCTGGACAAGGACCCGGAGACCGCCGGACTGGCCGAGGCCATCGAGCGCCGCAATCTTGACCAGGTGGCCGCGGCCTGGATCAGCGGCGCCAACGTGGATTGGGATCGGTTGCAGGCCGGCCGGCAACCCCGCCGTCTGTCGCTGCCGGCCTATCCCTTCGAACAGGTGCGGTGCTGGTACCCCGAATTCGCCGACGCCCCCTCGGTGGTGCAGCCACTGGGGGCGAGGCTCAAGTTGCATCCCCTGGTGGGCAGAAATCATTCCGACTTGTCCGGCCTGCGCTATGGGACCGACCTGCATCTGACCGAGGTGCTGGACTATGCCTATAAGCGCAACGGCGCCATCACCCTGTTGCCGCTGGCGGCGGCGGAGGCCGTGGCGGCGCTGGCCCATATCGCCGGGCTGGAGGGAGGCTTGGCCCTCTCTGCCCTGACCATCCACCAGGAGGTGGACTGGAACCGGGTGAGCACCCTCGCCGCCAGCCTCGCTCCCACCGCCGATGGCCTGCGGGTGCGGCTGGAAACGGTGACGGCGGACGGCGACTCCCGGTTATGGGCGGATGGCACCGCCAGCCCCACCGGGACCGCCGCCGAGCCGCCACCTCGGCTGAACCTGGACGGGGCGGAAGACCTCGACCCCTATCCCGTCTTGCGCCAGCGCGGCTTCGATTTCCGGCCCTATCTGGAGACGGTGGCCCGCGCCCGCAGGCTGAGCGATGGCGGCGTGCTGTGCAGCCTGATCCCCGATCCGCCGCAGCAGGACCACTTCAAGCGCCGGGTCCAACTGCCCGCCCCCGCCCTGGGCGCCGCGTTCCAGGCCCTGCTGCTGGCCGCCCCCCAGGCGGATGACAGGGCGATCGCCGAGATTGCCGCCCTCCATCTGCCTTCACCGGGCGGAGCCGTCACCCAGGTGCTGGCGCGGCCCGAAGGCGAAGGCTGCTTCGGCCTGTGGTTCCTCGGTGCGGACGGTCTCCCCCTGGCCCGGATGGAGGGGCTGCGCCTGGCCACCGCCGCAGGACTGGCATCCGACTCTCCCCCCATCGCGCCGCAGCCCGCCGCCCCGGATGATGCCGTCGCCCGCCTGGAACTGGAGCTGCGCCGCCTTGCCGCCGACTTGCTGAAATTTGCCCCGGAGCAGGTCAATCCGCGCGACGCCTTCCATGATCTCGGTTTTGATTCCATTTCGCTGACCCGGCTGGCCGATACCATCTCCACCGCTTACGGCATCACCCTGTCTCCGGCAGTATTCTTCGAATGCGGCCATTTGGAGGCCCTTAGCGCCCATCTGATCGCGCGCCACGGCGTCGGCCCGCGCGTCAGCCGCCCGGCGCAGCCGGCCC
>JAVBXM010000023.1 GCA_030824585.1 Phaeospirillum sp. | reverse complement strand
CCAGGACGGGAAACAGCACGAAGGTGGAGCATTGGACCAGCAGGTGCAGGCGCCAGTTCACCAGTCCGGCCTTCATGCGCTCGGGCGGCAGGGTCAGGCCGTAGAGCAGGAAGACCAGCGCCACGCCATAGACGGTGACGGCATCCATGTGGAGATGGCCGCCGCTCTTGCCGAAATCGGGCAGCACCCAGGCCAGTCCCACCATGGAGACCAGCCCCAGAAGGAAACCGTCGATACCGATGCGGGCGAGAAGCTTGAACACGCGCGACCTCGAAGTGCCGGAACCACGGCGGGGACACTACCTCAACCGCCCCCCCCAATGTCATCGACTTTTACCCCATGCTCTGGCATGAGGGGGCCATGCGAGGACTGCTCTTGACCATCATGGCCGTCATGGCCCTGACCATCCCCCCGGCCCGGGCCGAGACCCTGGAAGGCAACCGCATCTTCGTCGAATTCGCCTATGACCCCAGCACGCCGGAACTGGCCGCCGCCCGCAAATGGGGCACCGCCCATTACCGGAAGGCGGCGGCGGCCGGCCGGCCGATACGGCTCAGCGTCGGACGCTCGCGCGGGACCACCCTGATCAGCCTGGAATCGGTCGCCATCTGCGACCGGGTCAAGGCCTGCCCGCTGCTGGTGTTCCGCGACCTGACGGCGCGTCCCATCCTGGAAACCACCTCGTTCCAGAACGTGCTGATCGAATACCGCGAGACGGAAATCTTCCTGGTGATCCGCCTGTGGGAGGAAATCACCGAATGCCGGATCACCAGCATGGGACGGGCGCGCTGCAAGAAGGTGCCGAAAAAGGCCGGCTAAGGCCAATCCATATTCAAGCGGATAGGCCGTGGAATGAGACACAGATGAACACAGATTCCCGCTACGCGGGACACAGATAAGAGATTCTCTTAATTCATCTGTGTTCATCTGTGTTCATCTGTGTCTGAACTCTCTTCCCGGAAGCGGCTCCACCCCGGAATCGGCCGAATTCCCTGAATGTGGATTGGCCCTGGACCGGCCGGAGGGCTGCGCCCGGCGAGGGGCAAACTGGACCATGGCGCGTCACATATGACGCACGATGCGTCTAGCGCCGCTTGTCGAACACCACGACCTCGCCCTCGCGCCCCATGTTCAGCATGATGCGGGCCCGCTCTTCCAGCATGTCGGGGTCAAGGTGGTCGGGGCGCAGGAGCTGCACCCGGTGCTCCATCTCGGTACGTTCGGACGCCACCCGGGACAGGTGCATCTCGGCTTCGAGAATTTCCCCCTGCAACCGGAAATAGGCCAGCACTCCGCGATCACCTTCAACGGTGTGGTAGGTGAAATAGGCCACGGCGCCAAGCCCGATCATCGGTCCGACGACGCGACGACAACGGCTGAGAAGTTCCTGTAACATGAAGGGGATAGAATCACATGCTGATTCATTGCGTCAACACATGCATTCACACTGCGTTCACTTTTCCATCGGGCGAGTCCCTGGTGTTGCAGAAATGACTCACTATTTCCATGGTTATGTGAACCCACTCACATTCGGCAGGGTAATAATGAATACCGCGCCGCCCCCCGCCCGGTTCTCGGCACGGATGGAGCCGCCCATGTCGCGGATGATGCCGTAGGACAGCGACAGGCCGAGCCCCAGCCCCTCGCCCACCTCCTTGGTGGTGAAAAACGGCTCGAAAACTCGATCGACCACCTCGGGCGGCAGGCCGGGACCGCTGTCGGCCACGGCGACCACCACCTCGCCGCCCACCGGCACCGCGTCGAGCAGGATGCGCCGGGCCGGGGCATCGGCCACCGCGTCGATGGCGTTGGCCAGCAGGTTGACGAACACCTGATCCAGGCGTCCGGGATCGCCGGCCACCCGCAGCCCCTGGGGCGGAGTCCACACCAGGTCGATGTCGGCCTGGCGCAGCCGCACCGCCAGCAACGCCACGGCGCGGCTGACCGAGGCGGCGGGGTCCACGGCCTGCGACGCCACCGGGCTCTTGCGGGCGAAAACCCGCAGATGGCGGATGATCTCGGCCATGCGGCGACACAGGTCGTCGATCATGGAGAGATTGGTTCCGGTGGTCTCGGCATCGCCGCGCTCGAGGAAGATGCGTGAACTGGCGACAAAGGTCTGGATGGCGGCCAGCGGCTGGTTGAGTTCATGGGCGATGGCCGCCGACATCTGACCCAGGGCGGCCATCTTGCCGGCATGGATCAGCTCGTCCTGGGTTTCGCGCAGATGGCGTTCGGTGCGCTGGCGCTCGACGATCTCGGCGCTCAGCGCCTCGGTGCGCTGGGCTACCAGCGCTTCCAGGGTATCGCGGGCGTCCAGCTTGGCCTTGAGCACCAGACGCCGCTGCCGCAAATAGAGCAGCAGCAGGATGAAGGCGATCCAGCCCAGCCCGGCCAGGGCGGCGGTGGAGCGCACATTGCTTTCCATGGCCTCCCAGTCGGCCAGATAATGGATGGCCCAGCCTTCCTCGTCCAGGGCCTGGGCCTGGGCCACGAAGGTGGACTCGCCGACGCGCTCCAGCCGGGCGGCCTCGCCCAGTTGCAGCAGCGCGCGGCGCTCCAGGGGATGCAGCGGGACGGCGCCGTAGCGCTGGGTGACGTCGAGCTTGTGGCGCAATTGGGCCGTCACCGGGCCGTCGACGGCGTATTTCCACTGGGGCCGGCTGGTCAGGATCACCATGCCGTCCTCGTCGGTGACCATCACCGCGCCGTCGCCGCCGCCCCAATCCTCCTCCAGGGTCTCCAGGTCGATCTTGACCACCACCGAGCCGATGACCTCGCCCGAGGCACCGCGCACCGCCGAGGCGAGGAAATAACCCGGCAGCTTGGTGGTCACCCCGATGCCGAAGAACCGCCCCACCCCGGTGGTCATCACCTGGGTGAAATAGGGGCGGAAGCTGTAATCGTTGCCCACATACGAGGTCTCGGTACGCCAGTTGCTGGCCGCCACCGTCACGCCGCGCGCGTTCATCACATAAAGCGAGGCCGAGCGGGCGCTGGTGTTGATGGTCTCCAGCTTGGTGCTGAGCGCCGCGGCCTGGGCCGGATTGCCGCTCAGCACCTCGATCACCTGGCGGTCCAGGGCGATGGTGGCCGGCAGGTAGGAAAAGCGGTCGAGGGCGGCGCGGATGGTCGAGGCATAAAGGCCCAGGCGCTGCTGCCCGGTGACCAGGGCGTTGTCCAGCGCCTCGGTCCGGGCCTGCCGATAGACCCAGGCCACCACCAACCCGCCCAGCAACGCCGCCAGCACCAGCATCCCGGCGATGGGGCGGCTGGGCGGTGCGATGGACGGGGTGGGCGACTGGGTCATGGGCGAGAGGCAAACACAGGAGGCAAGTCCCCGGCAATTTGATTTTCACGCCGGCTCGGTTATGGTCCTGGCATGAGCGCCGGTCAGATTCTGTTCGTCGACGACGAGGAACCCATGCGGATCGCCGTCAAGCAATGGCTTGGACTGGCGGGATACGACGTGGCCGTGCTGGCCCGGCCCGAGGCGGCGCTTTCCCGGCTGTCCAAGGATTTCGCCGGCATCGTGGTCAGCGACGTGCGCATGCCGGGCGGCATGGACGGGCTGGGGCTGCTGCGGGCGGCCCAGGTCCTGGATTGCGACCTGCCGGTGATCCTGGTCACCGGCCACGGCGACATTCCGCTGGCGGTGGAGGCCATGCGCGAGGGCGCCTACGACTTCATCGAGAAGCCCTTCGTCCCCGAGCGCCTGGCCGAGGCGGTGGCCCGCGCCTGCGAGAAGCGGCGCCTGGTGCTGGAGAACCGGCGGCTGCGGGCGCTGGGGGCCGGCGACGACATGGCGCGCCGCCTGATCGGCCCGTCGCGGGCCATGGAGAAGGTCCGGGCCGACCTGCAGGAACTGGCCGTCCTGCCGCTCAACGTGGTGATCTTCGGCGACACCGGCTGCGGCAAGGAACTGGCGGCCCGCTGCCTGCACGATTACGGCCCGCGCGCCGCCAGGCCCTTCGTGGCGGTCAACTGCGCCGCCATTCCCGAGACCATGTTCGAAAGCGAATTCTTCGGCCACGAGGCCGGGGCCTTCACCGGTTCGATGCAGCGCCGCGCCGGCAAGATCGAGCATGCCGACGGTGGCACCTTGTTCCTCGACGAGGTGGAAAGCATGCCGCTGGCGCTGCAGGCCAAGCTGCTGCGGGTGCTGCAGGAGCAATGCGTCGAGCCGCTGGGCGGCAACCGCACCATTCCCGTCGACGTGCGGGTGATCACCGCCGCCAAGGCCGATCTGCTGGCCGAGGTGCGTTCGGGGCGTTTCCGCGAGGATCTGTATTACCGCCTGCACGTGGCGGAAATCCGCCTGCCGCCCCTGGCCCAGCGGCCGGACGATATCGTCCCGCTGTTCGAGAGCTTCGCCGCCCGCGCCGCCGCCGCCCACGGACGCAATCCGCCGGCCCTGGCCGAGGGCGACCTGCGGGCGCTGCTCGCCCACGACTGGCCCGGCAATGTGCGGGAACTGCGCAACGAGGCCG
>JAVBXM010000186.1 GCA_030824585.1 Phaeospirillum sp. | reverse complement strand
CGCCGCCCAAGCCCGAGCCGCGTCCCGAGCCGCCCAAGAAGCCCAAGGGCGTCAAGGACGAGCTGGATTCCCTGCTGAAGTCGGTGGACAAGAAGAAGCCGACGCCCAAGGACGAGCTGGACACGCTGCTCAAGTCCACCGAGAAGCTGAAGCCCTCGGTGCCGGAGAACAAGACCGCCACCCAGACCGCGCCGCAATCGGTGCGCGGCTCGGCGTCGCACAATCCGCTGGAGCCGGTCTCCATGACCGAGCGCGACCGCATCCGCGCCCATATCGAGCGGTTCTGGAACGTGCCGGCCGGGGCCAAGGACGCCGACAAGCTGGTGGTGATGATCAAGGTCTCGGTGCTGCCCGACGGCACCGTCACCGCCGCCGAGGTCCAGATGGACCCCATGATGATGATGAACCCCTATTACCAGGCCGCCGCCGACAGCGCTCGCCGCGCCGTGCGCGCCGCCAGCCCGCTGCCCATTCCGGCGGACAAGTACGAACAGTTCCGAGATTTCACCTTGGCCTTCAACCCCAAGTTCGCGGCAGGAAGATGATCCTCATGTCACGCATTCGCTCGCTCGCGGCGCTGGCCGCCTTCGTCGTCCTCGGGGTCCTGGCGGCACTGCCCGCCAATGCCGAGGTGCGTATCGACATCACCCGCGGCCAGATGAAGCCGCTGCCCATCGCCATTCCCGACTTCGCCGGGGGCCAGCCCCAGGACACCCGCATCGGCGCCGACATCGCCCGGGTGGTGTCCGCCGACCTGGAGCGGTCGGGGCTGTTCAAGCCCATCGATCCCAAGGCGTTCATCCAGACGGCGGCCAGTCTGCAGGCCGGCCCGCGCTTTCCCGACTGGAAGGCCATCAATGCCGAGGCCCTGGTCAGCGGCAAGGTGGAAAGCGGCGCCGATGGCCGCATCCGGGTGGAATTCCGCCTGTGGGACGTGTTCAACGAAGCCTACATGACCGGCTGGACCCTGTCGGCCTCGCCCCAGGACTGGCGCCGCCTGTCCCACAAGGTGGCCGACGCCATCTATAAGCGGGTGACCGGCGAGGACGGCTATTTCGACACCCAGATCGTCTACATCGCGGAATCCGGTCCCAAGAACGACCGCAAGAAGCGCCTGTCCATCATGGATCAGGACGGCGAGCATCACCGCTTCCTCACCGATGGTTCGGAACTGGTGCTGACGCCCCGCTTCTCGCCCAGCGCCCGCGAGATCACCTATCTGTCGTATTTCAAGGGCGTGCCCCGGGTCTACATCTTCAACCTGGATACCGGCCGGCGGGAATCGTTGGGCAATTTCCCGGGTATGACCTTCGCGCCGCGCTTCTCGCCCGACGGCAACAAGGTCATCTTCAGCATGGCCGAGAACGGCAATACCGAAATCTACGAGATGAACCTGCTGACCCGGCAGAAGAGGCAGTTGACCTTCCACCCGGCCATCGACACGGCGCCCAGCTATTCGCCCGACGGCCAGCAGATCACCTTTGAATCCGACCGTGGCGGCGGGCAGCAGATCTACGTCATGGCGGCCGACGGCTCGAACCCGCAGCGCATCAGCTTCGGCGACGGCCGCTACGCCACCCCGGTGTGGAGTCCGCGCGGCGATCTCATCGCCTTTACCAAGCAAAAGGGTGGGCAATTCTTCATAGGTGTCATGCGCACCGACGGCTCGGGCGAGCGCCTGCTGGCCGAGGGTTTCCTGGTGGAAGGCCCCACCTGGGCTCCCAATGGCCGCGTTCTGTCCTTTTTCCGCGAAGCGCCTTCGGATGAGCGCGGCCGGGGGCAGGTGGTGCGCCTGTACACCATCGACCTGACCGGTGTTAATGAAAGAGTGCTTTTGACACCGATCGACGGGTCCGATCCTGCGTGGTCCCCCTTGATTCCCTAGAATTATGTTTGTATAGTCCGCGCCGATTAGGATTTAATCCGGTGACATCGGGTCCCATCGCTAACGGTGTCACTGGTGGGGCGTGTCGTCCTTGATTGGACGGCGCGGAGTCTCTAAGGTCCGATCTTATTCCATTCCCGCGTCGCATTGAGGGGGAGTCCTCAAATATGAAACTGCGTTTCCTGACCATCGTTGCCGCCGCCGCTCTGCTGGCTGCTTGCGAATCCGCTCCGTCCGACACCGGTGCCAAGGGCGGCGCCGGCCAGACCACGCCGGCTGCCAGCTCGGGTATCGTCAAGGGCTCGAAGGAAGACTTCGTCGCCAACGTTGGTGACCGCGTCTTCTTCGACTTCGACAAGTCGAGCCTGCGCGCTGACGCCAAGGCCACTCTGGACAAGCAGGCTGCTTGGCTGAAGGCCTACCCGAACTACTCGCTGACCGTCGAAGGTCATGCCGACGAGCGCGGCACCCGCGAGTACAACCTGGCTCTGGGCGAGAAGCGTGCCAACTCGGTGGCCGAGTACCTGAAGGCCGCCGGCGTTGCCGCCGCTCGCGTCAAGACCGTCTCCTACGGCAAGGAGCGCCCCGTCGCTCTGGGCTCGAACGAGGCCGCTTGGTCGCAGAACCGTCGTGGCGTGACCGTCCTGAACTAATCAGGCCGTTTACGGACGAAAAGAATGGGGCGCCTGCCCCCCGCTTCGGCGGGGGCGGGCGCCTTATTCTTTTTGGGCCCCTCTTTTCCAATGGAGGGCGGCTTGCCTTGCTCTTGCCTTGTTCGTGTTCAATAGTCATTCTTCCGCATCCGTTTTGAAGATGAGGTTGGCCGTGCGTCGTCTGGTTCTTGCCACCGCCTTTGCCGCGCTGATGCTTGGCGCCGCTCCTATTTCCGCCGCCTGGGCGCAGGCCGACACCCGCGCCCTTTACGACCGCATCGAGCGGCTGGAGCGCGACCTAATGACCATGCAGGCCCAGTCGGCGCGTGGCGGCGGTTCGACCGTGGTGCGTTCGCCGGCCGCCAGCGACGGCAGCGTGGCCGGAACCATGGCATCGCGCCTGGAAGACCGCATCAACGAGTTGGAGGACGCCAACCGCTTCCTCACCGGCAAGATCGAGGAGGCCAATTTCAAGGCCTCGCAATTGGCCAAGCAGTTGGAGCGCATGCAGGCCGACATCGACCTGCGTTTCAAGGACATGGAGGGAGCGAAGGGCGGCCAAGGATCCCCGTCCGCCGCCCAGCCGCAGCAGGGCATGAGCATGCCCGGTCCCTCGGCTACCACCACGCCCAGCGGAGCGCCGGTGCTGATTCCGCCCAAGGGCGCGCAGCCCGGCGTCAATTCCGCCGACAATGACGGCCCGGCGCCCGGTCCCCAGAACCTGGGCTCCATGCCGGCCGGAGCCTTGAAGAAGGGCGAGGCTCAGGCCCAGAGCCAGGCCGCCGCCAAGGCCGCCCCCAAGGACCCCCAGGCCGCCTACGAGGAAGCCTACGCCCTGGCCCAGAAGGGCGACTACGACGGGGCGGAGCGGGGCTTCCAGGCCTTCCTCAAGGCCCATCCCAACCATCAGCTGGCCGGCAATGCCCAGTACTGGCTGGGCGATATCGCCTTTTCGCAGCGCAAGGACTTCGCCGCCTCGGCCAAGCTGTTCGGTGAGGCCTACAAGAAGTACCCGACCCACACCAAGGCCCCCGACATGCTTTACAAGCTGGGCGCCTCGTTCGGCCAGCTCCAGATGAAGGATCAGGCCTGCCGCACCTACGCCCTGCTGTTCGCCGAGCATCCCGGCATGGCCGACCGCATCAAGCGGGCCGCCACCGGCGACAAGCAGCGCCTGGGCTGCAAGTGACCGACCCATCGGGGAGCGGGCGGGATGCCCGCGCTCCGGTGAGCGGTGACGATTTTTCCCGCCTGATGGCGCCTTTCGGGCCGTTCGAGGCCGCGCCCCGCCTGGGGGTGGCGGTATCGGGCGGCGCCGATTCCCTGGCCTTGGCCCTGCTGGCTGCCGATTGGGCGCGGGAGCGGGGCGGGGAGGTGCTGGCGCTGACCGTGGACCATCGCCTGCGGTCCGAGTCCGCCGCCGAAGCGGCGCGGGTGGGGGAGTGGCTGGCCCGAGCCGGTATCGCCCACCGCGTCCTGGCCTGGGAGGGGGCGAAGCCCGAATCCGATCTTCAGGCGGCGGCCCGTGCCGCCCGCTACCGTCTGCTGGGCGAGGCCTGCGCCGCCGAGGGCATCCTGCATCTGGCCCTGGCCCACCATCAGGACGACCAGGCGGAAACGCTGCTGCTGCGCCTGGGGCGCGGCTCGGGGCTCGAGGGGCTGGCCGCCATGGCGGCGGAGCGCCCGACTCCCTGGGGCCGTCTGGTGCGCCCGCTGCTGCCGGTGCCGCGGACCCGGCTGGAGGCCACCCTGCGCCAGCGGGGCCAGGGCTGGATCAGCGATCCCTCCAACCGCAACGACGCTTTCGCCCGGGTGCGGCTGCGCCGTCTGGCCGGCGATCTGGCCGCCGAGGGCCTGACGGCCGGGCGGCTGGCCGCCACCGCCGGGCGGCTGGCCCGCGCCCAGGCCGCCATGGAATCCATGGTGGCCGAGGCGGCATCCCGCCATGTGGCCCTGGAC
>JAVBXM010000225.1 GCA_030824585.1 Phaeospirillum sp. | reverse complement strand
GGAGAGGGTGGGGTGGTGATCCTCAGGGTCATCTGAGCCTGAGCGCCAGCGGCCCCAGTCCCACCACCACGGCCAGCGAGGCGAAGCCCAGGCCCCAGGCCAGGGACGAGGTCCCGCCGCCCGCCACGTCCAGCACCATGCCGAAGGCCAGCGGCCCGATGAAGCCGGCGCCGAAGCCCAGCAGCGAGTGGATGGCGATGGTGGCGCCGCGACGGTCGGGCGCCGCCGCCATCACCGCCCCGGTGGTGAGCGCCGCCGAATCGATCTGGATCAGCACGTTGTAAAGCAGCATCAGCCCGACCACGAGTCCATAGGGCAAGCCGCCCAGGAAGCCGATCACCGCCGCCAGGGCGGCCGAGGACAGCATGGCGAAGGCGCAGACCCGGCGGCGGTCGAAGCGCAGGGCGAGATCGGCGCCGAGCAGCGAGGCTCCCATGGCCAGCAGGGCGCCGATGGTGGCGGTGGTGGTGGGCGACGGGCCGGCGGCGCCCGGCTGGGCGGCCAGCACCCAGGCCAGGAAGGCCACCATCCACGAGCGCGCCCCGAACAGCTCCCACACATGGGCGGCATAGCCCAGCACGTAGCCCATGGCGGCGCGGTTGCGGAAGACCGGGCCGAAATCGAAGGGATTGACCGGCGGCCCTGCCGGGGGCGTGGGCTCGGCCCGCTCCAGCAGCGCCAGGACCAGCACGAAGGCGGCCAGGGCGCAGAGGCCGGCCAGGGCGAAGGCCGCCTTCCACCCCCAGATCTCCGCCACGGCGCCGATGACCATGAACGATCCGCTGGTGCCCAGCGAGAACGAGGCGGTGTAGAAGCTGATCCAGCGGGCCTGTTGCGGCCCCCGGGTGCGGTCGACCAGGGCCTTCAGCCCCGGCATGTAGGTGCCGGCCAGCCCAACCCCCGCCGCGAAACGCAGGCACAGCGCCGACCAGAACCCTTCCGCCATCAACGCATAGAGCAGGCCGGAAATACCCGCCACCAGGGCGCCGACCAGATAGACCCGCCGGGCGTCGATACGGTCGGTCAGTGTGGTCAGCACCGGTACCGCCACGGTATAGCCGGCGAACAGCACGCCGGAAATCCATCCCGCCTCGGTATTGCTGAGCCCCCATTCGCCCACGAAGGCGGGCAGCAAGGCGGGGAAGGCGAAGACGCCCACCATGGTCAGGACCTCGGCGCTGCACAGGCAGAAGACCGCCTTGGCGCCCGTGGACGGGCTGTCACTCACCACAATGATCCATGACTTTCGGTCCGTATCAATTCAAGCATAGGGTGTATACCGTAGCTGGAGGCGCTGGGGACGCCCCATGGGCGCTGTCAGGTGAGGGAGTACCTGTCATATGGCCTCGAATCGGATTGTTTCATGGGGGAACGAGAAGATCGAGTGGTCGGATGACCTTCTGCTCAACATGGAAGCGGAAGACGACGACCATCGCGAGATGTTCGCGCTGATGAACCAGATTTTCTCCACGGCCCGGCTGGGGGCCGACATGGTGACCCAGGCGGTCGCCGACCTGTGCCTGTTCACCCGGGAACACTTCGCGCGCGAGGAGCACAGGATGGAGCGGACGGGCTATCCCGACCGTGACGCCCACCGCTACGACCATGAATACCTGATTTTCCAACTGGACGTGCTGATCGAACGCCTGATGATTTCCGGCCCGGATCACGTGGCCGAGGAGCTGGTGGATTTGCTGCGGCGCTGGCTGTGCGACCACATCCTGACCGTCGATGCTGCTTTTGCAGAGTATCTGCGGGAGAAGGTGCGGGAGGGGTAGTTATCTCCCGCCGGTTCCGAAGCGCCGTCCCAGGCCGAAATAAATAAGGGCGCCCCTAGGGGCGCCCTTTTCCGCATCGGGAACGAAAAAACTACGTGTGCAGCGGGCGGCCGTCCACGGCGAGGCAGGCTTCCTTGACCGCTTCACCCAGGCCCGGATGGGCGTGGCAGGTGCGCGCGATGTCTTCGGCGGCCGCGCCGAATTCCATGGCCAGGACCACCTCGGCGATCAGGTCGCCGGCATTGGGGCCGACGATGTGGGCGCCCAGGACCTTGTCGGTGGCGGCGTCGGCCAGGACCTTGACGAAGCCGTCGACCTCGTTCATGGACCGCGCGCGGCCGTTGGCGGTGAAGGGGAATTTGCCAGCCTTGTAGGCGATGCCCTCGGCCTTCAACTGCTCCTCGGTCTTGCCCACGCTGGCCACTTCCGGCCAGGTGTAGACCACCGCCGGGATGGCCTCGTAGTTCACATGGCCGTGCTGGCCGGCCAGGATCTCGGCCAGGGCGACGCCCTCTTCCTCGGCCTTGTGGGCCAGCATGGCGCCGCCGACCACGTCGCCGATGGCGTAGATGCCCGCGACGTTGGTGCGGAAATGCCCGTCGATCTGGACGAAGCCGCGCTTATCCAGCGCCACGCCGACCTTATCCAGGCCCAGGCCGTCGGTGTAGGGCTTGCGGCCGATGGCCACCAGGACGCAATCGGCCTCGATCTTCTCAGGCGTACCACCGGCGGCGGGCTCCACCGTGACGGTGGCGGTCTTGCCCTTCTTGGTGATGCCGATGACCTTGGTGCCCAGCTTGAACTCCATGCCCTGCTTGCCCAAAAGGCGCTGCATCTGCTTGGACACCTCGCCGTCGTTGAACGGCAAGATGCGGTCGAGGAATTCAACGACGGTGACCTTGGCGCCCAGGCGGCCCCAGACGGTGCCCAGTTCCAGGCCGATGACGCCGCCGCCGATGACCACCATGTGCTTGGGCGTCTTGGCGAGAGCCAGGGCGCCGGTCGACGAGATGATCACTTCCTCGTCGATCTCCACGCCGGGAAGCGGCGTGACGTCCGAGCCGGTGGCGATGACGATGTGCTTGGCGGCCACGCTGGACTTGGCGCCGTCCTTGGCCGTCACCTCGATCTGGCCCGGGGCGGTGATGGCGCCGACGCCGACGATGTAGGTCACCTTGTTCTTCTTGAACAGGAACTCGATGCCCTTGGTGTTGTCGGACACCACCTTGTCCTTGTGGCCCATCATGCCGGCCACGTCCATCTCGACCTTGCCCACCTTGATGCCGAACGAGCCCATCTCGTGGGCGCACGCGTGGTAGTGGTGCGACGCGGTCAGCAGCGCCTTGGACGGAATGCAGCCCACATTGAGGCAGGTGCCGCCCAAGCTCCCGCGCTTCTCGATGCAGGCGACTTTAAGGCCCAACTGGGCGGCGCGGATGGCGGCGACATAGCCGCCGGGGCCACCGCCGATGATGACGACGTCGAAAGAGTTCTCGGACATGGAATGCCCCCTAGGAAGGAAATTTCACCACGAAGACGCGAAGGCACGAAGAGACACGAAGGGAAAAGAATTTGATCTTCTTCTCTTAACCTTCGTGTCTTCGTGCCTTCGTGGTTAAACGATCCTACATTTCCAGCAGGATGCGCTGCGGGTCCTCGATGCACTCCTTGACGCGCACCAGGAACGACACCGCCTCGCGGCCGTCGATGATGCGGTGGTCGTAGGAGAGCGCCAGGTACATCATCGGGCGCGCCTTGATGGAGCCGTCGGACATGACCATGGGGCGCTGCTGCACCTTGTGCATCCCCAGGATACCCGACTGGGGGGTATTGAGGATGGGGGTGCTCATCAGCGAGCCGTAGACGCCGCCGTTGGAGATGGTGAAGGTGCCGCCGCTCAGGTCCTCCATGGACAGCTTGCCGTCGCGGGCCTTCTTGCCCAGGGCGGCGATGCCCTGCTCGACGCCGGCGAAGGACAGGGCGTCGGCGCCGCGCAGCACCGGCACCACCAGGCCCTGGGGGGTGCCCACGGCCACGCCGATGTCGTAGTACTTCTTGTAGACCAGATCCTCGCCGTCGATCTCGGCGTTGACCGCCGGCCAATCCTTCAGGGCGGCGACGCAGGCCTTCACGAAGAAGGACATGAAGCCCAGCTTGACGCCGTGGCGCTTCTCGAACTGGTCCTTGTACTGGTTCCTGAGGTCGAACAGCGCGCCCATGTCCACCTCGTTGAAGGTGGTCAGCATGGCGGCGGTGTTCTGGGCTTCCTTCAGGCGGCCGGCGATGGTCTTGCGCAGGCGGGTCATCTTGACCCGCTCCTCGTAATCGGCCTTGGCGCGCGGCCCCGAGGGGGCGGCGGGCTTGGGGGCGGCGGCAGGAGCCGGAGCCGGAGCCGCGGCGGCGGCCAGCACGTCGCCCTTGGTGACGCGCCCGTCCTTGCCGGTGCCGGCGATGGCGCCGGTGTCGACGCCGGCATCGGCGGCGATCTTCTTGGCCGACGGCATGACGGCGGGAGCCGCCGGGGCGGCGGCCGGGGCGGGAGCGGCCGGGGCAGCGGCCTTGGCGGCCGGAGCGGCGGCTGCGGCGGCACCGGCGGCGCCCAGCACGCCCAGCAGGGCGCCGACTTCAACGGTGGTGCCGGCGGCGGCCACGATGTCGGTCAGGGTTCCGGCGGAGGGCGCATTGACTTCGACGGTGACCTTGTCGGTCTCCAGCTCGACCAGCGGCTCATCGGCGCGGACGGCATCGCCCACGGCCTTGAACCACTTGGCGACGGTGGCCTCGGTGACGGACTCGCCCAGGGTGGGCACCTTGATCTCGGTGGACATTATTGGTTTTCCCTCTTTCTAGGCGGTCAGACGGGAGAGCTTGGAAGCGCGGCGGAACGGCTGGGGCAGGGTGACCAGTTCGCCGGTCAAGGCCATGCCGGTGATCCATTCCTGTTCGGCCACGTGGGTCTTGTACAGGCCGGTGGCGGGCGACGCGGCGGCGCGGCGGCCGCAGTAGAGCGCCTTCTTCGCCTTGATGTCGAGTTCCTCGCAGATGAACTCGATGCGGCGGTCGACGAAGGTCCACGGCCCCATGTTGGCCGGCTCTTCCTGCACCCACAGCAACTCGGCGTTGGGATAGCGGGCCAGTTGGGCCTTGATGGTGTCCTTGGGCCAGGGATAGAGCTGCTCGACGCGGATGATGGCCACGTCCTTGAGGCCGCGCCTGGTGCGCTCCTCCAGCAGGTCGTAATAGACCTTGCCCGAGCACAGCAGCACCCGGCGGACCTTGGCGTCGGCCACCAGCGTCTCGACCTCGGGCAACACGCGGCGGAAGCGCGAGCCGGTGGTGAGGTCGTCCAGCTTGGAGATGCACAGCTTGTGACGCAGCAACGACTTCGGCGTCATGATGATCAGCGGCTTCCTGAAATTGCGGCGCAGCTGACGGCGGAGCGCGTGGAAGTAGTTGGCCGGAGTGGTGATGTTGCAGACCTGCCAGTTGTCCTCGGCGGAGAGCTGAAGGTAGCGTTCCCAGCGGGCGGAGGAGTGCTCCGGCCCCTGGCCTTCATAGCCGTGGGGCAGCAGCATCACCAGACCCGACATGCGCAGCCACTTGGACTCGCCCGAGTTGATGAACTGGTCGATGATCACCTGGGCGCCGTTGGCGAAGTCGCCGAACTGGCCTTCCCACAGGGTCAGCGTGTTGGGCTCGGCCTGGGAATAGCCGTACTCGAAGCCCAGCACCGCCTCTTCCGAGAGCGGGCTGTCCATGACCTCGAAATAGGCCTGGTTGCCCGGGCGGATGGCGTTCAGGGGCTCGATGCGATCCTCGGTCTCCTGGTCGGTCAGGCGGCAATGGCGCTGCGAGAAGGTGCCGCGCCCGCAATCCTGGCCCGACAGGCGGACCGGGTTGCCTTCCACCAGCAAGGTGCCGAAGGCCAGGGCCTCGGCGGTCGCCCAGTCGATGCCCTCGCCCGTGTCCACCATGTCCTTCTTGGCGGCGAGCTGGCGGATGATCTTGCGGTTGACGTTGAAGCCTTCCGGGGTGCGGGCCAGGGCATGGCCCACTTCCTTGAGGATATCGGCGGCAACACCGGTCTTTTCCTCGCGGAACTCCTCTTCCTCGGACAACTGCACCAAGCCCTGCCACTTGCCTTCCAGCCAGTCGGCCTTGTTGACCTTGAAGCTCTTGGCCGCTTCGTAATCGCCCTCCAGGCGGGCCTGGAAGTTGGCGAAGATGGCGTCGGCCTCGTAGCGCGAGATGGTGCCCTCGGCCACCAGCTTCTCGGAATAGAGCGCGCGGGTGGTCGGGTGGGCGGCGATCTTGCGGTACATCTGCGGCTGGGTGAAGGCCGGCTCGTCCGATTCGTTGTGGCCGTGGCGGCGATAGCAGACCATGTCGATCACCACGTCGCCACCGAATTCCTGGCGGTATTCGGTGGCGATGCGGGCCACGTGCACCACGGCTTCGGGATCGTCGCCGTTGACGTGGAACACCGGGGCCTGGAAGCCCTTGGCCACGTCCGACGAATAGGGGCCGGAACGCGAGTATTGCGGCGCCGTGGTGAAGCCGATCTGGTTGTTGACGATGATATGCATGGTGCCGCCGGTGGCATAGCCCTTGAGCTGCGACAGCAGCATCACCTCGGGAACCACGCCTTGGCCGGCGAAGGCGGCGTCGCCGTGCAAGATGATGCCCATCACCCGCTTGCGCTCGGTATCGCCGAACTGGGTCTGCTTGGCGCGCACCTTGCCGACCACCAGCGGGCCGACCACTTCCAGGTGGCTGGGGTTGGGCATCAGCGACAGGTGGACCACCTTGCCGTCGAAGTCACGGTCGGCGGAGGTCCCCAGGTGGTACTTCACGTCGCCCGAGCCCTGGACGTCCTCCGGATTGGCGGCGTTGCCCTGGAACTCCGAGAAGATGGCCTGGTAGGGCTTCTTCATGAAGTTGGCCAGCACGTTGAGGCGGCCGCGGTGGGCCATGCCCAGCACCACCTCGTCGACGCCCAACTGGCTGCCGCGCTTGAGAATCTGCTCCAGCGCCGGAATGACGCCCTCGCCGCCCTCCAGGCCGAAGCGCTTGGTGCCGGTGTACTTCATCTGCAGGAAGCGCTCGAAGCCCTCGGCCTCGGTCAGGCGCTCCAGGATGGCGGTCTTGCCGCGCGGCGTGAAGTCGGTGCGGTTGTGGATCGACTCGATGCGCTTTTGGATCCAGGCCTTCTGGTCGGGGTCCTGGATGTGCATGAACTCGACGCCGATGTTCGAGCAATAGGTCTCCTGGACGATGCGCACGATGGTGCGCAGCGTCGCGGTTTCCAGACCCAGCACGTGGTCGATGAAAATCTCGCGGTCGAGATCGGCATCGGTGAAGCCGTAGGTGCGGTAATCCAGCTCGGGGTGCTGCTCGCGCTTGGTGAGATTCAGCGGGTCGAGCTGGGCCATCAGATGGCCGCGCACCCGGTACGAGCGGATCAGCATCAGGGCGCGGATCGAGTCGATCTGGCCCTGGCGGATTGCGGCGGGGTCGGCGGCCGGGGCGGCGGTGCCCTTGGCTCCGTCCTTGCCCCCCTTCTTGGCGGCGGCCGCTGCCGCCGCTGCGGCCTCGGGGTCGACGGCGCCGATGATCTTGACGTCGCGTCTGGCGTTGGCGGTGCCCTTGAAGTCCTGCACCAACTGCGAGCCGTCATCCTTCAGGTCTTGGAAGAAGGAGACCCACGAGGAATCGACCGAAGCCGGATCTTCCAGGTAGCGGGCGTAAAGCTCGGCGATGAAGACGGCGTTGCCACCGCTCAGAAAGGACGATTCGTCGAACTGCTTTGTCATGTTCGGGATTCGACGCAGGTTCTAGCCCGCGTCCCTTTCGTGCTTGGGCCGGGCGGCGCCGCCGGGCGCCGCTCATTTACGGCGCAAACTGCTTTTTTATTATTATTAAAAACGATCCGGCGCACCGGCGGTCCGGCGCTCCGGCGATGCGCCGGACCGTGTTTGGTACTTGAGCGGCTTAGCCCTTGAGGAGCTTCACCATGGTCGAGCCCAGCGAAGCGGGCGAGTCGGCGACGGCGATACCGGCGGACTTCAGGGCTTCCACCTTGAAGTCGGCGGTGTCGTTGCCGCCCGAGATCACCGCGCCGGCATGGCCCATGCGGCGGCCGGGCGGAGCGGTACGGCCGGCGATGAAGCCGACGGTCGGCTTCTTGATCTTGGAGCGCTTCAGCAGCTCGGCGCCCTGGACCTCGGCGTCGCCGCCGATTTCGCCGATCATGATGATCGCCTGGGTCTCGGGGTCGGCCAGGAAAAGCTCCAGGCTGTCGACGAAGTTGGTGCCGTTGATCGGGTCGCCACCGATGCCGATGCAGGTGGTCTGGCCCAGACCGGTGGCGGTGGTCTGCGCCACCGCTTCATAGGTCAGGGTGCCCGAACGGGACACGATGCCGATCTTGCCGCGCTGGTGAATGTGACCGGGCATGATGCCGATCTTGCACTCGCCGGGCGTGATGACGCCCGGGCAGTTCGGGCCGATCAGGCGGGTCTTGGAGCCCTGCAGGGCGCGCTTGACGGCCAGCATGTCGGCCACCGGGATACCCTCGGTGATGCAGACGGCCAGCTCGATCTCGGCGTCGATGGCTTCCAAGATGGCGTCGGCGGCAAACGGCGGCGGCACGTAGATCACCGACGCGTTGCAGCCGGTCTTGGCCTTGGCCTCGGCGACGGTGTTGAACACCGGCAGGTCCAGGTGGGTGGTGCCGCCCTTACCGGGGGTGACGCCGCCAACCATCTTGGTGCCATAGGCAATGGCCTGCTCGGAGTGGAAGGTGCCCTGGGCGCCAGTGAAGCCCTGGCAGATCACCTTCGTATTGGAATTAACGAGAACGGCCATTTTTATGCAGCCTCCTTCACGGCCTTCACCACCTTCTCGGCGGCGTCGGCAAGGTTGTCGGCCGCGATGATCGGCAGACCGGACTGAGCCATGATCTTCTTGCCCAGCTCGACGTTGGTGCCTTCCAGGCGAACCACCAGCGGGACGTTCAGCGAGACTTCACGGGCGGCGGCGACAACGCCTTCGGCGATGACGTCGCAGCGCATGATGCCGCCGAAGATGTTGACCAGGATGCCTTCGACGTTGGGATCGGACAGGATCAGCTTGAAGGCGGTGGTGACGCGCTCCTTGGTGGCGCCGCCGCCGACATCGAGGAAGTTGGCCGGCTCGGAGCCGTACAGCTTGATGATGTCCATGGTGGCCATGGCCAGGCCGGCACCGTTGACCATGCAGCCGATCTGGCCGTCCAGCTTGATGTAGTTCAGGCTGTGGCGGGCGGCTTCGAGCTCGGCCGGGTCTTCCTCGGACTCGTCGCGCAGTTCCTCGATGTCCTTGTGGCGGAACAGCGCGTTGTCGTCGAAGTTGACCTTGGCGTCGAGCGCGAGCAGCTCACCGGCGCCGGTGACCACCAGCGGGTTGATCTCGACGATGGAGCAATCCAGGTCCATGAAGGCCTTGTAGAGCGCGCCGATGAACTTCACGGCGGTGTTGACCTGCTTGCCCTCGAGGCCCAGGCCGAAAGCGATCTGGCGGCCGTGGTACTGCTGGAAGCCCTCGACCGGATCGATGGCGACCTTCAGGATCTTCTCGGGGTGGCTGTGGGCCACTTCCTCGATCTCCATGCCGCCTTCGACCGAGGCGACGATGGTGACGCGGCAGGTGGCGCGGTCGATCAGCATGGACAGGTACAGCTCGCGCTTGATGTCGCAGCCCTGCTCGATGTAGACGCGCTTGACTTCCTTACCGGCCGGGCCGGTCTGCTTGGTGACCAGGATCTGGCCCAGCATCTGCTCGACGTTGGTCTTGACCTCGTCGATGGACTTGACGACGCGGACGCCGCCCTTGCCGTTGGGGTCGTTCTTGAAACGACCGGCGCCACGGCCACCGGCGTGGATCTGCGACTTCACGACCCACACCGGGCCGCCCAGTTCCTTGGCAACCTGCACCGCCTCGTCGGGGGTGTAGGCGACGCCGCCCTTCAGCACGGCGACGCCGTACTTGGCCAGCACCTGCTTGCCCTGATACTCGTGAATGTTCATCGGGTTTCGCTCCCCTTGAGTGTCGATTAGCCCATCAGGCCCTTGGCGACCTTGACCAGGCCGCGAACGGCGTCGGCCGACTTGTTGAACTCGGCCTGCTCGGCGGCGTTCAGCTCGATCTCGACGATGCGCTCCACACCGCCTTCGCCGATCACCACCGGCACGCCGACGAACACGTCGTCGGGCTGGCCGTAGGTGCCGCCCTTGACCAGGGTGGCGACGGGCAGGACGCGCTTCTTGTCCTTCAGGAAGGCTTCGGCCATGGCGACGCCCGAGGCGGCCGGGGCGTAGTAGGCCGAGCCGGTCTTCAGCAGGTTGACGATCTCGGCGCCGCCGTCACGGGTGCGCTGCACGATCTGGTCGAGCTTCTCCTGGGTGGTCCAGCCCATCTTCACCAGGTCGGGCAGCGGGATGCCGGCGACGGTGGAGTAACGGACCAGCGGGACCATGGTGTCGCCGTGGCCGCCCAGCACGAAGGCGGTGACGTCCTCGACCGAGACGTTGAACTCTTCGCACAGGAAGGTGCGGAAGCGGGCCGAATCAAGCACGCCGGCCATGCCGACGATCATGTTGGCGGGCACGCCGGAATAGTGCTGCAGCGCCCAGACCATCACGTCCAGCGGGTTGGTGATGCAGATCACGAAGGCGCCGGGGCAGTTCTTCTTGATGCCTTCGCCGACGGCGGCCATGACCTTCAGATTGATGCCGACCAGATCGTCGCGGCTCATGCCGGGCTTGCGCGGCACGCCGGCGGTGACGATCACCACGTCGGCGCCCTTGATCGCCGAGTAGTCGTTGGCACCGGAATAGCGGCAGTCCACGCCCTCGACCGGGGTGGACTCGAGGATGTCGAGGCCCTTGCCCTGGGGGATGCCCTCGGCGATGTCGAACATGACGACATCACCCAGTTCCTTGAGGCCGATCAGGTGGGCGAGCGTGCCGCCGATGTTGCCGGACCCTACGAGAGCGATCTTCTTGCGTGCCATGGATGGAGTTCCCTCGAATTCGATGGATGGTTCTAGACGAACGGGTGGGGCGCGCCGCGCGCGCTCAACAAGCCTGGGGGGCTTAGGTAAC
This sequence comes from Phaeospirillum sp., assembly GCA_030824585.1. GTDB lineage: Bacteria > Pseudomonadota > Alphaproteobacteria > Rhodospirillales > Magnetospirillaceae > Phaeospirillum. The sequence continues at coordinate 25,930 of JAVBXM010000225.1, read as the reverse complement.
GCGATTCGCGCCCAAGGGCAAGTGGATTGGCATGCGGCGCACGCAAAGCCGCCCCACCGGGAAACCTTGGGATTTCCGAACACTGGCCGGGAACAGGTAGGACCAAGGCTTTAACGCTTTGGACTCGTTCGAATAAGCCCTACCCGGAAGGGGTTATTGGCTACCCCTGGGGGTGGGGCATGCAATGCTGCGCCGCAGCGGCCGCCTACCCCAAATGCTCCCGCATCACGTAGTCCTCGGCCTGCATCTCCATCAGGCGGGAAACGGTGCGTTGGAACTCGAAGGCGCCGACGCCCTCGGGGTAGAGGGTTTCCGGCGGGGCGGCGGCCGAGCAGATCAGGGTCACCTTGTGCTCGTACAGCGCGTCGATCAGGGTGACGAAGCGCCGGGCCTCGTCCTTGTTGGCCGGTGACAGCAGCGGAATATCCGACAGTACCAAGGTATGGTAGCGCCCGGCCAGGGCGAGGTAGTCGCTGGGCCCCAGCGCCGTGCCGCACAGTTGCGGGAAGGAGAAGCGCGCCACGCCGGCTCCGGCCAAGGGCACGCGGAGTTGGCGGCCGTTGACCTCGATGGTGTGGGGATTGGTGCTGGTCCCCTCGGTCAGGCGGGCGAAGGCCAGCTCCAGGGCGTTCTCCGCCTCCTCGGAGAGCGGCGCGTGATAGACCCGCAGGCCGCGCTTGCGGCCCAGGCGGTAGTCGCGTTCCGAGTTCAGCTCGAGGATGTCCAGCTTCTCCCCGATCAGCTTGATGAACGGGACGAAGCGATCCCGTTGCAGCCCGTCCTTGTACAGGTCGCTGGGGTGGCGGTTCGAGGTGATCACCACCACCACGCCGTCGTCCATCAGGCATTTGAACAGGCGGCCGACGATCATGGCGTCGGCGATGTCGGTGACCTGCAACTCGTCGAGGCAGAGCAGCCAGGCCTCCGACGCGATGGCGCGGGCCAGCTTGGGGATGGGATCGGCATCGCCGCGGCTCGGCGTCTGGCGCCATTTGTGGATGTCGGCGTGGATGTCGCGCATGAATTCGTGGAAGTGCACGCGCTTCTTGCCGGGGATGGACGCGGTGTGGAAGAACAGGTCCATCAGCATGGACTTGCCGCGCCCCACCTCGCCGAAGATGTACAGGCCGTGCTTGGGCGCCGCCTGGGCCGCCAGGTCGCCGCCGCCCCAGGTCCAGGTGGAGGCGGGGGCCGCCTTCTTCAGGCCGAAACGGGCCAGCCAGCCGGTCTCGCCCAGGGCGGGGCGATAGCGGGCCAGGGCGTGATGGAGGCTTTGCAGCTTCTCCATGGCCAGTTCCTGGGCGACGTCGGGTCGGACCTCGCCGCTTTGGACCTTGGCGCGATAGGCGAACAGGGGGCCTTCGCCCATGGTGACGCTATGCTCCCGGAACGAAACCGGGCGGGAGTCGCCTCCCGCCCGGTCATGGATGCCCGGCCGTTCAGCCGTCGGCGGTGATCTTGGCGATGATGTCGGAGAGCGCCTTGTCGCACACGGCGTTGTCCACCTGGCAGGTACCGGCGTTCATGTGGCCGCCGCCGCCGTACTTCAGGCACAGCTCGCCCACATTGGTCTTGGAGCTGCGGTTGACGATGGACTTGCCGATGGCGAAGACGGTGTTCTGCTTCTTGACGCCCCACAGCTCGTGGATGGAGATGTTGGTCTCGGGGTAGAGCGCATAGATCATGAAGCGGTTGCCGGCGTAGATGGTTTCCTCGCCGCGCAGGTCCAGCACCACCAGGTTCTTGTGCACGGTGGAGCAGCGCTTGATCTGGTCCTTGAACTTCTCGGCGTGCTCGAAATAGATGTCGGTCCGTTCCTTGACGTCGGGCAGGGCCAGGATCTGGTCGATGTTGTGGTTCCGGCAATAATCGATCAGGTCCATCATCAGCTGGTAGTTGGACACCCTAAACTCGCGGAAGCGGCCCAGGCCGGTGCGGGCGTCCATGATGTAGTTCAAGAGGGTCCAGCCGGTGGGGTTGAGAATCTCCTCCAGCGAGTACTGGGCGGAATCGCCCTGGTCCACCGCCGCCATCATCTCGTTCCAGGCCGCCGGGAACACCTTGGCGCCGCCGTAGTAGTTATAGACCACGCGGGCCGCCGAGGGGGCCTCGGACTCGATGATGTGGTTTTCCTTCTTGCCCACCCGGATGGTCTCGGACAGGTGATGGTCGAAGGCGATATGCACGCCCTCCACATAGGGCAGGTTGGTGGTGATGTCCTTCGGCCCGATCTCGATGATGCCGTCCTGCATATCCTTGGGATGGACGAACTTGATGTCGTCGATGAGATCGAGCTGCTTCAGCAGGACCGCGCAGACCAGACCATCGAAGTCGCTGCGGGTAACCAGCCGGAATTTCTTGCCGTCGGACATAGACCTACTCCTCTTTCCCACCCCAGGGGTAGACGCCATTTCCCCGAGAATAGCCTCGAGTGGTTCCAGTGACAACGTCCCTGGCGCAGGAATGTTTCCAAAACCTGGCCTTTGGTTTAAACATTGGGGCGACCCCGCCGGTTTTCATGGGCCTTTCCGATGCATGCCTTTCGCTATGCCGCTCTTGCCGTTATCGTTGCCCTGGTCGGCGGCTGCTCGTCGGACGAGGCCTTCGTGGATCGCCGCGAGATGGACAGGTCCATCAAGAAGCAGAGACTGCCCGGCTATGACGGCTCGGTCACCGTCTGCTACGACAGCGATACTCCAAGGGCCGAGCGGGACAGACTGGCCGCCGAGGCATGCGAGGTCTACGGCCTGAAGGCCCTGCTGCGCACCGAAGCCAAGTGGCAATGCCGTCTGGCCACTCCCCATCAGGCCAATTATTCCTGCTACGACCCGGATATGCGCATGGCCAACGGGGGTCTGGTGGACCCGTTTTCCAATTCCCAGGTCAAGGCTTGGCGGCTCGAGCGCCAGGAAAGCAGGTCGGGCTCCGCCGGGGAGTAGAAATGAAAAGGGGCGGTTCCATGGGAACCGCCCCTTTCGCTTGACCGGTGAAATGCCGCGTCAGACGCGGCGCTCCATGATCTTTTCCTTGATGGCACCGATCGCCTTGGCCGGGTTGAGGCCCTTGGGGCAGGTCTTGGTGCAGTTCATGATGGTGTGGCAGCGGTAGAGCTTGAAGGGGTCCTCCAAGTCGTCCAGACGCTCGCCGGTCATCTCGTCGCGGGAGTCGAGAATCCAGCGGGCGGCCTGCAGCAGCACCGACGGGCCCAGGTAGCGGTCGCCGTTCCACCAATAGCTGGGGCAGCTGGTCTGGCAGCAGAAGCACAGGATGCATTCCCACAACCCGTCGAGCTTCTCGCGCTCTTCCGGGCTTTGCAGGCGCTCGCCGTCGGGCGGGGGCGCGGTCTGGGTCTGCATCCAGGGCTTGATGGAGGCCAACTGGGCGTAGGGCAGGGTCAGGTCGGGGATCAGGTCCTTGACCACCGGCATGTGCGGCAGCGGATAGATGGCCGCCTCACCCTTGATGTCCTCGATGGGCTTGAGGCAGGCCAGGGTGTTGGTGCCGTCGATGTTCATGGCGCACGACCCGCAGATGCCTTCGCGGCACGAGCGGCGGAAGGTCAGGGTCGAGTCGATCTCGTTCTTGATCTTCAAAAGGGCGTCCAGGACCATCGGGCCGCAGGCGTCGAGATCGATCTCGTAGCTGTCGAGCCGCGGGTTGGCGTTGGAATCGGGGTCGTAGCGATAGATCTTGAAGACCTTGACGTTCTTGGCGCCGACGGCCTTGTAGACCTTGCCGGGCTGGACCCGCGAATTGGGGGGCAGGGCGAATTCAACCATGTGCGTTCTCCTAACCCTTCCTTAGTACACGCGCTTCTGCGGCTTGATGTACTCGACCTCGTCGGTCAGCGTGTAGGTGTGCACCGGACGGTAGTCCAGCTTCACCTTGCCGTTCTCGACCCAGGCCAGCGAGTGCTTCTGCCAGTTGACGTCGTCGCGGTCGGGATAATCCTCGTGGGCGTGGGCGCCGCGGCTTTCGTGACGGGCTTCCGCCGACACGATGGTGGCCAGGGCGCAATCCATCAGGTTCTCCAGCTCCAGTGCCTCGACCAGGTCCGAGTTCCACACGGTGGAGCGGTCGTTGATCTTGAGCTGGGGCAGAGTCGACGCGACCTGATCCATCTTGGCGCAGCCCTCGGCCAGCGACTTCGACGTACGGAACACTGCCGCGTCCATCTGCATGGTCTTTTGCATGGCCAGACGGATCTCGCTGGTATGCATGGAGCCGTTGGCGTTGCGCAGGCGGTCGAAGCGCGACAGGGCCAGGTCGCTGCCGTCCTTGGGCAGTGGCTTGTGGGCGGTGCCGGGCTTCATGGTCTCGGCGGCGCGCAGCGCACAGGCGCGGCCGAACACCACGATGTCCAGCAGCGAGTTGGTGCCCAGGCGGTTGGCGCCGTGCACCGAGACGCAGGCCGCCTCGCCGATGGCCATCAGGCCCTCGACGGTAGCGTCGGGGTTCTCGGCGGTGGGGCGCAGCACCTCGCCATACACGTTGGTGGGGATACCGCCCATGTTGTAGTGCACGGTCGGCAGCACCGGGATCGGCTCCTTGGTCACATCCACGCCGGCGAAGATCTTCGCCGTCTCGGAAATGCCCGGCAGGCGCAGTTCCAGGGTCTCGGCCCCCAGATGCTCCAGGTGCAGGTAGATGTGGTCGTTTTCCTTGCCCACGCCGCGGCCTTCGCGGATTTCCATGGTCATGGCGCGCGACACCACGTCGCGGGACGCCAGGTCCTTGGCGGTGGGGGCATAGCGCTCCATGAAGCGCTCGCCGGCGGAATTGGTGACGTAGCCGCCTTCACCGCGGGCGCCCTCGGTGATCAGGCAGCCCGAGCCGTAGATGCCGGTGGGGTGGAACTGCACGAACTCCATGTCCTGCAGCGGCAGGCCGGCGCGGGCGACCAGGCCGTGGCCGTCGCCGGTGCAGGTGTGCGCCGAGGTGCAGGAGAAGAAGGCGCGGCCGTAGCCGCCCGAGGCCAGCACCACCTTATGGGCGCGGAAGCGGTGGAGCGTGCCGTCGTCCAGATTCCAGGCGACGACGCCGCGACAGGCGCCGTTCTCCATGATCAGGTCGATGGCGAAGTACTCGATGAAGAACTCGCACTGGTGCTTCAGGCACTGGGAGTACAGCGTGTGCAGGATGGCATGCCCGGTGCGGTCGGCGGCGGCGCAGGCGCGCTGCACCGGCTTCTCGCCGAAATTGGACATATGGCCGCCGAACGGGCGCTGGTAGATCTTGCCCTCGGGCGTGCGCGAAAACGGCACGCCGAAATGCTCGAGCTCGTGCACGGCCGGGACGGCCTCGCGGCACATGTACTCGATGGCGTCCTGGTCGCCCAGCCAGTCCGACCCCTTGACGGTGTCGTACATGTGCCACTTCCAGTTATCCTCGGCCATGTTGCCGAGCGAGGCACCGATGCCGCCCTGGGCGGCGACGGTGTGCGAGCGGGTGGGGAACACCTTGGTGATGCAGGCGGTCTTGAAGCCGGCCTGACCCATGCCCATGGTGGCGCGCAGGCCGGCGCCGCCGGCGCCGACGACCACCACGTCGTAGGTGTGGTCGATGATCTTGTAGGCAGCCATGACGTCAGGCTCCAATCGCGACTTTGAGGATCGACACCGTCATGAAGACGGCGAGGAAGGCGATGACCAGCTTGGACCCGACCAGGGCTGCGATCTTCTTGCACTCGCAGTGGACGTAATCCTCGATCACCACCTGCAGGCCCAGCTGGGCGTGATACATCACGGTCAGCATGGTCAGCAGCAGCAGCGAGGAATTGCCGGGCTTGGCCATCCACGCCTTGAAGGTGGCGTAGTCGGCGTGCGACAGGCCGATGACCGACACGGCGAACCACAGCGACAGCGGGATCAGGAAGATGGCGGTGACGCGCTGGGCGATCCAGTGGCCGGCGCCTTCCTTGGCGGAACCGAGGCCGCGGGCGCGGCCGACAGGGGATTCGAGGCTCATTGTCGTGCGCTCCCGATTACAGGCCGATGATCCAGGCCAGCAGGGTCAGCGCGGCGGCGGCGCCCACGACCATGCGGCCCGACTTGTCGGCCTCGGCGATCTCGTAGCCACGGCCCTTGTCCCAGAACAGGTGACGGATGCCGTTGCACAGGTGAAAGAACAGGGCGCCGGTCCAGCCGAACAGCACCAGCTTGCCCAGCCACGAGCCGAGCACGGCCTGGGCATGGCCGTAGGCGACGGGGCCATAGGCGGCCGAGGCCAGCCAATACGCCAGCACGATGGTGCCGACCGCGAGGGCCACGCCGGTGATGCGGTGGCTGATGGACAGAATGGCCGTGAACGGCATCCTGTAGACCTGAATATGAGGCGAAAGCGGCCGGGTGCGCGTTGTCATGGCAATAGCCCCTGAAATACGGACGACGAGGACCTGTGTCGGCCCTTTGCGGCGATGCGGTGTAGGTGTTTAGCCCCTCGCGCCCTCCGAGTCAACGATGGGAACCACACTTTTCGGCGGGAAACCCTACCCGGAGGGAGTAGGGCGAAACGCCGGGCCGAGTGTGATACGGCGGAATGATCGGGGCGAAATGCCTTTAAGGGATGGCAGGGATCGGTCGGCTGGGGGCGGGGTCCATCGTCACGGCTCGATGTAAACGGAGCGCAGGGCGGCTTCCAGCGGATCAAGGTCTTCCGTCACCACGTCCCAGATGCGTCGGGTATTGGTGCGGAAGTACTCGTGAACAATGCGGTCACGGATTCCTGCGATGGCGCGCCAGGGAATTTCCGGATGGGCGTCCTTGATTTCGGGGCTCAGGTTCTTCGCCGCCTCGCCGATGATTCCGATGGAATAGAGGACCGATCGGACGGCGGTGGGGTTGCGGGCAAAAGCCGCATAATCCAGGCCACGGGTGTCGGAGCGGATATCGGCGATGGCGGCAAGGATGTCGTCGACCCGGGCCTTGCCGTCGCGAACCATCAGAAGACCCGCACGTGCTCTTGGTCGAATGCGGTACGCACCGCCGGACGGAAGGCGGCGGTTTCACCCAGGTCGACCGGGCGCCCGAGAATTTCCTCGAGTCGCAGTCGGGTGTCCTCCATGCGGATCAGGGAAAACGGGTGCCCGGGCTCGATATCGACGGCGATATCGACATCGCTGTCGGGCCGCTCCTCTCCCCGCACCGTCGATCCGAAGATGGCGAGATGCAGGATGCCTCGGCGGCGGAGTTCCGATTTCTCCCGCCTGATCCGCGACATCATGTCATCGAGCAGCTTTCCCATGGCTTTCACCGCAATCCTCGTCCCGATTAACGAGAATAGGCGGGATGCGGCGGTATCGCAAGGCGGGGCGCTGGAACAGGAGAGCGCGAGGGGACGAGTCCCCTCGCATCATCCACCTTACTTCTTCCTGGGCATCAGTACGGTGTAATCGAAGTCGAGCACCACGGCCGGGTCGAAGTCCTTGCCGTTTTCCGCTTTGAGGGGGAAGGCGGAGCAGGGCTGGTTTTTGGTGGCGACCAGGCGCAGGCGCAGGGCGCCCACGTCGGAGCGGCCGGGCACCTCGATCCTTTCCAGCACCTCGGTCCAGGCGTGGATGGTGTCGCCGGCGAAGGTGGGGTTGGTGTGGCGGCCGCCGTTGATGGCGACGATCTTGAAGGCGTTGCCCAGGCCGTTGAACGACAGGGCGCGGGCCAGGGAAATGATGTGGCCGCCATAGATCAGGCGGCGGCCGAAGCGGCCCTGGCCTTCGGTGTACTGGTTGAAGTGCACCTTGGCGGTATTCTGCCACAGCCGCGTGGCCATCATGTGTTCGGCTTCCTCGATGGTCATGCCGTCCACATGGTCGATCTTCTCGCCCACCGCGTAATCGTCCCACAGGTGCGGGCTGCCGGCCAGGGTGGTGTCGTAGGCGCCGAGCGTGAGGGTCTCGGGGATCACCAGATCGGCGGCGGCGACGGCCCCGGGCAGTTCCGGCACCTTCTCCTCGCTGATGACGGCGTTGAGGTCGCGCTTCTTGACCATCACCCAGCGCACGTATTCCACCACCATCTCGTGGAGCTGGTTGGTGCCCACCGAGCGGACATAGACCACGCCGGTCTGCTTGTTGGAATTTTCCTTCAGGCCGATCACCGTCGAGGTGGTGGTGATGGTGTCGCCGGGATAGACCATCTCGCCGAAGCGGCCGACGGCGTAGCCCAGGTTGGCGACGGCGTTGAGGCTGATGTCGGGTACGGTCTTGCCGAACACCACGTGGAAGGCCAGCAGGTCGTCGACGGGGGCGATGTGGCCCATGTTCTCGGCGGCGAGGCCTAAGGACTTGGCGAACTCGGCCGAGGAATTGACGGCGAAGCGCGAGCCGTACAGCGCGGTGTACATGGCCACGTCACCGGCGGTGACGGTGCGCGGCGTGGCGTGGCTGATCACCTGGCCGAGACGGAAGTCCTCGAAGAAATTGCCGGCGTTGGTCTTGGTCATGATGATGGTGCTCCTCAGGCCATTGCGGCGATCTGGTCGGCGAGCGCCACGATGCGACGGGCGTTCTCCACGTGCAGGTTCTCGATCAGCTTGCCGTCGACCACCACCACGCCCTTGCCGGCGGCGGTGGCTTCGGCGTGGGCGGCGATGATCTTCTTCGACCACTCGATGTCACCGGCGGCGGGGGCGAAGACGCGGTTGGCGGCGTCGATGGTCTTGGGGTGGATCAGGGTCTTGCCGTCGAAGCCCAGTTCCAGCCCCTGGACACAGGCATGCTCGAAGCCCGCGTCGTCGTTGAGGTCGAGATAGACGCCGTCCAGGGCGGCCAGGCCATAGGCGCGGGCCGCCAGCAGGCACAGGCCCAGGCTGGTGATCATGGGCAGCCGATCGCGGGTATGGGCGCAGTGCAGGTCCTTGGCCAGGTCCGAGGTCCCCATGACGAAGCCGCCCATGCGCGGGCTGGAGCCGGCGATCTCTTCCGCCTTCAGCATGCCGCGCGGGGTCTCCATCATGCACCAGATGGCCATGTCGGCCGGCGCGCCGTTGGCGACCATGATGGCCTCCACCTGACGCACGGTGTCGGCGCTCTCCACCTTGGGGATCAGCACGGCATGGGCACCGGACGAGGCGGCGGCGGCCACGTCGGCCTGCCCCCAGGGCGTGGCCAGCGAGTTGACGCGGACCAGCAGTTCGCGGGCGCCGTAGCCGCCGGCCTTGACCGCGTCGACGACCTGCTTGCGGGCGTCTTCCTTGGCGTCGGGGGCGACCGCATCCTCCAGGTCGAGGATCAATCCGTCGGCCGCCAGGGTCCGGGCCTTTTCCAGGGCGCGCGGATTGGAACCGGGCATGTAGAGGACGGAACGGCGGGGCCGCGCGGTGGTCGCCATGGACGAAACTCCCAAAAGTGACAAAAGGCGGGGCAGACTACCCGATGGTCTGGTTGCGGCGCAACATTGCATCGTCTATACCGGCCCCGACATGAAGATTCTTTCTTTCCAATCGGCGGTCGCTTTCGGGCACGTGGGCAATTCCGCCGCCATCTTCGCCTTGCAGCGGCTGGGTCTCGACGCCTGCCCGGTGGATACGGTGCAGTTCTCCAATCATCCCGGCTACGGGGTGTGGCGGGGCGGCGCCCATCCGGCCGGCGCGTTGAGCGAGGTGGTCGAGGGCCTGGACGGCGCCGGGCTGCTGGAAAGCTTCGGCGCCATACTGTCCGGCTATCTGGGGCAGGCCGAAACCGGCGCGGTGGTGGCCGAGGCGGTGCGGCGGCTGCGCCATCACCATCCCGGCGCACCCTATCTCTGCGACCCGGTGATGGGGGACGAGGATGGCGGCCTCTATGTGGCCGAGGGCATTCCCGAGGTCTTCGCCCGCACCCTGCTGCCCCTGGCCGACATCGCCACCCCCAACCGCTTCGAGCTCGGAATGCTGACCGGCCGGTCCATCACCGGCGTGGCGGACGCCATCCAGGCCTCGCGCCTGCTGCTGGAGCGGGGAACCGGGGCGGTGGTGACCACCAGCCTGACGGCCGGCGACGGCATGATCGGCTGTCTGGCGGTGAATGCCGAGGGCGCCTGGATGGTGCGCACCCCGTTGCTGCGCTTCGCCACGGCCCCCAATGGCGGCGGCGATACCCTGTCGGCGCTGCTGCTGGCCCACCGTCTCAAGGGCCGCGACCTGCCAGAGGCCCTGTCCATGGCGGTGTCCAGCCTTTACGGCGTGCTGGAAAGGACGAGGGCGGCCGGCGGCCGGGAACTGGCCCTGGTGGCGGGGCAGGACGAGATCGCCCTGCCCACCCGTTTCTTCCCTCCCCTGCCGGTCAAAGGGTAGAGTGCGATGACAATAGATCGGCGCGGTCTCGCGCCGGTCTATTGTCTGAATCGCCCTCTAACTTATTGATTGGAGGCGGATTCAGCTTCTCAGGCGAATCGCGAAGCGATTCGACCTCAAAGCATCCGGCTCTAGGCGCCTCTCCGGCGAAAGCGGGAGACTTGACCAAGGCAATTGCCTTGGCGGGGGTTTTCGGTCTTTCCTGGCGCCCCGTTTCGCCGTCGAGGTCGCCCCTTGGATCCCATCATCCTGTTTCTGCGCGGAATCGTTATCGGTTTCGCCATCGCCGCGCCCATCGGGCCGGTGGGCATCCTGTGCATCCGCAAGGCGTTGGCCGACGGACGGCTGGCCGCCTTTGTCGCCGGGCTGGGAGCGGCGCTGGCCGATTCCCTGTTCGGAGGCGTGGCGGCCTTCGGCATCGGCGCGGTGATGAGCTTCATCGACGGCCAGATGGTGATTCTGAAGGTCGCCGGCGGCGTGTTCATGCTGGGCCTCGGCGTCCATACCTGGCGCTCGGCGGCGGTGGCGATCGAAGCCGAACCGGGCAAGGGTCCCGGCATGCTCCGCGACTTCCTGTCCACCTTCGCCATCACCATCACCAATCCCGGCACCATCTTCGGGGTGGCGGGGGTGTTCGCCGCCCTGGGGCCCATGGGGCGGCCGGGCATCGGCCTGCCCACCGCCTTGCTGGTGGCGGGCATCTTCGCCGGTTCGGCGTTGTGGTGGCTGAGCCTGTCGGCCCTGGCCTCGGCGGCGCGCAACCGCTTCACCCCCGACCGCATGCGGCTGTTCAACCACCTGTCGGGCGCCATGCTGATGGTGTTCGGCCTGGCGGCGATGGGCAGCCTACTATTCTAGCCGTTTGCGCAGCAGGATTTCGCTCGCTCCCGCCTGGACCAGCCCGTCCAGCGGCGCCACCTCGGCGAAGCCGTGGCGGGCGTAGAAGCTCCGGGCGGAAGCGTTGAAATCGGAGACGCAGGCCCACAGGTTGGGGGCGACCCGCGCCGCGCCTTTCGCCGCCCAGTCCATGACGGCGCCGCCCAGGCCATGGCCCTGGTGGCGGGGCAGGATGGCGAACAGTTCCACATAGGGGCCGCGCAGCCAGGGCGAGCGCAGCGCCAGAGCGCCGGCCATCTCGCCGTGGCGCTCGACGATCCAGCGGGTCAGCGCCGCATCCTCGCGCTTCAGGTAGCCTTCCAGGGCCGGGGCGACATAGCCCAGCCGTGCCCAGGGATCCATGGCGGTCAGGGCCAGGGCCAGCGGACCGGCGTCGGCGGGCTCCAGGGGGCGCAGGGTGCCGCCGTCCAGGGCGATGGTGGTCATGGCAGCGCCTCCTCCAGGGCCACGAAGCGATACCCCTTGCGCCGCAATTCGGCCAACAGGCCGGGCAAGGCGGGGCCGGTGGCGGGCGCCCGCTGGTTGACGTGGAAGATGAGGATCGAGCCGGGCCGGGTCTTGCTCAGCACCCAGTCGCGCAGGTGCCCGGAGGTCACGTCCCTGGCCGGATCGCCGGAGGGGAACGTCCAGTGCACCACCTTGTGGCCGGTGGCCTCCACCTCGGCCAGGCTGGCGGGGTCGTAATTGCCGGCGGGAAAGCGGAAGAAGCGGGGTTTGCGGCCGGTGACCGCCTGGATGGCGGCATCGGCTTCCTCCACCTGGCGGCGGACGGAAGGCGCGCCGAGGCGCTCCATGTGCTGCGGGTGGTCGAGGGAGTGGTTCTCGATCCGCACCAGGGGGCTGGCGGCGAGGCGGGCCAGTTCGGCGGCGTTGCGCCGGACGAACAGTCCGGTGGCGAAGATGGTGTAGGGCACCTCCTCCGCCGCCAGCACCTTCAGGATGGCGGCATCGAGGAAGGCGGGCGCTCCCTTGGCCTCGCAGGCGTCGAAGGTCAGCGCCACCACCTTGTCGCCGGTCGGCAGCCGCTCGATCACCCCGGCCCGGACGGGGGAGGCGAGGAAGAGGAGGGGGATAAGGAGGGCGAACCTCGACATGACACAGCGATTCCGCGGGGAGTGAGGGATTTCATCACGAAGGCGCGAAGAAGCGAAGGAAAAGGAAGTCCCCTTCGTGCGTCTTCACGCCTTCGTGGTGAATTTATCGCCGCGCGTGGTCCGGGATTTCAGAAATCCGGATTGGCATAGTGCCGGGGCGGCACCAGACCGGGCAGGTGGTCGGCCAGCAGGACGCGGAAGCTGGGCCGCGACTTGACGCGGGCATACCAGTCCTTGGCCGGGGCATGCTGGTCCCACGGCACATCGCCCACGTAATCGACGGCGGAAATCTGGGCGGCGGCGGCGATGTCGGCCAGGGTGAAGATCCCCCCCGCCAGATAGCCATGCCGCTCGGCCAACTGGCCCACATAGTCCAGATGCTGGTGGATATGGCTGTAGCCGGTGCGGATACGCCGCGAATCCGGCTCGTTGCGGCCCGATTCCAGGCGCTTGAATACCTTCTCGCCGACCAGATGGTCGGTGACCTCGGCGTGGAACTTGCTTCCGAACCAGGCCATCAGGCGCCGCACCTCGGCGCGGGCCAGCGGTTCGGCGGGCAGCAGCGGGGTCTCGCGGCTGGTCTCCTCCAGATACTCGACGATGGCGGTGGCGTCGGCCAGGGCGGCGCCATCCTCCTCGACCAGCACGGGCAGCAGGCCGGCCGGATTCAGGGCGAGAAATTCGGGACGGCGTTCCCAGGTCTTTTCGATCTGGGGCTCGAAATCCAGCTTCTTCTCGGCGAGCACGACGCGCACGAGGCGCGAGAAGGGGCAGAGCGGATGATGGTAAAGGGTCCTCATGCGTCTCTTTTACCGCTTTTCACTCGGCGAGAACAGGGGGTGGCAGCGCGATGTGAACATTTCTTAAATGGAACCTGCCCTGCGTCCCGACCTTGACGAGTGGGGCGGCGGGCGTCACCCTGACGACCTTCTTCGCCGGAGCCCCGCCATGGCCTTCCTCGATCATATCCGAGTCTGCAACCGCCACGACCTGTCGAAGTTCCGGCCGTTCTCGGTGGAGGGCAAGTGGATCGGCTGGGTGCGCCACGACGTGGCCCAGCGGCTCGCCGCCTTTCCCGAGGCTTTCCGCGTCTCCATCGAGGGCGTCAGCCTGCACCCGGCCCTGGCCACCCCCGAGGCGCGCAGCAACGCCATCGACGAGGTGACCGGCGAACTGGCCGAGAATTGGGGCACGCCCCGCTTGCGCGGCGAACGCTACCGGGTGGCGGCGCGGTTCGGCGATCCGGCCCTGATGAGCATCGATCGCGGCGTGGTCAGCCTGTTCGGCATCCGCGCCTATGGCGTCCACGTCAATGGCCTGGTGCGCCGCCCCGACGGCCTGCATCTGTGGATCGGCCGCCGCGCCAAGGACAAGAGCGTGGCGCCCGACAAGCTGGACAACATGGTGGCGGGCGGCCAGCCCAGTGACCTGTCCCTGGCCGACAACCTGATCAAGGAAGCGGCCGAGGAGGCGGACATCCCGGCGGCCGTCGCCGCCACCGCCCGGCCGGTGGGGGCCATCTCCTACTGCCTGGAGGACGAGTGGGGCCTCAAGCCCGACGTGATGTTCTGCTATGACCTGGACGTGCCGCCGGACTTCACGCCGCGCAACACCGACGGCGAGTTGCAGGGCTTCACCCTGATGCCGGTGGCCGAGGTGGCGCGGCTGGTCCGCGATACCGACGAGTTCAAGTTCAACGTCAATCTGGTGATCATCGACTTCCTGGTCCGCCACGGCCTGATCTCGCCCGATGACGAGCACGACTACGTCGAGCTGGTGGGCGGTCTGCGCAAGGGCTGGTGACGCCAGACCATGCATGGCGAGGCCCGCGCCCGGTGCCTGACGGGTCATGAAGAAAAGGGGTGTCAGCCCCTCCTCGCTTGACGATCCCTTAATTCCCCCCAAGATATTATAACGAAGGGTGCCGATGGTCGGGCCCTTCCTTGGCGGACTCGCTCATGCCCGAGGAGGACGAAGATCATGTCTCGCTTGTCCACGTTCAATTCCCCGCTGCTGCTCGGCTTCGATCATTTCGACCGGCTGCTGGACCGCATGTCCAAGGCCTCGCCCGAGGGCTATCCGCCCTACAACATCGAGCAGATTTCCGAGAACGGCCTGCGCATCACCCTGGCGGTGGCCGGGTTCTCCTGGGACAACCTGTCGGTGGCGCTGGAGGATAACCAACTGGTCATCCGCGGCCGCCAGTCCGAGGACGAGGGGGAACGCATCTTCATCCATCGCGGCATCGCTTCGCGCCAGTTCCAGCGGGCCTTCCTGCTGGCCGACGGCATGGAAGTGATGGGCGCGTCGCTCGACAACGGCCTGCTACATATCGACCTGATCCGCCGGGTGCCGGAACCCAAGGTCCGCACCATCCCCATCGGGCGGGCGGGAGAGGCTCCCCACACCATTACCGTTTCGGCCGACGAAGCCTCGTCGGCGTCCCGGGCCAGAACCGGCCAGAAGAGGGAGGTCTGAACATGAAGACCATCGACAACAAGCCCGCCGCTTCGGGCCATCATCTGATGAATGCCACGGATTTCCTCAATTGGGGCATGCCGGCCGTCGCCTATTTCAAGCACGAGGACAATGGCGGACAGGGCGGCTGGTCCATCCATGCCGCCGACGGCACGGTGATCGGCGCGGCGCCCTCGCGCGATACCGCGTTTGCCGCCATCGTCCAGCACGAGATGGAACCCATGAGCGTGCATTAAGCACGCTTGCGGAAAAGTCCCTCGGCTACGCCTCGGTGTACTTTTCCGCAGGAAGATTTAAGGAAAAGCCCGCGCTTAGGGCGGCCCGGCGCGCGGGCTTTGACTTCTTTCTCCCCAATCCGAGACAAGGTCTCGGATTGGGTAAGATGAGTCAAAAATGGGCGCGAAGCCGCCTTAAGCCCATTTT
The DNA here is from genome assembly GCA_030824585.1 of Phaeospirillum sp. Classification (GTDB taxonomy): domain Bacteria; phylum Pseudomonadota; class Alphaproteobacteria; order Rhodospirillales; family Magnetospirillaceae; genus Phaeospirillum. The sequence goes on along the minus strand of JAVBXM010000225.1, from coordinate 10,772 downwards.
TTCAATAGAATCTCGGGAAAAGTACACCGAGCCCGCAGGGCGAAGGACTTTTTCCGAAACAGGCTTATGCCGCCCGGCTGGCGGGGGATTCGGTCAGCAGGGCGTACAGCGCGTCGGCGTTGTCGGTGCCGCGCAGCTTCTCGCACACGCTCTTGTCGCGCAGCAGGCGGGACACCCGGGCCAGGGCCTTCAGGTGGTCGGCGCCGGCCGATTCGGGGGCCAGCAGCAGGAAGATCAGGTCCACCGGCTGCTCGTCGATGGACTCGAAGGGAATGGGCTTCTCCAGGCGGGCGAACAGGCCGTAGAGACGCTCCATGGCCGGCAGCTTGCCGTGGGGAATGGCGATGCCGTTGCCGACACCGGTGGTGCCCAGGCGCTCGCGCTCCAGCAGCACGTCGAAAATGGCCCGCTCGTGCAGGCCGGTAATCTCGGCAGCCTTCTTGGCCAGATCCTGCAGCGCCTGCTTCTTCGAGGTGGCGCGCAGATTCGGAATGACGGCGGCCGGGCTGATCAGATCGGTGATTTCCATGAATCCACCCTATGAGCGCGGAGCCTTTGGCTCCGCTGGGTCTTCCATAACGCGCGCGGGATGCACTCTACCGCGCGGATCGCGCCCCGTCCCGTCTTCCCACGGGGCGGGCGGAAAATAGGCCCCGGCTTGTCCGAAGTCAAGCATGCCGGACGGTGGGGCGTCACATGCCCAGCGACTTCTCGCGCCGGCGCTGGACCGACGAGCCGATGTTCATGGCTTCCCGGTATTTTGCCACCGTGCGCCGGGCGATGTCGATGCCTTCGGCCTTGAGAGCGTCGACGATGGAATCGTCGGACAGCACGCTCTTGCCCTCGGAATCGATCAGCACCTTGATGCGGTGGCGCACCGCCTCGGCGGAATGGGCGTCGCCGCCGTCGGCCGAGCCGATGGCCTGGGTGAAGAAGTACTTCAGCTCGTAGATGCCGCGCGGCGTGGCGATGTACTTGTTGGAGGTGACGCGGCTGACCGTGCTTTCGTGCATGGAGATGGCGGTGGCGATGTCCCTGAGCACCAGCGGGCGCAGGTGCTGCACGCCCAGGCGGAAGAAGGCGTCCTGCTGCCGCACGATCTCGGTGGCCACCTTGAGGATGGTGGTGGCGCGCTGGTGCAGCGACTTGACCAGCCAGTTGGCCGACTGGAACCGCTCGGAGATATAGGTCTTGTCGTCCTTGCTGCGGGCGCTGCCGGCGATCTTGGAATAATAGCGGGTGTTGACCAGCACGCGGGGCAGGGTGTCGGAGTTCAGCTCCACCACCCAGGCGCCGTCCTGGGTGCGGCGCATCAGCACGTCGGGGGTGACCGGCTGGGCGACGATATGGTCGAAGGCCAGCGCCGGCTTGGGGTCCAGCGCCTTGATCTCGCCGATCATCTCGGCCATGTCCTCGGCGTCGACGCCGCAGACCCGCATCAGGCCGGGCAGGTCGCGCCGGGCCAGCAGTTCCAGGTTGTCGAGCAGGGCCTGCATGGCCGGGTCCAGGCGGTTCTTCTCGGCCAGTTGCAGCCCCAGGCATTCCTTCAGGGTGCGGGCGAAGACGCCGACGGGATCGAAGCCCTGGACGCGCTTCAACACCACTTCCACATGCTCGCGCGAACAGCCCAGCTTTTCCGCCAGTTCGTCCAGGTCGCCGATCAGGTAGCCGGCCTCGTCCAGCATCTCGATCAGGTGCAGCGCGATCAGCCGGTCGGCGGGGACGAGGATGTCCATGTTGACCTGGGCCGCCAGGTGGTCGCGCAACGAGATATCGCCCGCCACCATCTGTTCCAGGTTGGACTCGGCGTCGTCGAAGCCGCTGCCGCCGCCGCTGCCCATGTTGCCCCACTGGCCCAGGGATTCATCTTGGACCGCATCCGAGGCGCTGTCGTTGTTGAAGGTGTTGTCGTAATCCACGTCCATGCCGTCCTCGGCCGAGCCGCCGTTCATGCCGTCCAGCAGCGGCGCCTCGGCGGGGGCGGAATCGAGAACCGCCAGGTCGGCGGTGTCGACCTTGGGCTCGGTGGGTTCGGGACCGCGCTCGCCCTCCTCGCGCTCCAGCAGCGGGTTGCGCTCCAGCTCCTGGTCGATGAAGGCGGCAAGCTCGAAATTGGACAATTGCAGCAGCTTGATGGCCTGCTGCAATTGCGGAGTCATCACCAGAGACTGGGTCTGGCGGATATCAAGCCTGGGACCGATGGCCATGGCGGGGCTTTACATGCTGAACCGCTCGCCGAGATAGACTCGCCGCACCCCTTCGTGGGCGACGATCTCGGCGGGGCGGCCCTCCATCAGCACCGCGCCGTCGTGCAAGATGTAGGCACGGTCGATGAGGTCCAGGGTCTCGCGCACATTGTGGTCGGTGATCAGTACTCCGATGCCGCGGTGCTTGAGGTGGGACACCAGGTCGCGGATGTCCGATACGGCGATGGGGTCGATGCCGGCCAGCGGCTCGTCCAGCAAGATGAAGTGGGGACGACAGGCCAGGGCGCGGGCGATCTCGACGCGGCGGCGCTCGCCGCCCGACAGGGCCATGGCCGGGGCGCGGCGCAGATGGCTGATGGAAAACTCGGCCAGCAGGTTTTCCAGGTCGTGCCGGCGGCGCTCCAGGTCGGGTTCGACCACTTCGAGCACCGCCATGATGTTGCCTTCCACCGACAGGCCCCGGAAGATCGAGGCTTCCTGCGGCAGGTAGCCGATGCCCAGCCGGGCGCGGCGGTACATGGGCAGGTCGGTGATCTCGGTGCCGTCCAGCAGGATCGAACCCATGTCCGGATTGATCAGGCCGGTGATGCAGTAGAAACAGGTGGTCTTGCCGGCGCCGTTGGGTCCCAGCAGGCCCACCGCCTCGCCCCGCTGCACGGAAATGGAGACGTCGCGCAACACCGGGCGGCCCTTGAAGCGCTTGCCGATATTGCGGGCCATCAGGCCGGGATTGTCGGCCACCAGACGCGGGCCGGGAACGACCGGGCTATTGGCGGCGAGCGGCGAGCCTGGCTTGATGGTTTTCATCGCTCCCCCGATCCGGGCGTCGGCACGTTGCCGCTGAAGCCGGCCCGGCCTTTCGGCTGGCCTTCCTGCCCCTCGCCCTTATCGCCCTTTTTCTGCGGAATGAACACGCCTTGAACCCTCTGGCCGCTGTCGGTGCCGCCGGCGGCAACGGGGAACAGCTTGCTGACCCCGGTGTTGAGGTTCACGTGCGCCCATCCCCCTTCCAGCTGATTACCGCCTTCGCGGCTGATCTTAACCGAACCCGAGACGGTGGCGATACCGGTTTCGGCGTCATAGTCGCCGCGGTCGCCGGTCACCGTCTCGCCCTTGGTCAAGATGACCACGTGGCCATAGGCGTCGGCGCGCTGCAGATCCAGCCCGCCGCCGTCGCCACCCGTCTGGCCCGGCTTCGCATTGGGCTGGCCGGCCGGTGCCGGTTTGGCGCCGGGCTTGGATGGCGCGGCGGCCTTGTCCTTGAAATGGGCGGTCAGCACGTCGGCCTTGAGCGTCTTCTCGCCCTGCTGGATGGCGACGGCGTCGCCGCGCAGCACCGCCATCTTCTTCAGCTCCCAGTATTCCAGGCTTTCCGAGGCCTGGTAGCTGTCGGTGGGGGTCACCAGCTTGGCCGGGGCGCCCTTCAGGACGAAGATGGCCTTGTCCAGGTCGTAGATGGCCTTGTGGCCGGTGGCGGTGTCGTTGGGCGAGCGGATCACCACGTTGCCGTCGGCGTCCAGGCGCCAGATCTCGTCGCCGCTGGCGCCCTTGCGGTAATGGGCGGTCAGCACGTCGGCGTCCACCGTCATGTTGCCGCGGATGGCGTGGGCGTTGCCGCGCGCGATGACCCGCAATTCCTCGGAATGCCATTCGATGCCGTTGTCGGCGTAGACCTGGATCTGCTGGTCGCCGGACTTGCTCATCTCGAAGCCCTGGGCCAGGGCGGCGGACGGCAGGGCCGCCGCCAGGGCGGCTCCCAGAACGGCGGCGGCCAGCGGTATCAGAGCGGGCGGCTTCATCGCGTCTTGGCTCCCTTGCTCCGGCCCTTGTCCTGGGCCTTGTGGCTTACGGCGCGCAGGTTCAACTGCGACTTGCCGGTGAAGGTGATGTCGTGGTGCTTGCCGGTGATCTCGAACCCGGTGGAGCGGATGGCGCCCTGGGGGCCGTGGCCCTCCACCGGATCAAAACCCCGCGCCGAATTGCTGGCAAGCTCCATGGTGGCGGTGGGGGTGTGAATCTCGTAGCCGGTATCGTGATAGAGGTTCACGCCGCCCGACAGGTCCAGCACCTTGGTGGACTGGTGATAGATGCCGGCCACGGCGTCCACCACGATATTGGCCCCCGAATTCGAGGTGAAGTCGGCCTTGGGATTGACCAGATGGATCAGGTCCTGATTGCCCGGCTCCTGGGTGGCGGTGTCGGCGGTGACCGCGAAGGGGCGGTTGGACTCGTCGATGCCGAAATAGCGGGCGTTCTTCATCACCAGGGTGTCGACGGCCTTGGGCGACAGGTTGGCGAAGCCCAGCTTGAAGCCGCTGTCCAGGCGCGACAGCTTGGGCCACACCACCACCAGGCCCAGCAGCAGCGCGGCCAGGGCGGGCAGGGCGATCTTCATGGCCGAGACGAAATGGGAATGATCGGTGAAGGGACCGCGGCGCGGCCCCCGAGGCCGCCGCTTGGCCGGGGGGCGCTCGGCCGGAGACCGTTGCGGAGACTCGGTATCGGCGCGCACGCTCATGCCAGGCCGGCTCGCAGGCAGTCGTGGACATGCAGCACGCCCACCGGGCGCCCGTCGCTTTCCACCACGAACAGGCTGGTGATGGAGCGCGCGTTCATCTGGCGCAGCGCCTCGGCGGCCAGCAGGTTGGGCGGCACGGTGCGGGGCGAGGCGGTCATCACCTGGGCCGCCGTCCGGCTGATCAGGTCCGGGCTCATGTGGCGGCGCAGGTCGCCGTCGGTCAGGATGCCGGCCAGTTTGCCCTGGGAATCCACCACGCCGGCGCAGCCCAGGCTCTTGGCGGTCATCACCAGCAGCACATCGGCCATGGCCGTCTCGGCGCCGACCAGGGGCAGGCCCTCGCCGCCATGCATCAGGTCGGAGACCTTGAGCAGGCGCTGGCCCAACTGGCCGCCGGGATGGAAGACCTTGAAGTCGGCGGCGGTGAAGCCCTTGCGCTCCAGCAAGGTGACGGCCAGGGCGTCGCCCAGGGCCAGCATCATGGTGGTGGACGTGGTGGGCGCCAGCCCCATGGGGCAGGCCTCGGGATTGGGCGGCAGCACCAGGGCGACGTCGGAGGCGGTGGCCAGGGTCGAGCCGTCGCGCGACGTGATGCCGATCAGCCCGATCTCGAAGCGCCGGGTATAGGCGATGATGTCGCCCAGTTCCGGCGTCTCGCCCGAATTGGATAGCGCGACCACCGCGTCGTCGCGGGTGACCATGCCCAGGTCGCCGTGGCTGGCCTCGGCCGGGTGGACGTAGAAGGCGGGGCAGCCGGTGGACGCCATGGTGGCGGCGATCTTGCGCGCCACGTGGCCGCTCTTGCCCATGCCGGTGACGATGACCCGGCCGGGAGCGCCTTCGATCAGGGTCACGGCCTTGAGAAAGGGGCCGTCCAGGTTTGCCGCCAGGGAGTCCAGCGCGCGGGCCTCGGTGGCGAGAACGCGGCGGGCGATGGCAAGGGCGTCGGAATCGGCGGTCATCAATGGGTCCGGTCAGGCTGGTCCGTTCCCCGCCCAGGGCGGCGAGGGTGCATAACTATACGCAACGGTGGTGGGACGGAAAGGCAAAACGAGTCCGGTTGGTCCGTTTCGTGCATTCCAGGAAAAATCGTGACAGCCCGCGGCTGGCTAGTGCGAGAAGATGTCCTCGGCGTCCCAGCCGGCCAGGTCCAGGTCGGCGCGGTCGGGCAGGAAGGCGAAGCAGGCCTCGGCCAGGGCGCGGCGGCCCTCGCGGTCCAGCAGGGCGTCCAGGCGGTCCTTGAGCTGGTGCAGGTACAATACGTCCGACGCGGCATAGGCCAACTGGTCGGCGTTCAGCTCGGGGGCGCCCCAATCCGAGCTCTGCTGCAGCTTGGAGAGGTCGACGTTGAGGAATTCCTTGCACAGCGCCTTGAGGCTGTGGCCCTCGGTGTTGGTCCGGGTCAGCTTGGAGGCGATCTTGGTGCAGAATACCGGATTGCAGCGCACGCCCAGATGGCGCCGCAGCATGGCCACGTCGAAGCGGGCGAAGTGGAACAGCTTGGTCACCGAGGTGTCGGACAGCATCCGCACCAGATTGGGAGAGCTCCACTCGGGCTTGGGATAGTGGACCACGTGGGCGTCGCCGTCGCCGGCCGACAACTGTACCACGCACAGGCGGTCGCGCTGCAGGTTGAGGCCCATGGTCTCGGAATCGATGGCGACAATCTTGCCGAGGTCGAGGCCGTCCGGAAGATCGTTCTTGTGGTAGAAAACGGTCACGGAGCCGCTCCTTCATTTCCCCGGTTGGGAAAGGGCGGCTCCGCGTCCGATGTGTCCATCAGCTAGACCGCGCCGCGGTTGTAGAGATGGTGCCCAGGAGAAGACTCGAACTTCCACGACATCACTGCCACACGGACCTGAACCGTGCGCGTCTACCAATTCCGCCACCTGGGCAGGTAGCTCCCGAACCGCCTCAGCCGTCCGAGGCGCGAAGAAATATTCGAGGCGGAGGGCGGTGTCAACGATGTTTTTTCGCGGCGTTCCGCTTTTTTGGTTTCGGTCCCCCGCCCTTTACACCCGGGCGGCTTATGGGCTAGCTTCCGACCCAAATAAGGACGAGGCGGCGCGAGGCGCCGCCGGGCAAACGGAGGGACGGCATGGCTCGGCGCGTAGTCACGGTTTTCGGGGGATCGGGCTTCATCGGCAGGAACGTGGTCAAGCGCCTCGCCGCCCAGGGCTGGGTGGTGCGCGCCGCGGTACGCGACCCCATCGCCGCCGAGTTCTTGAAGCCCATGGGCGACGTGGGCCAGGTGACGCCGCTGCGCGCCGACATCACCGACCCCAAGTCGGTGGCCATGGCGGTGGCCGGCGTCGACGCGGTGGTCAATCTGGTGGGCATTCTTTATGAGAGCGGCCGGGCCACCTTCGACGCCATCCATGTGAAGGGGGCCGCCAACGTGGCGGCGGCGGCCAAGGCGGCCGGTGTTTCCCGTCTGGTCCACATGTCCGCCCTGGGCGCCGACAAGAATTCCGAGGCCGCCTATGCCCGCTCCAAGGCCGCGGGCGAGGAGGCGGTGCTGGCCGCCTTCCCCGGCGCCTGCATCGTGCGCCCCTCGGTGGTGTTCGGCCCCGATGACGACTTCTTCAACCGCTTCGGCAAGCTGGCCATGGTGTCGCCGGTGCTGCCGGTATTCACCGGCGACGGCTTCAAGCCGGTATGCGGCGAGAACGGCTGCTCCATCGACCTGTTCGGTTCGGGCGGCCCCATCTTCCAGCCGGTCAGCGTCTCCGACGTGGCCCAGGCCGTCGTCCAGATGCTCGACGATTCCCGCCATGCCGGCAAGACCTTCGAACTGGGCGGGCCGCGCCGCTATTCCATGAAGGAGATCATGGAACTGGTGATGACCTCCACCGGCCGTCGGCGCACCCTGGTGCCGCTGCCGTTCGGCCTGGGTATGCTGCAGGCCACCTTCCTGCAGATGCTGCCGTCGCCGCTGCTGACCAAGGATCAGGTGCGGATGATGAAGGTGGACAACGTGGTGCGCGGCGGCAAGCCGGGCCTGGGCGAGTTGGGCATCGCCCCCACCTCGGCCGAGGCGATCCTGCCGCTTTACATGAAGCGCTACGGCAAGGCGTCGCAGGCCGGCGGCGACAAGGCGGCCTGAGGGCATCCCGGCCATTGGGAAACGATCAGGGCCGCCCTTGGGCGGCCCTTTTTGCTGTCAGGCCCGCAGGGCCTTGCGGGTGACCTGATTGCGCAGGTCGGCGGGCAGTTGTTCCAGCAGACGCAGCAGGGCGCCGACCCCGATGGGAACCCGCGAACGGCCGTCGGCCCAGCGCCACACCGTGGTGGGGGCGGGCTGCTGCTCGCCGAGGTCGTCGAGCAGCCGGGCCAGGGCGGCTTGGGACAGACCCAGCCTCCGCAACGTTTCCGTGAACTCGTCGTCCGTCATGCTCTATGCTCTCCCCAACCCGAGCGGCTGATGCAGACGCCTTGAGAATCAAGGCGAAATCCCCTTGGACGCTTACAGAATTGGCGGGTGGAGACGGGGCTGTCAACGGAACGAAACGGGAATAAGTGTTTATGCTTATCGGAAGATCAGGTATTTTGCAACAAATAAGTGCATATGCGCCAAGGCATAGGCGCCAGCCGGGGGCTTATTCCTTCCGCAAGGGCTTTCCCGCCAGCGGATGGTGGGCGCGCACCAGCCGGCCGGCCTCGTCGTCGATCAGGTGGGTGTAGATTTCGGTGGTGGCGATATCGGCGTGGCCCAGCATCTCCTGCACGCTCCTGAGATCGGCGCCGCCGGCCAGCAGGTGGCTGGCGAAGGAGTGGCGCAGCACGTGCGGCGACACCTTGGCGGGATCGAGGCCGGCCTTGATCGCGGCGCGGGCCAGCATCCTGGCGAAACCCGAGCGGGTGAGATGGCCCGAGGCGCCGGAGGACGGGAACAGCCAGCGCGACGGCTTGGATTTGGGCAACAGGGCGGCCCGTTCGGTCTTCCAGGCGGCCAGGGCGGCGCGGGCCGGGTCGGACAGCGGCACCATGCGCTCCTTGGAACCCTTGCCGCGCACCACCAGCACCGACGGATCGCGGGCCACGGTGGACAGCGGCAGCGACACCAGTTCCGAAACGCGCAGCCCGGCGGCGTAGAGGGTCTCCAGCAGCGCCGTCATCAAGATGCCCTCCGATCCCTCCAGCAGGCGGGCGGCGTCCAGCAGGGCGTTCACCTCCTCCTTGCGCAGGTATTTGGGCAGCGGCCGGCCCAGGCGCGGCGCGTCGATGTTGGCGGTGGGGTCGTCGGGGCGCAGGCGCTCGGCGAAGGCGAAGCCGTAGAATTGCCTCAGGCAGGACAGGCGCCGCGCCTGGGTGCGGGCCGCCATGCCGATCTCCGCCTGACGGGCGATATAGGCGGCGACCGCCCGGTCGTCGGCGTTCAGCGGGCGCAGGCCGCGCCCGGCCAGGAAGTCGGAGAAGTCGGCCAGATCGCGGCCATAGGCATCCAGCGTGTTGGGGCTGGCGCCCCGTTCGACCTGCATCATCTCGAGAAAGGACTCGGTATGCCGGTCCACGGGGGCGCTCATCCGCCGTTGGCCAGCACCGCTTCGATGGCCAGGTCGCGGGCGTCGCGCTCGAACCCGGCCTGACGCAGGAACACCACCACCCGGTTCAGGGTATCGGGATCGACGCCGTCCAGCCCGGCCTCGCCCAGGGCGACCGCCGACAGCAATACCGTCTCGGCCCGGCGCGTTCCTTCGGCGGCGGCGCGCAGCAGGGCCTTCACCGCCGGCTTGGGGCCGGGGCCGGTGGCGGTGCCGGTGGCATGGGCCAGCCAGGCGGAGGCGGGGACGGCCTCGCCCACCGCCTGCAGCATGGCCAAGGTCACCACGGTGCGGCGCTCGTTCAACTGGGAGCTTTCCAGCCAGCCGGCAAAGGAATCGGCCGGGCTGGTGTCGAGACCGACGCGGCCGAGGCGGGCCAGCGGCCACAGGCCGGCGGCCAGCTTGGCGGCGGCCGGGTCGGTCTTGGCCAGGGTCAGCCAGTGGCCGGCCGCCTCGGGGCGGCCCGCCGCGTACAGGGCGCGGGCCAGCATGGGCGAAGCGGTGGCCAGGTCCGGCGCCGGCTTCAACTCGGCGATCAGCGGGGCGTAAAGCCGCGCGGTGGCGGAAAAGGCATGGCGCTCCGCCGCCGCCAGCAGGATGCGGGCGATCAGTTCGGCGCGCACGCTGGGAACCGCCTCGGCGCCGACGGCGCGCAGCCACAGGGCGCGGCCCTTGGGCGTCTTGTCGCCCTGGGTCCCCGCCGCCTGCTGTTCGGCCGGGGTGAAGGTCACCGCCGCCATCAGCTTGCGCACGGCATCGGCGTCGAGAATGCCCAGCGCCTCGGCCCGCTCGGCGGCGGCGATCCGCAGGTCGGCGGCCATGCCGGGGTTGTCGGCGATGGCGCGCAGCATGGCCGGCGGGGCATTGGCGACGGTATCGGCGGGCAGCGGCAGCTTGGCGGCCTTGAAGGCGGCCAGATGCAGCGGCGTGGGATTGGGCAGCTTGTCCACCTTGCCGGGCGGGGTGCCGGCCATGGCCTCGGCGGCGGCGATGAAGGCGTGGTCGGCGTCCTTGCGCTCGCGCATCATGTCGATGGCCATGCCGGCTTCCAGGGCCTTGCCGGCGGAAATCTGGCAGAACACCGCCAGGCGGGGATCGGGCGCCGCCGTCTGGGCCATGATGGCGGCCTCGGCGCAGGCGGCCTTGGCATCGTCGGCCAGCAGCCAGGTATCCACCTTGAGCCGCGACAGGCCCGGCGAAGCCAGGGAAGCGGGCGCCGCCTTGAGCAGGGTGGCCAGGCCGTCGATCTCGCCCATGGCGAACAGGCGCTCGGCCCGCAATTCCAGCAGCGAGGGAGTCTGGCCGCGATTGCCCTCGGGCGCCTTGGCCGCCGACAGCAGCAGGCGGCGGGTCAGGGCGTGAACCGCCCGCGAGCCGGCGGCGGCGGGCAGGGCCGGCAGCATCTTGCGCACGGTGGCCGCCGGAGTGCCGTGCCACATGCCCATGCCAAGGCCGCCCTGGGCCTCGTCGAGGGCGCCGACCGTATCGGGGTCGGGGGCCTTC
>JAVBXM010000028.1 GCA_030824585.1 Phaeospirillum sp. | reverse complement strand
CAGCACCTGGCCGGCATGAAGGATTCCAAGGTCATCGTCGCCATCAACAAGGACGAAGAGGCACCCATCTTCCAGGTCGCCGATTACGGCCTCGTCGCGGATCTCTTCAAGGTCTTGCCTGAATTCGACGTGCTTCTCACTCTCTAGCGTATTGATCAGAGACGGATTCGGCTTTTTGGACGAATCGCGATGTGATTCGCCCTCAGAGCATCCGGCTCTAGCTATTTCTCCCGATCCGCCGGCGGGCTCCCGGCGGGGTGACGGTTCCGGTACCTCCATCCGGGCCTGAATGTCTCCCAGATGAGCCTCGACTTGGGGGCCAGGCATGTCCTGGCCCCTTTTTATCCGGGAACAGCACCAAAGATACCGGCCGTGGCGGTTTGGTCGCTCCGGCAATGGGGATTCGGCTTCGAGCTGTAGGTATTCAGCTACTTCATAGGTAGCCAGTAGACGTGTTGCGAGCTCTCGCGCCTCGTCCCTAACATAATAAGACAACAAAGCACGGTGCAGTCATGGCCTGGAAATATTTGGTCTGCCTGCATGTCCATAAGGCAATGTGCAATATTAAGTCTGCTGGAGGATACATATGAGCAAGCATAAGAATGCCGGTGATCAGGCCCCGGTTCCTGGTGGCAAGAACGTCAAGGTCGAGTTCGAGGATGGGATCGCCTGGGTTTATTTCAATCGGCCCGAGAAGCGTAATGCCATGAGCCCGGCGCTCAACGACGAGATGCTGGACGTGCTTCAGGCTCTGGAGATCGACGAGCGCTGCAAGGTTCTGGTGCTTACCGGCGCCGGTGACTCCTGGTCCGCCGGCATGGATCTCAAGGAGTATTTCCGTGACGTCGAGGGCAAGCCCCCCCATGAGACCATGCGTATCCGCCAGACCGCCTTCTATTGGCAGCGCAATAAGCTGATGTATTTCCTGAAGCCGACCATCGCCATGGTCAACGGCTGGCTGTTCGGTGGCGCGTTCGTTCCCCTGGTATCGTGCGATCTGTCCATCGCTGCCGAGGATGCCCAGTTCGGCCTGTCCGAGGTCAATTGGGGCATCATCCCCGGTGGCAACGTCACCCGTTGCGTCGCCGCCAAGATGAACCAGGCGGACTGCCTTTATTATATCATGACCGGCGAGCCCTTCGACGGCCGCAAGGCGGCGCAGATGGGGCTGGTCAACGAGGCGGTTCCCGCCGACAAGCTGCGCGAGCGGGTACGGGGGCTGGCCCGGTCCTTGATGGAAAAGAACCCGGTGGTCCTCAATGCCGCCAAGCTGGCCTACAAGCATTCCGCCGAAATGTCATGGGAATGCGCCGAGGATTATCTCAGCGCCAAGGCCGCCCAGGCCACCCTGTTCGATCCCGAGCGAGGCATGAAGAAAGGGATCAGCCAGTTCCTGGACGAGAAGTCCTATCGTCCCGGTCTCGGCACCTATCGCCGGGAGGACTGAGCAGCCATGAGCGCAGCTTCCTCTCCGCGCCGCGGGGTGCCGGTCGGGCGGCTCCTGCGGCCGCAATCCATCGCGATCGTTGGCGTCTCCGAGGACCAGGGAACCATTGGGGCCAGGGCGCTCGGCGCTCTCGAGCGATTCGGCTATGGCGGCCGGATTCATCTGGTCAATCCCAAGCGGAGCGAGATCAACGGGCGGCCATGCGTGCGGTCCGTGGATGATCTTCCGCCGGGAGTCGATGTGGTGATGCTCGCCATTCCCCAGGCGGCCACGGTCGAGGCCGTGCAGGCCTGCGCCCGGCGCGGAGTGGGGGCTGCCGTGGTCTTTACCTCCGGCTTTTCCGAAACCGGAAAGGAAGGCATCCGGCAGCAGCAGGTCATGACCGAGGTGGCCCGTGACGCGGGACTCGCCCTGCTGGGACCCAATTGTTACGGCCTGGTCAATTTCGTCGACGGCATTCCGCTGACCTCCGGGCCGGTACGTCCCAACCCGGCCAATCACAGGCCTGGCTTGGCGGTTCTTTCGCAAAGCGGCGGAATGATGGGATGTCTGATGGAAGCGGCGGAGGCTCGCGGAATTCCGCTGTCCTATGCCGTTTCTACCGGCAACGAAGCGGTGGTCTGTATCGAGGATTTCCTGGAAGAGATAGTGGATGATCCCCACATCCGTACCATCGCCATGTTCGCCGAGCAATTGCGCCAGCCCCGGCGGTTCCTTGAGCTGGCCGGTCGGGCGAGGGCGCTGGGCAAGCCGATCATCCTGCTGCATTCCGGCCGAAGCGAGCGCTCGCGCGAGGCAGCCCGATCCCATACCGGCGCCATGGCGTCGGATTTCACCACCATGCGGACCCTGGTTACCGGCGAGGCAGTCCTGGTTGTCGACGACATCGAGCAGGTCATCGATACCGCCGAACTCCTCACCGCCTATTCCCAGCGCCCGACCAAGGGATTGGCGATCATCACCGATTCCGGGGCGTTCAAGGGGCTGTCCCTGGATTTCTGCGAGACGGCTGGGGTGGATATCCCCAACCTTTCCAAGGCCACGGTGGACGCCCTGGCCGAGGTCATGCCGGAATTCGCCGATCTCAGCAATCCGCTCGACCTCACCGCTCAAGTCATGCGCGACATGAGCGGGATGTACGGCGGTTCCATCCGCGCCATGAGCGCGGACCCCGGCGTGGGCAGTATTCTGGTGTGCTTGCTCATGGGAGCGCCCCATGTGGTCAAGGCGAAATTGGCCGCCGTTTGTACCGCCGCCCGGGGTGTGGATACGCCGGTGGTCGTTCTCATGCTGGGCGGAGACTCGCCCCTGCCCGAGGATGCCTATGATATCACGCGGGAGGCCGGGGTTCCGTTCTTCCGCTCGGCCAGCCGCGCCCTGGCGGCCATCGGCCACATGACCAGATACGGGATGTTGCTGAAACACGCGGGCCGGGTGATGACCGTCGCCCTGGGGGCGGTCCGCCCCTTGCCTCGGCCCGGCCTCCTTCCCGAATATCTGGGCAAGTCGTGGCTGGCCCAGACTGGCGTGCCGATCCCCGCCGGTGCCCTGGCCAAGAATATCGATAACGCCCTGGCCGTCGCCTGCAGCATCGGCTATCCGGTCGTACTAAAGGCCCAATCGGCCGACCTGCCCCACAAGAGCGACGCTGGCGGCGTCATCATCGGCATTCATGATCCGGCGGCGCTGCGCGTGGCCTGGGACAAGATGACGGCCGATCTTGTCCGGACCTGCCCCGGCCTGGTGCTGGACGGCATCCTGGTGGAGAAAATGGGTGAACGCGGCCTGGAGCTGGTGGTGGGCGCCCGGCGCGACGAGCAATGGGGGCCGGTGCTGATGATCGGCCTCGGCGGTATCTGGATCGAGGTTCTGAAGGACGTCGTCTTCCTGCCCGCCAATTGCGACGAAGCCGGGGTGCTGTCCGCGCTGAAGGCGTTGAAGGGCGCCGCGATGCTGGAGGGCGTGCGCGGAGCTCCTGCCGTGGATGTGGAAGCGGTGGCCAGGACCGTGGTCCGGCTGGGCCAACTGATCCTGGCGGCGCCCGAGGTGCGGGAACTCGATATCAATCCCCTGGTCGCCTATCCGGCCGGCCAAGGCGTTCAGGCGCTGGACGTCCTGATCGTCTCCCAATCGGAAATACACTAGCCGCTCTCCCGAGGAGAGCGAAGTAGAGCAGGAGAGGCTGAATGAAATTCGCATTCTCGGCGGAGATGGAGATCTTTCGAGACGAGGTTCGTGCGTTCATCCGGGAAAAGCTGTCCCCGGAGACCCGCCGCCGCGTCGAGGAGGGCCGGCGTCTGGACAAGGCGGACTACGTCCAATGGTATCGCGCCCTGCACGCCAAGGGATGGATCACCCCCGGCTGGCCCAAGGAACATGGCGGGACAGGCTGGACGGCCCTGCAGCGCTATATCTTTGAGGAGGAGGTCGCCCTGGGCGCCGCTCCTCCAGTGACCGCCGGCATCAACATGATCGGCCCGGTGCTGATCGCGTTCGGTACGGAGGAGCAAAAGCGCAAATACCTGCCGGCCATGCGCCAAGGGGATTTGTGGTGGGCCCAGGGGTTCAGCGAGCCCGGTTCCGGCTCGGACTTGGCGTCCCTGGCCACCCGCGCCGTCCTCGACGGCGACGCCTACGTGGTCAACGGCACCAAGATTTGGCAGACCCAGGCCCATTACGCCGAGATGATGTTCGCACTGGTTCGCACCAAGCCGGACGTCAAGCCGCAGGAAGGTATCTCCATGATGCTGATCGACATGAAGAGTCCCGGCCTGTCCATCCATCACATCAAGACCATCGACGGCGGCCAGGAGCTTTATCAGTGCTTCTTCGACAATGTCCGGGTCCCGGTGGCCAATCTGGTCGGCGAGGACGGCAAGGGTTGGAGCTATGCCAAGTTCCTGCTGGGGTTCGAGCGCCACGGCATCGCTGGAATCGGGCTGGCCAAGCGGCAGTTGAACCGGCTCAAGCGGCTGGCGGCCAGCGAAACATCGGACGGACGGCCGCTGATCGAGAAACCCCGTTTCCGGGACCGGATCGCCACGCTGGAAATCGAGCTGCTGGCCCTTGAATACACCAGTATTCGCCTGTTGCAGGAGGGCGAAGGGAAGGGGCCGGGTGTCGAATCCTCGCTGCTGAAGATCAAGGGAACCGAGCTTCGCCAGGAGATCTTCGAAATGCTGAGCGAAGTGGTCGGCCCCTACATTATTCCCTACGACAACGACGTGGTGCGCAGCGGCTGGGGGCACGACGAGCCGGTTGGCCCCGACTACGCTGCGACTCTGGCATCCAACTATCTCGATTCGCGGAAGATTTCGATCTACGGCGGCGCGAACGAGATCCAGCGCAACGTCCTGGCCAAATCCATTCTTGGATTGTGAGGTATTCCCATGGATTTCATTCTTAACGAGGAGCAGGCGATCCTGAAAGGCAGCGTCGCGCGGTTCAGTGCCGATCTTCGCGCTGCCATGGACAAGAAGACGGTGACGGCGGCCGACCGATGGGGGCGCTACGCCGACATGGGCCTCCTTGGGCTGCCGTTCGACGAGGATTTCGGCGGTTTCGGCGGCGGCGGTGTGGAAACCATGATCGTTGCCGAGGAGATGGGCCGGCACTTGTTGGCCGATCCCTATGTCCCGGTGGTGGTGGTCGCGGGGCGATTGCTGGCCGATCACTGCAGCGAGGAACAAAAGGCCTATCTGTTGCCCCGCGTGGCGGATGGATCGCTGATCGTCGTTCCGGCCTTCGGTGAGCCCAAGTCGCGATACAGCCTGTCCCGGGTCGCGACCACGGCGGTGCCATCGAAGGATGGCTTCGTTCTCGACGGCCGCAAGGCGGTGGTCTTGTCCGGTGCCGCGGCCAACTTGCTGCTGGTGACGGCACGCCTCTCCGGAGAGGTCGGTGACGAGGACGGTATCGGTGTCTTCCTGGTACCCGGCGACCTTCCCGGGGTGACGCGGCGTCCCGTCCTTACCGTCGACGGCCGCGAAGCGGCTGAGATCGTTCTGGACGGTGTGCGGGTGGACAAGACGGCGGCGCTCGGTACCTTGGGGCGGGGCGGAGCCATCGCCCGACGGGCGGAGGAATTCGGTGTCGCGGCCCTGGCCGGTGAAGCGGTGGGAGCCATGTCGGCGGTGTTTGATATGACGGTGGAATATCTGCAGACTCGCCGGCAATTCGGGGTGCCCATCGGCAAATTCCAGGCCTTGCAGCACCGCGTCGTCGATATGCGTGTGGCGCTGGAATTGGCCCGTTCCATCGCCGCCGGAGCGGCGATCGCTGCCGACTTGGACAATGCGCAGGAACGTCGGCGCATTATCTCCGCCGCCAAGGTGCAGGTTTGCCGGTCAGGCCGCTATATTGGCCAGCAGGCCATCCAGCTGCACGGTGCCATGGGGATGACCGACGAATATGGCGCCGGGCGCTATTTCAAGCGCTTGCTGGTGCTGTCCAGCCTGTACGGGGACGCCGATCATCATCTCGAGCGGTTCGTTTCCGCCTCCCAATACGACGAAGGCGGGGCCTTGGTCGCCTGAGCGGGGAGTGGGGGCAATGATGCTCCCCTCTTTCCATCTCCGGATCGTTTTCTTGATTGGATACCGTGTGACCGTCGACAGCGCCAAGCGTCCCCATATTTTCATCCTGGCCGGAATCGCCGCGGCCGGTCCCCTGGCCGTCAATCTTTTCGTTCCGGCACTTCCGGTGATCGCAGATGAATTCTCGGTCGGACGGGATGTGGTCCAGTGGGCGCTGACGCTGTACTTCGTCGGCGTTTCAATCGGGCAATTATTGTATGGTCCGTTGTCGGATATCTTTGGTCGTCGGATCGTCGTTCTCGGCGGTATCTTGCTGTATTGCCTTTCCAGCTTCTCCTGCCTCTTTTCCGAATCGATCTATTTCCTCATATTCTCGCGCTTCACCCAGGCATTCGGCGGATGCGTGGGAATGGTGATGTCGCGGGCCATTATCCAGGATGTATTTCCCAACGAGAAATTCGCAGCCGCCCTGTCCACGGTGGTCATGGTGTCGGCCACGGCCCCGATGGTGGCTCCGACCATTGGCGGCTATATCAGCGAGTGGTTCGGCTGGCGCTATGTCTTCTTGCTTCTGGGCCTCGCGTCGCTAGGCCTGATGGTCTCGTGCGTCATCGGATTGCGGGAGACCCATTTCCGGCGACTGAAGCCGTCATTGGGCTCGCTGCTGTCCTCCTACGGTGAGGTTCTGCGAAGCGGTAAGTTCCTGCCGGTCTCCATTGCGACGGCGCTCATTCCCAGCAGCTATTTCGCCTTCATGGCGGGGGCTCCCTATATTGTCGTCAACACCATGCATCGGACGTCGGGGGAGTACGGGGCGATGGCAATGGTGGCTCCCGCCGGATTCGTTCTGGGCAACGCGGTGGCCCGCAAGGTCAGCACCCGGCTGGGTCCGACCAAGACGTTGCTGTTGGGCGGCGGTGGGACCGCCATCGGGCTTTGTATCCTGTTGGGGCTTGTCGTCTTGCTGCCGCTTTCGGCATTCAACCTGTTCGCCCCGATGCTGCTGGTGTCCTTCGGGCATGGTCTGGGCATTGCCAGCGGCATTTCCATCGCCATGTCGGAGGCGCGCCACCTGAGCGGAACGGCATCGGCCTTGGGAGGGTTCCTTCAGATGTGTGCCGCCGCGGTCGCGTCCAATTTGGCGGGGACGGTCGTGGGAATTTCTCCGGCCGCCCTGGTGGGGTTGATGACTCTGATCCATGGGTTGGGAGTTCTTGTTTTTGTTCTCGGCCGCCCAAGGTACTCGGCCGTTCAATAGATGAAGTGATTGGCGGATATATTTTGTACAAATACAGGCTGCTTGGCGTGAGGTCGTCAAAACTATAGCTATGTATTTCTGTGTATATGATGATTTGTTGCTATGGAGTCTCCGGTTACTTTTTAATAAATTGAAAAAATGCTCTTGGGAGGGTTCAGCTCATGAGGACGCTTGGAGACTTCTCGCGGCTGAATGCTCGCCGTTGCCCGGGGAAGATCGCGGTAAGGATGGGGGATGAAGCCCTGACCTTTCAGGATCTCGACGCCTTCTCGACCGGTTTGGCCCGGTCGTTGATCGCGGACGGGCGGGGGGCGGGAGGGCGGATCGCCATTCTTTCGCTGAACTCCCCCGAATTCGTGATTATCGCGCAAGGTGTCGCCAAGGCCGGCGGGATCCTCGTTCCCATCAATACCCGCTTTGTCGGAGCGGAAATTGTCGGTGTATTGACCCATTGCGGGGCCGGGGTTCTGTTCGTGGAACCGGAGTTCCTGCCTGTCCTCGGCGATGCCGTGGCTGGCATGGCCAATCCGCCGGATATCATCCTGATCCGCTCTGGCCGCTCCGGTCCCGACGGCCCGGCGAACCTTGAGGATTATATCGCCGCATCGGATTGCGCGCTTTCCCTTCCCATGGTCGATCCGGCCACGGCGGCGGCCATCATGTACACTAGTGGTACCACCGGGGCGCCCAAGGGTGTGATGGTGTCGCATGAGAAATACTTGCGCATTTTCCTGGCTATCGCCATCGAGATGGAGGTTCGGGAGCCGGATGTTCTGCAGCTGGCGGTACCCCTGTTTCACAATGGAGGGTTTGCCTCCGTCCTCAACCCCGCCCTCATGGTTGGGGCCACGGTGGTCTGCTATCGCGGAAGCTTCGATGCCGACCGGATTCTGTCGGATGTCGTCCGGCATGGCGTCACTCTGACGCACTGGGTTCCGACCATGTTGGCCATGGTGACCCCGGTTGCCAAATCGGGGAAATACGATCTGGGGACCTTGCGCAAGATTCACTACGGCGCCATGCCCATTGCTCCGGAACTGCTGGCCGAAGCCTGTACGGTCTTCAAGGCCGACTTCTTCCAGGGATATGGAACGACCGATGCCGGCTTGATTTCGTGCTTGCGGCCCGAGCAACACCGGTACCATCCGGGAATGACCGGGCGGCCGGTCTTCAATACCCTTAGCCGCATCATCGACATGGGAGGCAACGACGTGCCCGTCGGGGCGGTCGGCGAAATCGTCGTCGCTGTGGAAACCAGCGGAATGATCGGCTACTGGAACGACGAAAGGGCGACCGGAGATGCCATCCGGGACGGATGGATTTATACGGGAGACATGGCCCGCCAGGAAGAAGATGGCTTCTTCACCATCGTCGAGCGCAAGAATTTCATGATCATCTCGGGTGGCGAGAACATCTTTCCCATGGAAGTGGAAAAGGTGATCGTCTCCCATCCCCAGATATCCGAGGTGGCCGTCTTCGGAATGAAGGATGCCAAGTTCGGCGAGGTGGTCTGCGCGGCGGTCGTCCCGGTTTCCGGCGCGACGGTAAGCCTTGAGACGATTCAGGATTACTGCGACGGGCAGATTGCCCGCTATAAAATTCCCCGCCATCTTCTGGTCCTGGATGAACTGCCGCGGACGGCCATTGGCAAGGTCGCCAAGGGCACCCTGCCGGCCTTGCTGTCCCGGTACCGGACGACGTGACCGTCGGGCGACCTGGAGACCCCTCCAGGCCGCCCCGGTGAGGTTTCAGGGGCACCCCCACCGTTCCAGCAGAGCACCCGGTTCGGCAAAGGACGGTGCGCTGCTGCCTTCGGAAAATCGTGGAGCCGGCGCGGGACGAACGACGCCGTTATCCGTGGTGAACAAGCCCCTGACCACGGCGTGGGGATTGCTCGGAGCCTCGTCCATGTTCAGGACGGGCGAGACGCAGGCGTCGGTTCCCGCCAGCAGATCACACCACTCGTCGCGCGATCTGGTGGCGAAGGCTCCGGCCAACTGGCCGCGAATGTCCGGCCAGGCCTGGCGGGACGCTGCCCGCTTGGCCAGATCGCGGTCGAGGCCGAGACCGTCGATCAGCGCCAGACGGAACTTCATCTCGGCGGCGGCGACCGCCAGCCAGCCGCCATCGCCGGCCCGATAGACGCCATAGAACGGGAAGCCGCCATCGGCCTCGTTATCGCCACGATCCAGCGACCATAGTCCCGCCTGACGCAGGCCATAGAGAAAGGTCATCAGGTGGGCGGCCGCATCCACCATGGCGGTTTCCACCACCTGCCCCCTGCCGGTGGAACGCGCCGATACCAGGGCGGCGGCGACGCCGAAGCAGAGATAGACGCCACCGCCGAAATCGCCGACCAGATTGAGGGGCGGTACCGGGGGGCCGCCGGCCGGGCCGATGGCATGAAGGGCGCCGGTGATGGCGATGTAGTTGATGTCGTGCCCGGCCTCGGCGGCATAGGGGCCGTCTTGGCCCCAGCCGGTCACCCGGCCGTAGACTAGGCGGGGATTGCGGGCATGACAGTCCTTGGGACCGAGTCCGAGACGTTCCATGACGCCGGGACGATAGCCCTCGATCACGATTTCGGCGGTGGCGATGATGTCCATCAGACGCGCCAGTCCCTCGGGACTTTTCAGATCGACCGCCAGCCGGGTCTTGCCGGTATTGAGAAAGTCGAACTGCGGCGGAATGGGGAGGTAATCGGCGTGCCCCGCCCGCTCGATCCGCAAGACCTCCGCCCCCATCTGGGCCAGCAGCATGCCGGAAAACGGACAGGGCCCGATACCCGCGAATTCTACCACCCGGACGCCGGCCAGTGGTCCCTTGCCCTCGGTCATCATGTGATTCTCCCTGAAACTAGGCCTTGCGGGGGACCGGCGAAGAGAGGAGCGACACCGGTCCCCCGGGATGCGCAAATCAGGCAATGGCTCCCGACTTGCGCAATTGGGTGAGCTGTTCCTCGCCGAACCCCAACGCGGCCAGAACCTCGTCGGTATGTTCTCCCAGCAGGGGCGCCCGTACATGGACGCCGCCGGGAGTCCGGGTCAACTTGGGGGGGACGCCGGGAACGGTGACCCGCCGAGCCGAGCCGGGCTGTTCGACCTGGGGCAGCATGTCGCGAATCCGGTAATGGGGATCGGCGAAGATGTCGGCCGCGTCGTAGACCGGTCCGAATGGGACCTTGCCGCCCAGGATGGCGGAAAGCTCTGCCTTGGTGTGGCGCAAGGTGAAATCCTCGACGACGGCATAGACCTCGTCGGTGTTTTCGACCCGGGCGCGCTCGGTGGCGAAACGGGGGTCCTTGATCAACTCGGGCCGCCCGATGGCTTGGCAGAATATCTCCCAGATCCGTCCGGGCGGCACCGCGATGGCGACCCAGCCGTCCTTGGCGCGGACCGCGCCCATGGGGCTGATCTCGGGGTTGCGGTTGCCGACCGGTCCGGGAACCTTGTCCAGATAGGAGTAGATGTTGGTGACCGGCTCGCAGAAGGCCAGGACGCTGTCGATCATGCCGACATCGACATACTGCCCCTTGCCCGAGGTGCGGGCTTCCCACAGCGCCACCATGGTGGCGTAGGCGGCGAACAGGCCGGGGATGGCATCGCCGGGGCCGGCGCCGACCTTGATCGGTGTATGGGCATCCGGACCGGTGAGGCCCATCAACCCCCCCATGGCCTGGGAAACGATGTCGACCGCGGGCCAGTCGGCATAGGGGCTGCGTCCGCCGCGCGGGTCGCCGAACCCGCGGATGGAGGTGTAGACCAGGCGCGGATTACGCTCGGCCAGGGTCTCGTATCCCAGACCGAGCCGGTCCATGACCCCGACGCGGAAGTTCTCGACCACGGCATCGGCGGATTCGGCCATTTTCAGGAAGACCTCGCGGCCCTCGGAATGCTTCAGGTCCAGGACGATACCGCGCTTGTTGCGGTTGCAGCATTGAAACATGCCGCCATAGGCTCGCACGGCGTCGTCCTGGGTGAAGGGGCCGACGCGGCGCGCCATTTCACCCTCGGGGGGTTCGACCTTGACGACGTCGGCGCCGTGGTCGGCCAGCATCTGGGTACAGAACGGCCCCGCCAAGGCTTGGCTGACATCGAGGATGCGTAACCCCTTCAGGCCGCCGGTCAAAGAAAAAGTCGCCATGTGTGTTTCACCTGTCGGTTTGGAAAGTCCGCATGCCGGGGGAGCCCATGGCCGCGCCTGCGCAGCCATGGGGCGGGGATCAGGCGGTGATGACGCGAATGGACTTGCCCGGTGTGATCAGGCGCTGGAGCAGATCCTCGTCGATGTCGATGCCGAGGCCGGGACCATCGTTGGGATAGAGAAAGCCTCCCTCGAAGCGCGGGCCGTTCAGGGCCAGATCGTTGGTGATCGAGCCGCTGTTCAGAACATCGTGAATATGGAGCGGGCCGGCGTTTTCCTGCGGGAAGCGGGCGATCCAGTCGTCCGCGACCAGCAGGTGGGTCGCGGGGCTGGCTTCCAGGCCGGAGCCCACCATGCAGCCGCAGATCACCGGCATGTTGGCCAGACGCGCCATGGTCAGCCAACGCTTGGACTTGATCAGGCCGCCGGCTTTCTGGGTCTTGATCATCAGGCCATCGGCGGCGCGCCGGTTGATGATGTCCATGAGGTGGTGAAGTTCCTGCGCCGATTCGTCGGCATAGATCGGAGTGGCGACCTTGCCGCGCAGCCGTGCCATGCCCTCGATATCCCAGGCGGGAAGGGGCTGCTCGATCATGGAGAGGTTGAACTTCTCCAGCGCGCGGATGGTGTTCAGCGCCTGATCGTAGGTCCAAAACCCATTGACGTCGATGAACAGATTGACGTCGTATCCGACGGCCTCGCGCACTGCGGCGATGGTGGCCACGTCCTCCTTGAGGGTGGCATTGCCGGTCTTGATCTTGAGGAAGCTATAGCCTTCCTTGAGAATGGCCAGGCAGTCCGGAATCAGCACCTCGGGCTTGCCCGCCGACAGCACCAGGCCAAGCGGGACGCGGTCGATGGTCTTGCCGCCCAGCAGGTTGTAGACCGGCGTTTCCAGAATCTTCCCCACCAGATCGTGAAGGGCGAAGTCGACGGTCGCCTTGGCCTGATTGTTGTCGCGGGCCAATATGTCCATACGGCCGACGATCTTCTCGATCTTGGTCGGGTCCTCGCCGAGCAGGATTTGCGGCGCGAAGAAGTCTCCGATCATGGCGGCCATGGAATCCTGAGTCTCGCCGCGATACCACGACGAGGTGTCGCCGGAATCGGAAAAGCCGACAAGACCTTCATCGGTATGAATCTTAAGAATGATACTGTGAATAGCGGTAACAGTTCCGCCACCCATCACAATGGGGCGGCGCAAAGGTGTCGAAATAGGGATGATTTCAAGCTTTGTGATCTTCATGACTATTCATAGTCCTTCTCACGATGCGGCCGAATCCAGCCGTCATATTTCAGAGCGTCGTGGTCTATCCAAATTCGATTGCCAAATCGGAGATTCGTAACCGGGATCACCTGTCTATGGGGATATCTGATCATGGCTGGATAGTAAAGTCAACCAACTGGTTGGATTGTACGTTCGGGGGCGGGACGTGTTATGATGAGAATGTTCAAGGGTGTTCAGGCGCCCGAGGCCAAAGATCAGCCAAGGGGCGCAGGATGTTTCCGTCGACATTTCGCAGGCTGGAGGTCTTCATCGCGGTGGTGGACGCCGGCAGTTTCGTCGGGGCGGCGGAGCGGTTGGGAATCGCCCACCCGTCGGTCAGCAATCACATCCAGGCTCTGGAGCGGCAGGTTCGTTGTGAATTGTTCACGCGCCGACGGGGGACCATATCGATCTTGACCGAACCCGGGCGCCGCCTCTACGAGAGGGGAGTCGACCTGCTTGAGAAGGCCGCCGCGCTGTCCCAGGACTTATCCCTGCCTCCGAAAAGGACCAGGCAGGTGCCCCTGGTGATTTCCTGCCAGCGGGCGGTGGCGACCGGTTGGTTGTGCGCGCCGTTTGCCGATTACGCCAAGGCCCATCCGGAGATTGATTTCACGGTCAACGTGGAGCGCTACGAGACGGTGGTCGAGGACCTGATCGAAGGGCGTGCCGATCTTGGCTTTCTTCTGGCGTTTGGGCCGGTGCTTGATCTCCCGTGTGAACGCATCGGCAGCGAGCCGTTCTCGTTCTTTGCCCCGCCCAACAATCCTCTTGCCGAGCGCGAGCATGTCCGGCCTTCGGAGCTGAATGCCTATCCGTTCATTACCCCCCGCCGGGCCGGCCGTTTTGGCCAGATGGTTCACAACATGCTGGGAAGCGCCGGAATCTCCAATTACTCCGTGGCGTATCAGGTCCAGGAAGGGGCGGTGATTCAGGAACTGGCGATTATGGGCCTGGGAATCTTCTGTGGACCAGACCGCCTGGTGCGCGGCGCCGTCGAGGCCGGGTCGCTGGTGAAGCTGGCGGTGGAAGGGCCCGAACTCCGCATGGACGTGTTTTGCGTGTTGCCGCCCAACAAGAAGCCGCCGAGGGCGGCTCTCAACTTTTCGAAGGTTCTAAAGTCGTTTCATGCGGGCAGTTCCCAGGGATGAGGCCCGGGACTATTTCTCAGGCGCTTTGCACGGCGAGAAGGAAGTGATCCACCTCGCCGCGCAGGTGCTCCGCTTCCAGGACCAGGCGCTGGGCCGAGGCGAACAGGTCGGTTGCGGCGGCACCCGTCGAGTCGATGGAAAGCTTCATGTCGCCAATGGTCGCGGAGACCGCCCGGGTGCCTTCGGCCGCCTCCTGTACGTTCCGGGCGATATCCGAGGTCGCCGATGATTGCTGGTCCACGGCGGCGGCGATGGTCGCGGTGATGTCGTGCATCTCCGAAATGCGGGTGGCGATGCTTGCGATGGCGGCGGCGGTATCGCGGCTGATGGCCTGTACGTTGGAAATCTGATCGGCAATCTCCTTGGTCGCCCTGGCCGTGCCGTGGGCCAGCACGCTGACTTCGCTGGCAACCACGGCAAATCCCTTGCCGGCCTCGCCGGCACGGGCTGCCTCGATGGTAGCGTTCAGGGCGAGAAGATTGGTTTGTCCGGCAATGTTGTCGATCAGGTTGACGACCTTGCCGATTCGTTCTGACGCATCGGTCAGCCCGCGCACCAACCCCTCGATCCGCTCTATTTCGCCGGTCGTCTGATCCGATATCCGCGTGGATTGGTTGGCCTGGCGCTCGATCTCGCGGATGGAGTGGGAAAGTTGCTCGGCGGCCGCGGCGACGGTGCCCACATTCTCTGTCGCATGACCGGCCGCATCGACCACGGAATCGGCTTGCTGGCGATTGCTGGTGGTGTTGGTGGTGAGACTGCGGGCGGTGGACTGGACCTGTTCGATGGCTGCTGCCAGGGATTGAAGGGTTTCGTTGATCGCCGTGTCGAACGTTTTGGTGGAATCTTCCAGTATGGCGCTGCGGCGCTCGCTCCTTGCCCGTTGACCTTCACGCTCGCGGTCCAGGTCCCCGGCCCGGATCATGTTCTGTCGGAAGACCAGGACGGCCTGGGCCATCAGACCGATTTCATCGTGCTCGTCGGCGGAGGGGACCGGCGTGTCCAGTTGCCCCTTGGCGAGATCGTTCATGGCGGTGGCCATTCCCACGATGGAATTGGCGATGAGCCGGCACATGATGACCATAACGGTGGCGCCGATGACGAAACATAGGAATGATATGGTAAAGTATCTTACTTCATAGGCATTGGTAATGAGAATGGATTTCTCGTGAATAGAGTCGCTATGCTTGGCTGAAATATCGATGACGTTATCAAGTTTCTGGACAAGAAAGTCATATTGCTTCTCATTTGCTTTCATAAGCATGAGAGCCATCAACGTGTCGTCCTTGTAGATATCCATGACGTCGTTGGTGGATTTTGAGAAGCGTCCAATCGCCTCGTTCATGTCGGGCTGGGAACTGCCCTCGGCCGATATAATTCCAAGCTTCCCCCGGATATTCTTCTCACCTTCCATGATCTTGCCGCTGTCGACCCCCGCCGCCTGCCAGTTGAGGAGGCGATAGAGTTCAGCCTCGATGCTGGCTGCCAGGAGGCGGGTTTGCTCGATTTTGCGTTCGGCGGCGAAGGATGCTCTGACCTCCGACAAGGCGCCGGATAACCCCTTCATTCCAATGCTGAATATTACCGCGAGAATCGCCATTGATATGATGAGTATGATTGGAGTCATGTATATCTTTGTATGAAGCGGGAGTGAACGAATCAAACGTGCAATCATATCCATAGTGAGATAATTCCATTTGGAGAAGTTCGTGCTTGGTAGTGAGGTTCCAATCGCTTGCAACTGGAACCTCATTCTACGGAGTATTATTTGAAGAACCCGACGCCGCAGAATATCTGTCCTGATTTTTTGATAATGGTTGTTTTTTTTGCGACTTTCTTGGTCACTGGATCGGCCCAGTCGTAATTTACGGCTCCTTCGCCTGACGGCGACGAAGCCACCTGGATGAACTGACTCGTCAGTTCCGATCCTTTCGTGTCCCGCCCCACCAGGGTTGGATTTCCCCCGTGGGCAAGGATTTTTCCGTTGAAATCCTCGCAGAGCACGTAGAGGTCACGGTCAACGAAGGCCCCCACCTTGTCGCTGAAATCCTTCAACGCAGGTTCAGTTCCGACCTTGGTGATGTGGGCTACCGCCTTGCCGAGAAGAATTTGGGCATCGGCTTCGCTACCGCGTTCTCCTGCGGCCATCGCCGGAGCCGCCATGGACCCGATAAGGGTGGCCATTAAAACCCAATGAGATGTCGACATCCTTCGCTCCCTTTCTACCGTTGGGCCGGGCTTGTGGCGGCCATTGGAGGCCATCTCCCAACCATAAATAACATCCAACCATTTGGTTGGGTGGCGTGTCAACGATAGAGCGGCCATCCCCGTAGGCACCGATCCAAGTTGATGGGCTTTGCGGCTTAGGGCTTCCGCCGTTTTGGGAACTGTTCGGTAATGGGGAAGGGAATCCGGACGGAACGAAGGCAGGAGGGATGGGCGAATTAGCCGGCGACGATCCTCTTGTCCTTGCTGCGGCTCAATTGTAGCTGGCCGTCGTTACCCTTGACGTAGGTGGTCTTGCCGACCGCGAGATTGTCGAGGATCGTCACCAGGGCCCGCGGAATCCCGGCAAACTCCCTGGACCCGCGGTCACCCGAGTTATAGGTGGCGATGGCCGCGCGAATTTGCTCCCGCGTGGCCGGCTTGCCGTCATTGCCGATCATCGCTTTCTCTCCCCAGTCTAATTAATAATGCGGTGGTGGCTTTTCATCCTGAAGTGACCCGGGCAGGCCGGCCTCGGCCTCGCCCAGCCGTTCCCGCAGGCGACGGACCTCCGCCATCAGCATATCTATGGTCCGTGCCTGCTGCGCCACGACTTCGGACAATTCCTCCGCCATGATCTCATGGTGGGAAAGCCGGCTTTCAAGGGCGACAAGGCGGTGATTCGCTTCGTCGTTCCAGTGCTCGTTCGTCATTCCCGGCCGCCCTTTCTCAACCGCACGCCAACCCCGGCATCGCTCTCCGGGATCAACCCGGCCCTGGCCGAACATCCCATCCGAAGATCGCGCCTTTCGAGGGGACGCCCAGGGTGCACTCTTCATACCGGAACAAGTTCGCATAAGCCAATTGTTCGAAATATGCGATCAACCAAGTGTCGAATGATAACGGTTGTCCATATCCAGCCGAGTATGATGCCCCGGGGGCAAGGCCGATGCTCTGCGCACGCCGTATCGACCGCGACGCCCGCCCCGCCGTGGGCCACCACATGAGCGTCACCGGGGGGGTAAAATTCGTGTTCTCTAAAATCGATCGACATCGCAGCAAATGATAACAATTGCTCCGAGTGGATTCGCTATCCTGCCCTAAATCCGGCCTGCCTTGGGGAGGCCGGGACACCCGGTGCCCGGGCCATCGAGCCCCGCAATGAATGGCACGGGACGGGAGGAAGCAACATGCGGATCGTTCGGAAACTGCCGCTGGTCATCGTATCCCTGACTCTGGTGTCGATCGTGGCGACCGCCCTGATCAGCATTTCCAAGTCCACATCCCAATTGGTGCAGGCATCGGACGACAAGATGGCCGGCCTTGTGGAGGCCCGGCGGGCAAGAATCGTCACCTTCCTGGAGACGCTGGCCCAGGACACCGAAATCCTGGCCGGCAACGCCACCACGGTGGAGGCCACGCGGGAGTTCAACACGGCCTTCCAGGAGATGGGCGTCAAGATGCCCGATCCCGCCGCCTATCTGCGCAGGACCTATCTTGACGACAACCCCAATCCCCCCAGGGAGCGCTGGAAGCTGAGCGGCTTCATGGACAGTTCCGATTGGGGCGGCGTCCACGCCACCTTCCATCCCACATTCACCAAGCTGGTGGAAAAGCGCGGCCTGGACGACATCATCTTGATCAATTCCACCGGCCGGGTCGTCTACACCGTCATGAAGAACGGCAACCTGATGGAGGATCTGCGGGCCGGGGGCAGCGCATCGACGCCGCAGGGCCGGCTGTTCGACAAGGTCTACAGGAATCCCCACGGCGAACGCGTCCTGTTCAGCGACCTGTTCGCCGATCCCGGCGCTTCGGAGGCGGCGGCGTGGATGGCATCTCCGGTCTTCGGGACGGGGGAGGTGTTTCTCGGCGTGATCGCCCTGCAGGTCCCCCTGGGCCTGCTCAACGGAATCGTCAACGATTCGACCGCCCTGGGCGAGACCGGCGAGGCCTTCGTGGTGGGCAGCGACAATCTGCTTCGCAGCGATTCCCGGTTTGCGGGGCGGGGCAAGGCCCTGAGGGACCGGCGAGACAATGCCGCGATCCGCGACGGGCTGGCCGGCCGCTCGGGGCAGGGCAAGGTCATCGGCGAGAGCGGCCAGGACCTGCTGGCGACCTATGCTCCCATTGCCTTCGCCGACACCCGGTGGGCCCTGGTCCTGCAGGCCGAGGTCCGGGAAGTCCTGGCCCCGGTGGCGGCGAGCCGGACCTTCATGATCATCATGGGCGGCATCATCCTGGCCATCGCGGGGACCGTCGGGTTCCTGGTCGCCTCCACCATCAGCCGCCCCATGGCCGAGATGGCCGAGGCCATGAACCAACTGGCCGGGGGCGACCTGTCGGCCGAGGTCCGTTCGGCGGCGCGGCGCGACGAGATCGGCGAGATCGCCAGGGCCTTCGGGGTCTTCAAGGCCAATGCCGTGGAAATGAGCCGGCTGCGCGCCGAGCAGGAGGAGGCCGACCGCAAGCTCCGGGCCGAGCGGTCCGCCGCCCTGCGCCAGTTGGCGGAGCAGTTCAGCTCCTCGGTGGCCTCGGTGGTGGATGGCGTGGCCCACGCCGCCGACGAGCTCAAGGCCACGGCCAAGGATATGAGCGAACTGGCCCATGATGTCAGCACCAGGGCGGACGCGGCCAACGGCGCCGCCGAGCACACCACGGTCAGCGTGGGAACGGTGGCGGCCGCCGCCGAGCAACTGACCGCGTCGGTGGGCGAGATCAGCCGGCTGGCCGGCCACGCCTCCGAGGTGGCGGGTTCGGCGGTAACCGAGGCCGGGCGCGCCAATTCCATGGTCCAGGGGTTGGCCGAGGCGGCCAGCCGCATCGGCGAGGTGGTGGGGCTGATCAATTCCATCGCCGGCCAGACCAACCTGCTGGCGCTCAACGCCACCATCGAGGCGGCCAGGGCCGGCGAGGCGGGAAAAGGCTTCGCCGTGGTGGCGGGCGAGGTCAAGACCCTGGCCAACCAGACCGCCCAGGCCACCGACGAGATCCGCCAGCACATCTCGTCCGTTCAGGATGCGACCAACGGCGCCGTCGAGGCCATCCAGGGCATTTCCGGCATCATCGGCCGCATCAACGAAATCGCCGGAGTGATCGCCGAGGCGGTGGAGGGGCAGGGGGCCGCCACCCTGGACATCGCCCGCAACATCCAAGATGCCGCCCTCAGCACCCGCGAGGTGTCCGAGAACGTGGCGGGGGTCAGCCGCTCCGCCGTCCATGCGCGGGGTTCGGCGGGAACGGTGCAGGGGGCGGTGGAGTCCCTGTCGTCCCAGGGGCGGCAACTGCGAAGCTGCGTGTCCGAGTTTTTATCCATGGTACAGGCATAGTATGCTCGCGGTCCTCGGCGGACTTCGCCCCTGGAGTGGAGAGACCATATGAAACTCAGCCAGTTCCGCTGCTTCATGGCCGTGGCTGAGGCCGGGTCCGTGCGCCAGGCGGCGCGCAACCTGAACCTGTCGCAATCCTCGGTCACCAAGAGCATCCAGCAGTTGGAGGAATCGCTCAAGGCGGAGCTGTTTTTGCGCGGCTCCCACGGCCTGTCGCCCACCGCCGTGGGCAAGATGCTGGTCAACCGGGTCAAGATGATCGAAGGCGAATTGCGGCAGATCCGCAACGATGTCGAGACCATTCACGGCGGCTCGTCCGGCGAGATCCGGGTGTGCGCCTCGCCCACCGTCTCCATGGGCATCCTGCCCCGGGCGGTCGCCAGCTTCCGCAAGAGCCGGCCCAATGTCGGCTTTCATATCCAAGAAGGCGTCTATCCCGACTTCCTGCCCGCCGTCCGGATGGGCGAGCTGGATTTCGCCATCGCCCTGGTGCCGGAAACCCCCACCGACGAGGAGCTGCAATGCGAATTGCTGCTCCAGGATTATCTCACCCCGGCGGTCCGGGTCGACCATCCCCTGACGGCCAAGGGCAAGCTGGTCCTGTCCGACCTGCTGGACCTCACCTGGGTGAACTATCGCCGCAGCCGTACCGGGCGGGACATCTTCGAGCGCAGTTTCCTGTCCAACGGCCTCACGCCGCCCAACACCATCGAATGCACCTCGTTCGCCGCCACCATCGCCCTGGTGGAGAACAGCGATTACGTGACCCTGGTGCCCACCCAGATTTTCGCCAATCGGCCCCGGCGGATGCCGATCACCCCGCTGTTCATGGGAACTCCCATGCCGCCGTGGGACGTCACGGTGATCTCGCGCCGCCCCCACGAGCTGTCGCCGCTGTGCGTGGCGTTCCTGGAGGAATTGCGCCGGACCGCCGACAAGGCCCGGATCAGCGCCAGCTAGGGCTTTCCGCCCGGATGGGAATGCCCGATCCCGCCGCTCTCCTGGGCGGCGGGGTGATTTTCCGTGGTGAAACGACAGCGTCGCGGGCGTTCGCCAGAACAGATCAATTCATCCTCAATCTGCATCAGATGGAGAACGCCGGGTCGATATCATCAAGCCATCCAATGTGAGAGGCCTCCACTGGCAGCCCCCGAGCTGTCGACGCCGAGGCCGATGGACGGAGAGGCGCGATGAGCTTGGGTGGCATGAAATTCTCGGTGCTGTTGTTCGGTCTGGCGCAGGCGTTGCGCTTCCAGGCTGCCCGTTATCCGGAATTCGCCAAGCGGCTGAAAGAGAAGAACTTCACCGCCCAGATGAAGGTGGCCGATGGCAGCGCCGGCCGCTGGTTCACCTTCAAGGGCGGCAAGGTGCTGTCGGGCAAGGGCATCCACGCCCGGCCCGAGGTTGTCCTGTCCTTCGCCACGGCCGAGCTGGGCGCCTCGCTGCTGCTGCCGCCCATCGACCAGTTGGCCCAGATCGAGGCCATCAAGAACTTCCAGATGATGCTGGAGGGGCCGGACGAACTGACCCTGTGGTTCACCCAGACGCTGATGATCATGCAGCAGCAGGGCCTGGAGTTCGGCACCAAGATGCCGGACGGCACCACCCGCTACGTCTCGCACACCAATGGCGGGCCGATGTTCGTCTACGTCAAGGGCGGCAAGGTCATCCGCCTCACCCCCATCGAGTTCACCGACGAGGACGCGCCCTCGTGGACCATCAAGGCCAAGGGCAAGACCTTCACGCCGCCGCGCAAGACCACCCTGGCGCCGCACTCCACCTGCCACAAGTCGACGCTCTATTCACCCGACCGCCTGCTCTATCCCATGAAACGCGTCGATTTCGACCCCAACGGCGAGCGCAATTGCGAGAACCGCGGCATTTCCGGCTATGAGCGGATCAGTTGGGACGAGGCGCTGGACATCGTCGCCGGCGAGATCAAGCGGGTGAAGCGCGACCACGGCCAGGGCGCCATCATGGGCACCCACGGCTCGCACCACACCTGGGGCAACCTGGGCTACTACATCAGCTCGGCCTTCAAGTTCTTCAACACCATCGGCTACACCAAGGTCGCCCACAATCCCGATAGCTGGGAAGGCTGGTACTGGGGCGCCATGCACCATTTCGGCTACAGCATGCGGCTGGGCCAGACCGAGACCTACAACTGCGTCGAGGACCTGATGCAGGAGGCCGAGATGGTGGTCTTCTGGTCGGCCGATCCCGAGACCACCAGCGGCTCGTACGCCGCCTTCGAGGGCACCTCGCGCCGCCAGTGGCTGAAGGACCTGGGCATCGAGGTGGTCCATATCGATCCCTATTACAACAACACCGCCACCCTGATCGGCGGCAAGTGGCTGGCGCCCAAGCCGGGCACCGATCCGGCCATGGCCTTCGCCATCGCCCATGTCTGGCTGACCGAGGGGCTCTACGACAAGGCATTCGTCGCCGAGCGCACCGTCGGCTTCGACAAGTGGGCCGACTACATCCTGGGCAAGGAAGACGGCATCGCCAAAAGCCCGGAATGGCAGGAGGCCGAGACCGGCATCTCGGCCCGCGAGGTTCGTGCCCTGGCGCGCCAGTGGGGCCGGAAGAAGACCTATCTCGGCGCCGGCGGCTGGGGCAACGGCCATGGCGGCGCCTGCCGCTCGGCCACCGGCATCCAGTGGGCGCGCACCCTGGCCTGCCTGATGGGCATGCAGGGCATGGGGCGGCCGGGCGTCAATTACGGCCACATGCAGTGGGGCACCCCCATCGACATCCGCTTCTTCTTCCCCGGCTACGCCGACGGCGGTCTGTCGGGCGACCTGGAGGCCACCGGCCTGGCCATCAGCCTGTACCAGCGCATGCCGCAACTGCCCACCTACAACACCGCCACCCAGAAAGTGCCGCGGCTGCAGATTCCCGAAGCCATCCTGGAAGGCAAGGCCGAGGGCTATCCCTGGGATGGCAAGACCCTGGAAGGCCAGTTCCGCAAGTTCACCTACCCGGCGGCCGGCCACTCGCCGGTCAAGATGATGTACAAGATCGGCGGCGCCTCGCTCGGCACCATGAACGACAGCAACCGCTACGTTAAGGCGTACCGCACCGACAAGCTGGAATTCGTGGTCAACCAGTCCATCTGGTTCGAGGGCGAGGCCAAGTTCGCCGACATCATCCTGCCGGCCTGCACCCAGTTCGAACGCTGGGACATCAGCGAGTTCGGCGGTACCGGCGGCTATGCCCTGCACGGCCAGACCCAGATGAACCACCGGGTCATCCTGTTGCAGCACAAGTGCATCGAACCCCTGGGGGAGTCCAAGTCCGACTTCCAGATCTTCCTCGACCTGTCCACCCGTCT
The DNA here is from genome assembly GCA_030824585.1 of Phaeospirillum sp. Taxonomy (GTDB): domain Bacteria; phylum Pseudomonadota; class Alphaproteobacteria; order Rhodospirillales; family Magnetospirillaceae; genus Phaeospirillum. Next base: position 14,323 of record JAVBXM010000028.1, on the reverse strand, counting down.
CGGGCTGTCCGCCTATTTCTCCGAGGGCCAGACCGAGCTGGATTGGGTCAAGCGCATGTTCGACTCGTCGGACCTGCCCAAGCACATCTCCTGGAAGGCGTTTTTGAAGCGGGGCTATTTCGTTGTCCCCGCCCTGGACGAGAAGCACCGCGATCCGGTGGCTCTGCGCTGGTTCTACGAGGGCCGCAAGAAGGACGTTCCCGAGCCCCATCCGCTGCCCGCCGATTACAGCCAGGAATTCCTCAACGGCCTGCAGACCCAGACCGGCAAGTTCGAGTTCGAGTGCAACAGCCTGAAACGCTTCGACGCCGACGATCCCGAGCGTCCGCCCGTGGTCAAGTACCTGCGCTCGTGGGAAGGCCCCGGCACCGAGCTTTACGAGCATTATCCGCTTCAGCTGATCTCGCCCCACTCGCGCTTCAGCTACCACACCATGAGCGACGGCAAGCAGAGCGCGGTCAACGATATCAAGGAACACCGCGTCCTGATCGACGGCTATTACTATTGGGTGCTGCGTATCAACGAACTGGACGCCAAGGCGCGCGGCATCAAGCACCATGACCTGATCAAGGTGTTCAACGACCGTGGCGCCGTCCTGTGCGCCGCCCACGTCACCAACCGCCTGCCCCAGGGCGCCGTGCACGCCTACGAATCCTCGGCGGTCTACGATCCCATCGGCGAGCCCGGCTATTCCGTCGATCGCGGCGGCTGTGTCAACCAGCTCACCCCGAAACGCTCCATCGCCAAGAAGGTGACCGGCACCGCCGCCAATTCCTGCCTGGTGCAGGTGGAGATATGGGACGGCAAGGCCGAACTGACCCTGGCGGCCGCCAAGGCCGAGCCGGTGTCCAAGGCCGCTCCCGTCCTGGTCCCGGCGCAGTAGGAGGCATTGCCATGAAGAAGTGGAACCTGATCATCGACGTCGCCAAGTGCTTCAACTGCAACAACTGCGCCTTGGCCGTGCATGACGAGTACTACGACAACGAGTTCCCCGGAATTTCCGCGTCCATGCCGCGCCTGGGCCATCGCTGGATCGACCTGATCCAGCGCGAACGCGGCGTCTATCCCATGATCGACGTGGTCACCCTGCCGGTGACCTGCAATCACTGCGACGACGCCCCCTGCCTCAAGGCGGCACGCAACGGCGCCGTCGAAAAGCGTCCCGACGGCATCGTGGTCATCGTGCCGGAAAAGGCCAAGGGCCAGCGCCAGATCGTCGATTCCTGTCCCTACGGCGCCGTGTGGTGGAACGAGGAAAAGAGCCTGCCCCAGGCCTGGCCCTTCGACGCCCATCTGCTCGATGCCGGCTGGACCAAGGTCCGCGCCTCGCAATCGTGTCCCACCGAGGCCATCCGCACGCTGCACGTCACCGACGACGAGATGCGCCGCCTGGTCAAGGACGAGGGGCTGGAGGTATTGCAGCCCGAGGCCGGGACCAGGCCCCGGGTCTACTACAGGAACCTGGACCGCTACACCAAGGCCCTGGTCGGCGGCTCGGTGGCCGGCCCCGTCGCCGGAATCGAGGAATGCATCGCCGGTGCCGCCGTCTCCCTGGTGCGCGATGGCCGCAAGGTGGCCGAGACGGTGACCGACACCTTCGGCGACTTCCGCTTCGACGGGCTGGGCGAGGGCAGCGGCGCCTATCGCCTGGAAATCCGCAAGTCCGGCTTCGTCCCCGGCACTCTGGACGTCACCTTGGGGCAATCGGCCTATCTCGGGGTGATCACCCTTGCCTCGGCGGCGGCGTGACTGCCATGACGCCTGACCTCACCATCGGATGGATCGGCGTCGGGCGGATGGGATCGGCCATGGCCGCCCGGCTGCTGGCGGCGGGCCTCGACGTCGCCGTCTACAACCGCACCCGCGCCAAGGCCGAGCCCCTGGCCGCCCTGGGGGCCCGTCTGGCCGAGACGCCGTCCGATCTGGCCGACCGGGACGTGGTCTTCACCAATCTGTCCAGTTCCGACGTGTTCGTCGACATGGTGTGCGGCCCCAACGGGTTGCTGTCGCGCAAGGGCAGGGCGCCGCGCCTGCTGGTGGATTTCTCCACCGTGTCCGCCGAGGCCTCGGCCGAGGTGCGCAAGGCCCTGGCCCAGCGCGGCGCCGTCATGCTGGACGCGCCGGTCAGCGGCAACGCCAAGGTGGTCGAGGCCGGCAAGCTTTCCATCGTGGCGTCCGGCGATGCCGGCGCCTTCGAGATGGCGCGTCCCTATCTCCACCTGATGGCCAAGGCGGCCACCTATGTGGGTGAGGGCGAGGCGGCCCGCATCGTCAAGATCTGCCACAACGTCTTTCTCGGCGTGGTGGCCCAGTCCCTGGCCGAGGTGACCATCCTGGCGGAGAGGGGCGGGGTTTCCCGCCACGCCTTCCTCGACTTCATCAACAACAGCGTGATGGGGTCCATGTTCACCCGCTACAAGGCGCCGGCTTACGTCAACCTCGACTTCAAGCCGACCTTCACGCCGGTGCTGCTGCGCAAGGACCTGGACCTGGGCCTGGCCGCCGGCCGCACCCTGGAGGTCCCCTTGCCGCTGGCCGCCCAGGTTCGCGAAATCCTGCAATCCATGATCGGCCAGGGCTACGGCGACTGTGACTTCGCCGCCCTGCTGGAGGTCGAGGCCAAGGCCGCCGGCCTGCGCCTCGAGCCCGAGAACGTCGACGTCGATCCCGGCATCTGATTCAAGAATCAACCGAATATCCAGTGGAGGATTGAATGGCGTATATTTTTCAAGAGAATGAACTTCCGAAGCTTGTTTCGGTGGTTCCCGGGCGCGAGCGGGTGTTCTTCGTGAACAAGGAGCTCGCCAATGTCGATGATCTCCTGTGCGGAATCATGCGCTACAAGCACGGCGCCGCCTCGCCTTATCACTTCCATGAGAATTGCGAGCATTTCTACTTCATCATGACCGGTCATGGCGAGGTGGAGACCCCCGAGGGCGTCACCCCGGTCGGGCCCGGCACCATGGTCTTCATCCCCGCCGAGGAAAAGCACCGCCTGCGGGCCTCGAAGGACGCGCTGTTCTATTTCGAGTTCCAGGCTCCCAACCGCTTCAAGACCACCATCCTGGACGGGACCGAGGACGACCTGCGCTGGGAGCGCGTGGACGGACGGGTCTGGGTCCAGAGCTGAACCAATCGGGCAAGGGAGCACGCAAGCAATGACCACGAGCTTTATCGACACCAACAAGATCACCCCCGTCAGCCTCGACGGCGGCCAGGGGCGCTATGCCGAGATTCTCAACGACGCCCTGTGCGGCGCCAAGAGCGTGGTGGGCAGCCTGCGCTGGCTGGAAGCCGGCCAGAGCCTCGACGCCCAGTCGGACGACACCACCCATCAGGTCGTCTACCTGATGGAAGGCCAGGGGGTGATCCGCCTGGACGGCAAGGATTACGAGGTCGGCACCGGCGCCGGCATCTATCTCGGTCCTTCCGAGGCCGCCAGCATCAGCCAGAAGGGAGGCTCTCCCCTGAAGCTTTTCCATCTGGTGGTTCCCTCGCCGGCGAGCTGACCCGAGGACGCCCGGTGCCGGTCGGGAGGCCGGCACCGGGTGGAAATCAAAAAAAGCGAATGGGGGGGGGAGACCATGACGGCCATTGTCACGGTGCTGTTCTTCGGGGTGGCCTACGGGATGATTCTCTATCTCATCTCGGTGGGCCTGTCGGTCACCATGGGATTGATGGGGTTCGTCAATCTGGCGCACGGCGTGTTCGCCATGCTGGGCGGCTATGCCGCCGTGACCTTGATGAACCAAACGGGCATGTCGCTGTTCGCGGCGCTTCCCCTGGCTTGCCTCGCGGTCACCGTCGTCGGCTTCGTCCTGGAGCGGACCTTGTATTCCCGTCTCTACGGGCGGTCGGAGCTGGATCAGGTCCTGTTCTCCATGGGATTGATCCTGATCTCCATGGCCCTGGTACGGCTGATCTGGGGACCCATGGCCCAGCCGGTCCAACTGCCCGACTACCTGAAGGGGCAGTCGCTGGTCGGCGGCATCGAACTGCCCACCTACCGTTTCGTGCTGGTGGCCTTTGGGGCGGCGGTGATCGTCGCCCTGTGGGTGATCTTCGAACGCACCCTGTTCGGGGCGCGCATCCGGGCGGCGGTGGACAACCGGGGCATGGCCCAGGCCATCGGCATCGACACCGGCCGGCTGTTCGCCGTCACCTTCGGCCTGGGTACCGGACTGGCCGCCCTGGGCGGGGCGCTGGGCGCCGACGTGCTGGCCATCGCCCCCAACTACCCGCTCCACTACATCGTCTACTTCATGGTGGTGGTGGCGGTGGGCGGACTGGGCAGCATTCGCGGGCCCTTCATCGCCGCGCTGTCCATCGGGCTGGCCGATACCGCCTGCAAATACCTGCTTCCCGAAATGGGCTCCGTGTTCATCTTCGCCTTCGTCTTCGCCCTGTTGCTGTGGCGGCCGAACGGCATCACCGGCAAGCGTTGAGGAGGCCCCCATGACCGACCGATCGACCGCCGCCATCCTCCTCTTGCCGCCGGACGGCGTCTCGGGAACCAGGAAGGCCCTGTCCATGTCGCTGTGGCTGGCCGCCCTGGCGATCCCCACCCTGGTTCCCGGCTACACGCCGCTGGCCAACCAGATGGTGGTGATGATCCTGTTCGCCCTGTCGCTCGACCTGCTGGTCGGCTTCACCGGCATCGTCACCCTGGGCCATGCCGCCCTGTTCGGCACCGGCGCCTATACCGCCGGCATCCTGGCGCTGCGGCTGACCAACGATCCCCTGATCACCGCCCTGTGCGGCATGGCCGCCGCCGCCCTGGTGGGGCTGGTGACCGGCAGTTGCATGCTGCGCACCAAGGGGCTGGCCTTCCTGGTGCTGTCGCTGGCCGCCGCCTTCATGCTGCACGAACTGGCCAACATGGCGAGTTCGGTGACCGGCGGCGACGATGGGCTGCAGGGCGTCAGCTTCTCGCCCCTGCTGGGCGTGTTCGAGTTCGATTTCAGGGGGCACACGGCGTTCTACTACAGCCTGGCCTGCCTGTTCGCCGCCTTCCTGCTGGTCCGCCGGGTGGTCAACTCCCCGTTCGGCTGGTCGTTGCGCGGCATCCGCGAGAATGACGGCCGCATGCGGGCCATCGGCTGCCCCATCTATGCGCGCCGCCTCGCCGCCTATGTGATGTCCTCGGCCCTGGCCGGGCTGGCGGGGGCGCTCCAGGCCCAGACCACCCAGTTCGTCGCCCTGAATTCCCTCAGCCTGGAACTGTCGGGCGACGTGCTGATCATGCTGATCCTGGGCGGTTCGGGGCGGCTGTACGGCGCCTTCGTCGGCGTGCCGCTGTTCATGTTCGCCCAGGACCTGCTGGCCAAGGAGGACCCGGCCAACTGGTATCTGGGCCAGGGCCTGATCCTGATGGTCATGACCCTGTTCGTGCCGGGCGGCGTGCTCGGCCTGGTGGAGCGTCTTCGGCGCAATCTGGGACGGGGAGGCCGGCGATGAACGGTTCGGCGCCTATTCTCGAGACGCGGAAGCTCAACCGCTTCTTCGGCTCCGTGCGGGTGACGGGCGACGTGGATTTCGCCCTCCATCCCGGCGAGCGCCGGGCGGTCATCGGCCCCAACGGGGCGGGCAAGACCACCTTCGTCAACCTGCTGAGCGGGCGTCTGGCGCCCAGTTCGGGACAGGTGCTGCTGGGCGGCGAGACCGTCACCGCCCTGGGCGAGGCCCAGCGGATCAAGCGGGGGATGGGGCGGACCTTCCAGATCACCTCGCTGTTTCCCAACCTGTCGGTGCGCAAGAACGTCTTCCTGGCGGTGGCCGAGCACGAGGGCGTCGCCTGGAACCTGTTCCGCTCGGCGGCCTCCCACCGCGACCAGTTCGGGCGGGTGGACGAATTGCTGGAGCGGGTCGGCCTCGCCGACGTGGCCGAGGTCAAGGCCCAGGACCTGCCCTATGGGCGGCAAAGGCTGCTGGAGATCGCCGTGGCCCTGGCGCTGCGTCCCAAGGTGCTGCTGCTCGACGAGCCGGCGGCCGGCATTCCCACCTCGGAAAGCCACATCATCCTCACCATCCTCGACACCCTGCCCAAGGACATCGCGGTGCTGCTGATCGACCACGACATGGATCTGGTCTTCCGCTTCGCCCAGCGCATCACCGTCCTGGTCCAGGGCTCGATCATGGTCGAGGGAACGCCGGCCGAGATCGCCGCCAACGAACGCGTCCGCAAGATCTACCTGGGGGAGAGCGACCATGCTGCGGCTTGAGGGAGTCACCGCCGGCTACGGCCACACGGTCATTCTGGAGGGCGTCGACCTCAGCCTTCCGCCCGGCGGATTGCTGGCGGTGCTGGGGCGCAACGGCGTCGGCAAGTCCACCCTGATGAAGACCATCGTCGGACAGACCCGGCTGCGCCAGGGGGACATCCGCTTCGGGTCGGAGACCATCTCCGGGCAACCCTCCTACCGGCGCTCGCGGATGGGCATCGGCTACGTTCCCCAGACCCGCGACGTCTTTCCGTCGCTGACCGTGGAAGAGAACCTGCGCATCGCCGCCCGCCCGGGGAAATGGACCATCGAGCGGGTGTTCGAGCTGTTTCCCAACCTGTCGGCGCGCCGGGGCAACAAGGGCACCGAAATTTCCGGCGGCGAGCAGCAGATGCTGTCCATCGGCCGCGCCCTGATGGGCAATCCCTCGCTGCTGCTGCTGGACGAGCCCATGGAGGGATTGGCCCCGGTGATCGTCGAGCAATTGCTCGAGGCCTTCCATGCCCTGCGGCGGGACGGCGACCTGGCCCTGATCCTGGTGGAGCAATACGTCAACCTCGCCCTGAACTTCTCGCCCACCACCATCGTGCTGGACCGTGGACGGGTGGTGTTCAGCGGCGACTCCGAGCGGCTGCGCAACGATCAGGTCCTGATGGCCGACCTGATCGGCGCCGGCGGCCAGTCCAAGGCCAGGCATTAGTCGGGGGTACGAGCATGCGGGACATCATCGTTCACGTGGATGAACCGGGGGCGAGCGAGGCAAGGCTTGCCGTCGCCAGCGCCATCGCCGGGCACTTCGATGCGCGGCTGACCGCCCTGTTCGCCAAGAGCAGCATCAACTACTTCGACGTCACCGCCTGCTTTCCCGGCGATTACGTGCTGTCGTCCTCGCACGACGTGCGGACCTTCTTCGAGCGGACGTACGGCGATCATGGGCGCTGGATGGAACTCCTGCACGGCGAGCCGAACTTCCTGCTGCAGGAAATCGCCTTTTGCGCCCGTTATTCCAACCTGATCGTCCTGGGGCAGCCGGGCGACGGCCAGCATATGCCCGACGCCCTGGTGGAAAGGGTCATCCTGCATTCGGGGACGCCGGTGGTGGTGGTTCCCAGCCATGGCCGGTTCGAGAGCGTCGGCGAGCACATCATCGTCGGCTGGAACGCCTCGCGCGAATGCGCCCGCGCCGTCCACGACGCGCTGCCCCTGCTGCGCCGGGCCGCCTCGGTCACCCTGGCGGTGATGAATTCCGCCATCCGCCCCGACGGCCGCCGGCCATCCGAGGACCTGCCGCCGGTGGGCGTTCTCGACCACCTGGCCGCCAATGGCGTCGAGGCCAGGCTGGAACACCTGCGCGGCGAGGAGGTGGGGGTGATGGACCTGCTCTTGTCGCGGGCCGCCGATATCGGCGGCGATCTTCTGGTCATGGGGGCCAGCACCCACGGTCCCTTCTCTTCCTTCGGCCCGGGTTTCCGCCATGTGCTGGGGCACATGACGCTGCCCGTGCTGTTCTCCCACTAACCGGCCCTGGAGGGTTCCTCATGAAGTACAATCGCCCGCATTCGACCGCGTCCTGGGGGACGATGGCCAAGGATTGGGAAAAGGGCGTCGACTACCAGCGCCTGATCTCGGACCGCTTCGACCGGGCCCAGGCGGCGGTCAAGGCCGCCGGCCTGGGGGCCGTGCTGTGCTTCAACGTCGACAACGTCCGCTACATCACCGGCACCCATATCGGCGAGTGGGTCAGGGACAAGTTCGACCGCTATGCCCTGTGCCCGGCCGAGGGCCCGGCCTATCTGTGGGACCCGGCGCCGCCGGCCAAGCGCATCAGCTCGCCGTGGATCGCCGACCGGGTGGGGGCTCCCATCAGCAACATGCAGGGCGCCTTGCCGCCCAAGGTGGGGGCGCAAGGCGATTTCGCCAAGCAGATCAGGGCGATGATGGCCCATTACGGTATCGAGGGTAAGCCGCTGGGCATCGACCTGCTGGAGCTTCCCATGCTGCGCGCCCTGGAGGAGGAAGGCATCGAGGTGGTGGATGGCCAGCAGGCCATGCTCGACGCCCGCGAGATCAAGACTCCCGACGAGATCGAACTGCTCAAGGTCGCCGCCGGCATGGTGGACGCCACCTATTACGACATCTGCAAGGCCATCCGCCCCGGCGTGCGCGAGAACGAACTGGTGGCCATCGCCAACGACCGGCTCTACCGCCTGGGCTCGGAGCGGGTGGAGTGCATCAACTCGGTGGCCGGGCCGCGCGGCACGCCCCATTCCCACACCTTTTCCGACCGCATCATCCAGCCGGGCGACATGGTCTATCTGGACATCATGCATTCGTTCAACGGCTACCGGACCTGCTACTACCGCACCTTCGTCTGCGGCGAGCCCAACAAGCATCAGGTCGAGGCCTACGAGACCGCGTCCCGGTGGATCAGCGCCTCCATCGACGCCATCCGTCCCGGCGCCACGGTGGAGGAAGTGGCCTCGGTGTGGCCGGCGGCCGAGGAATTCGGCTATCGCAACGAGGAAGAGGCCTTCTTGCTGCAATACGGCCACGGCATCGGCCTCAGCCTGTGGGAGCGCCCGATCATCAGCCGCCGCTTCAAGGGCCAGAACACCGTGCTGAAGGAAGGCATGGTCTTCGCCGTGGAGACCTGGAAGGGCGCCGCCGACGGTTCCGGCGCGGCCCGCATCGAGGAAGAGGTGGTGGTCACCAAGACCGGCTGCGAGGTCATCACCAACTTCCCGTCGCATCGCCTGATCTCCTGCGGCCTGCCCGGCTGCGACGTGTTCTGAGGGGGCATGACATGAAACTCAGGGACAGCAGCCTTTTCCGGAGCCAATGCCATGTGGGCGGCCATTGGTGCGACGCCGACGGCGGCGAGGTCATCGAGGTTCGCAACCCCTCCACCGGCGAGCGGCTCGGCTCGGTCCCCAGGATGGGGGGCGCCGAGACCCACCGGGCCATTCAGGCGGCCAACGCCGCCTGGCCGGCATGGCGGGCGCTGACCGCCAAGGAACGGGCCAGAATCCTGCGGCGCTGGTACGAGCTGATGGTGGAGAACCAGGAGGATCTGGCCGTCATCCTGACCTCGGAGCAGGGCAAGCCCCTGGCCGAGGCCAAGGGGGAGATCCTTTACGGCGCCTCCTTCGTGGAATGGTTCGCCGAGGAGGCGAAAAGGGTCTATGGCGAGACCATCCCCGCCCATGCCCCCGACAAGCGCATCGTGGTGGTCAAGGAGCCCATCGGCGTGGTGGCCGCCATCACGCCGTGGAACTTCCCCAACGCCATGATCACCCGTAAGGCCGGGGCCGCCCTGGCCGCCGGCTGTCCGGTGGTGCTGAAGCCGGCCAGCCAGACCCCGTATTCCGCCCTGGCCCTGGCCGCGCTTGCCGAGCGGGCGGGGATTCCCAAGGGAATTTTCAGCGTGGTGACCGGTTCGGCCTCCGCCATCGGCGGCGAGATGACCGCCAATCCGGTGGTGCGTAAGCTGACCTTCACCGGTTCCACCGAGATCGGCAAGCTGCTGATGGCCCAATGCGCCGGCACGGTCAAGAAGACCTCCATGGAACTGGGCGGCAACGCACCGTTCATCGTCTTCGACGACGCCGACCTGGACGCGGCGGTGAAGGGGGTGATGGCGTCCAAGTACCGCAACACCGGCCAGACCTGCGTCTGCGTCAACCGCATCCTGGTCCACGACCGCGTCTACGACGACTTCGCCTTCCGCCTGAAGAACGCGGTGATCGCGCTGAAGGTGGCCGACGGCTTCGCCGACGGAGCCGAACAGGGGCCGCTGATCGACGAGGCGGCGGTCGCCAAGGTGGAGGCCCATATCGAGGACGCCCTGTCCAAGGGGGCCCGGCTGGTGACCGGCGGCAAGCGGCACGTGCGCGGCGGCACCTTTTTCGAGCCGACCATCCTGGCCGACGTCACCCCCGCCATGGCGGTGGCGCGGGAAGAAACCTTCGGCCCGGTGGCGCCGCTGTTCCGCTTCAGGACGGAAGCCGAGGCCGTCCGCATGGCCAACGACACCGAGTTCGGGCTGGCCTCCTATTTCTACACCCGCGACATCGGCCGGGTGTGGCGGGTGGCCGAGGCGCTGGAATACGGCATGGTCGGCATCAACGAGGGGCTGATCTCCACCGAGGTGGCCCCCTTCGGCGGCGTCAAGGAATCCGGCCTGGGCCGCGAGGGCTCCAGGCACGGCATCGAGGACTACCTGGAGATCAAGTATCTCTGCATGGGCGGAATCGGAGGCTGACCATGGAGCGGCGCATCCCCGTCACCGTGCTCACCGGTTATCTCGGCAGCGGCAAGACGACGCTGCTCAACCGGCTGCTCAACGGCCCCATGGGGACCGGCACGGCGGTCATCGTCAACGAGTTCGGCGATATCGGCCTCGACCACGACCTGATCGTCCACAGCGACGACGCGGTGGTGCTGCTGTCCAACGGCTGCCTGTGCTGTGCCGTGAAGGGCGATCTGGTCAAGACCTTGCGGGAATTGTGCTTCCGTCCCGGGGCGGGCATCGCCCGCGTCGCCATCGAGTGCAGCGGGCTGGCCGATCCCGGCTCGGTGATCCAGGTGATCCTCACCGATCCGGTGGTGTCGGCCCGCTACGCCCTGGGCTCGGTGGTCTGCACCGTCGACGCGGTCAACGGCCCGGCGACCCTGGCGGCCCAGCCCGAAAGCGCGCGGCAGGTGTCCCTGGCCGACCGCGTGGTGCTGACCAAGCTGGACCTTTGCCCCGGCGCCGAGGAGGGGCTGCGCCGCGATTTGTCCGCCGCCAATCCGGCGGCGGCGATCATCCTGCCCGACCAGTGCGACCTCTCCGACCTGCCGGTCGATCTGCCGGGCCGGGTGTTCGAGACGGCGGGTGGGGGGCACGGCCATGGCATCCGGTCGTTCTCCATCGTACGCGACACCCCCATGGCGGTGGATACGCTGGACCTGCTGTTGCGCGCCATCAGGGACAACCTCGGCCCCGGCCTGCTGCGGGTGAAGGGGCTGCTCAACATCGAGGGCGAGCCCGAGCGGCCAATGGTGCTTCAGGGCGCCCAGATGGTTCTGCACGACCTCATCCGGCTGGAGGGCTGGCCCGGCGCCGACCGCCGCAGCCGCATCGTCTTCATCACCCAGGGCATCGGCCGCCACGTGGTCGACGAGATCATCGCCCTGGTCGAGGGCATGGCCGCCCGCGACCGGCTGCGCAAAGCCGCCCAGGGTCACTGCTAGGGAATATCGTGATGGCACAGATGATTGATCTTACCCAGAACGCTCCGTGGCGCGAGCTGCGCTCCACCCCCGAGGACTGGACGGCGCTGGGTCGCGACCGGTTGCTCGGCATGCTGGGCCACCTGCATGTGATCCGCGCCTTCGAGGAGACGGTGCTGCAGTTGGAGGGCGAGGGGCTGGTCCATGGCCCGGCCCATTCCAGCATCGGCCAGGAAGGCGGCGCGGTGGGCGCTTGCGCCCTGCTGAACGCCTCGGACCTCATCACCGGCTCCCACCGGGGGCATCACCAGTTCCTCGCCAAGGGCCTGCGCTACCTGGAGCGGCCGGGCACCGACCTGTCCAGCGACCCGCTGTCGGGCGAGGTGATGAACTTTCTCCACCGCTCGCTGGCCGAGATCATGGGGTTGTCCATCGGCTTTTGCAAAGGCCGCGGCGGCTCCATGCACCTGCGCTGGACCGAGGCCGGGGCGCAGGGCACCAACGCCATCGTCGGCGGCGGCGTGCCGCTGGCCGCCGGGCTGGCCTGGGCGCGGCAGCGCCAGGGCAGGGGCGACGTGGTGTTCAGTTTCTTCGGCGACGGCGCCGCCAATATCGGCGCGGTGCCCGAAGCCATGAACCTGGCCGCCCTGTGGCGGCTGCCCATCTGCTTCTTCATCGAGAACAACGCCTATGCCGTCTCCACCACCCTGGGCGAGGCGACGCGCGAGCCGCGCCTGTCGTCGCGCGGCCCGGCCTTCGGCATCCCGTCGTTCCGGGTGGACGGCATGGACCCGGTGGCGGTGCGCCTCGCCGCCGAGGAGGCCCTGAAGATCATGCGGAGCGGCGAGGGGCCGACGGTGATCGAGGCCGACGTCTACCGCTACTTCCACCACAGCGGCGGCCTGCCGGGCAGCGCCTTCGGCTATCGTGCCAAGGACGAGGAGGCGGCGTGGCGCCAGCGCGACCCCCTGGCCCGCATGGCCGCCGAGATGATCGGGCGCAAGTGGCTGTCCGAGGACCAGGATCAGGCCATCCGCGCCAATGCCCAGACGGCCATGGACCATGCGGCGTCGCGCCTGACCGAGCCCGACGGCAACAGGCGCCGCATCGTCCCGGCCCTGTGGCCCAAGCCGGAATTCCGCGACCACGGCCTGCGCGGCGACCTGTCCGAGTTCGCGGGCGCCCGCTACGAGGAGCTGGAGACCGCTTCCGGGCCGGTGGCCGAGGTGAAGTTCATCGATTCGGTGGCCGCCGTGATGACCCGGCGCATGGAGACCGACGAGCGTATCGTCATTCTGGGCGAGGACATCCACCGCCTGAAGGGCGGCACCAACGGTGCCACCAAGGGCCTGTTCGACCGCTTTCCCGGCCGCATCGTCCCCACCCCCATCTCCGAGCAGGGCTTCGTCGGGGTGGGCGGCGGCATCGCCATGGACGGGACCTACCGGCCGGTGATCGAGCTGATGTACGCCGATTTCGCCCTGGTGGCCGCCGACCAGTTGTTCAACCAGATCGCCAAGGCGCGGCACATGTTCGGCGGCGACGCCCCCATGCCGGTGGTGCTGCGCAGCAAGTGCGCCATCGGCACCGGCTACGGCTCCCAGCATTCCATGGACCCCGCCGGGCTTTACGCCGCCTGGCCGGGTTGGCGCATCGTGGCGCCGTCCACTCCCTTCGACTATGTGGGCCTGATGAACAGTGCGCTCCGTTGCGAGGACCCGGTGCTGGTGATCGAGCATGTGGGGCTCTACAACGCATCCGGCCCGGGGCCGTCCGAGGACCTGGACTATTTCATTCCGCTCGGCAAGGCCAAGGTGGCGCGCCCCGGCTCGCGGCTCACCGTGCTGACCTATCTGGCCATGACGCCGCTGGCGGTGAAGGTGGCCGACGCGGCCGGCCTGGACATCGAGGTGGTCGACCTGCGGTCCCTGGACCGCGCCGGCCTCGACTGGGAGACCATCGGCGCGTCCATCCGCAAGACCAACAACGTGGTGGTGCTGGAGCAGGGCGGACAGACCGTCTCCTATGGCGCCATGCTGACCGACGAGGTCCAGCGCCGCTTCTTCGATTGGCTGGATGCGCCGGTCGGCCGCATCCATGGCGGCGAATCGTCGCCCTCGGTGTCCAAGGTGCTGGAGCGGGCCGCCTATGTGGGCGAGGAGGAGGTCCGGGCCGGCTTCGCCCGCGCCCTGGCCGAGACCGGCCTCAGACTGGCGGCGGAATAGATGGGCGGATCGGGCCTGCCCGGCCTCAGGGGCACCGACCATATCGGCTTCACCGTACCGAACCTGGACGAGGCGGTGACGTTTTTCGTCGACGTCATCGGCTGCGAGCCGTTCTACGAGCTGGGGCCATTCCAGGCCGAGGACGACTGGATGACCACCCATCTCAACGTCGCCCCCAGGACGGTCATGCGGCGGCTGAAGTTCCTGCGCTGCCGCCATGGCTCCAACTTCGAGCTGTTCGAGTACGAGGCGCCCGGCCAGAACCGGACCCAGCCCGCCAACAGCGACGTGGGCGGGCATCATCTGGCCTTCTACGTGGACGACATGGACGGCGCGGTGGCCTATCTGCGGTCGAAAGGCGTCCGCATCCTGGGCGAGCCGACGGTCAGGACCAGCGGCCCCAACGGCGGCCAGACCTGGGTCTACTTCCTGTCCCCCTGGGGCATGCAGCTCGAACTGGTGAGCTTTCCCAACGGCAAGGGCTACGAGCGCGAGACTTCGGCGCGCCTCTGGCATCCCGCCTTTCCCGCGACCTGAGGACCCGCCATGCCTGTGCAAATTCTGATGCCCGCCCTGTCGCCGACCATGACCGAGGGGACCGTGGCCAAGTGGCTGAAGGCCGAGGGCGACGCGGTCAAGTCGGGCGAGGTGATCTGCGAGATC
>JAVBXM010000230.1 GCA_030824585.1 Phaeospirillum sp. | reverse complement strand
GGATTTCCGACCACCCCTGCTGCTGGCGGCGCTGGTCCTCGCCCTGGCCGACATGACCGCCACCCTGGCGCTGCGCGGGCTGCTGTGGCGGGTCGCCGCCCTGGCCGCCCTGCTGGGCGCGGGAACGGAGGCGCGCGCCGCCGCCTTCGCCCTGGAAGCCGGCCTCGGCACCCGTCTGGCCTGCGTCACCACCCGGGACGCCGCCATGGACCGCCTGTGCCTGGCCGGCCTGCGCGGGCTGTCGGCGCGGCTGGCCGAGCGCTCCACCGCCGAACTGGCCGAGCCCATGCTGGTGGACCCCGAGCGCGACCCGGTGGTGTTCTTTCCCCTGCTCTACTGGCGGATCACGCCCAACCAGCCGCAGCCCTCCGAGCAGGCGGTGGAGAAGCTCAACGCCTACATGGCCAAGGGCGGGCTGATCCTGTTCGACACCGGCGACGAGGGACAGGCCGGCGCCGGCCCCGACACCGCCGAGCTGGAGCGCCTGCGCCGGCTGGTGGCCGGGCTGGCGCTGCCGCCCCTGGCCCCCATGGCCGCCGACCACGTGCTGACCCGCTCGTTCTACCTGCTGAAAAGCGTGCCGGGCCGCTGGGACGGCGCCACCCTGTGGGTCAGCCAGGGCGCCGAGGCGGGCAATGACGGCGTTTCGCCGGTGGTGCTGGGCGGCAACGACTGGATGGCCGCCTGGGCCGTGGACGAGCGCGGACGGCCCATCCACGCCGTGGTGCCCGGCGGCGAGCGCCAGCGCGAGATGGCCTACCGCTTCGGCGTCAATCTGGTCATGTACGCGCTGACGGGGAATTACAAGGCCGATCAGGTTCATCTGCCGGCCATCATGGACAGGCTGAAGCGATGAGCCTCCATACCCTTGCCGTCTCGCCCCTGTTCCCCTGGCCGGTGATCGCCGCGCTGGCCGCCGCCGCCCTGCTGCTGGTCGGCGTCGGAATATGGCGGCGGGCCTCGGGCACATGGCTGCGCGCCCTGGTGCTGGCGGTGCTGCTGGCCGCCCTGGCCAATCCCCGCCTGCTGGCCGAGAACCGCACGGGGCTGCCCGACGTGGCCCTGGTGGTGGTGGACGAAACCCCGTCCCAGGGCATGGGCGAACGGCGCGCCCAGACCCAGGCCGCCCTCGACGATCTCACCCGCCGCCTCGGCCGCCTGCCGGGGCTGGAGGTCCGGGTCGAGCGGGTGGGCGCGGAGCCGGGCAGCGATCGCGGCACGCGGCTGTTCGAGGCGGCCGGGCGCGCCCTGGCCGACGTGCCGCGCCGCCGGCTGGCCGGGGTGACGCTGATCACCGACGGCCGCGTCCACGACGTGCCCGCCGATCTCGGTCGAAGCCTGGGCGCCCCGGTCCACACCCTGCTGACCGGCCATCCGGGCGAGCGTGACCGGCGGCTGGTTCCCGGCGCCTCGCCCGCCTTCGCCCTGGTGGGGGAGAACGCCACCCTGTCCTTCAAGGTGGAGGACCAGGGAGGCCGGGGCGAGGCGGTGGTGGCGGTCCGCGTCGACGGCAAGCCCTTTGCCGCCATCACCGTGCCGCTCAACCGCGACGCCACCCTGGAGGTGCCGATCCACCACGCCGGGGCCAACGTGGTGGAACTGGAGGTGGAGCCCGGGCCGGGCGAGCTGTCCCTGGTCAACAACCGCACGGCGCTGTCCATCTCGGGGGTGCGCAACCGTCTCAAGGTGCTGCTGGTGTCGGGCGAGCCCCATGCCGGCGAGCGCACCTGGCGCAACCTGCTGAAATCCGATCCGGCGGTGGATCTCGTCCACTTCACCATCCTGCGGCCGCCGGAAAAGGACGACCAGACCCCCATCCGCGAGATGAGCCTGATCAGCTTTCCGGTGCGCGAGCTGTTCGAGGAGAAGCTTTTCGAGTTCGACCTGATCATCTTCGACCGCTACCGCCGGCGCGGCGTGCTGGCGGCGGCCTATTACCGCAACCTCGCCCGCTATGTGCAGGGCGGCGGCGCCTTGCTGGCCGCCGTGGGGCCGGAATTCGCCGAGGCCGACGGCATCGCCGAATCCGCCCTGGCCGAGGTGCTGCCCGCCCTGCCCACCGGGCGCCGCCTGGACAAGGAGTTCCGCCCCCGCCTGACCGAGGCGGGGCGGCGCCATCCCGTCATGGCCGGCCTGCCCGGCACAAGGCCGGGCGAGGCGCCGTGGGGCAGTTGGATGCGCCAGATCGAGGTGGGCAACGCCAAGGGCACCACCTTGCTGACCGGCATCGACGACCGGCCGCTGGTGGTGCTGGACCGGGTGGATGAAGGCCGGGTGGCCATGGTGCTGTCCGACACCCTGTGGCTGTGGGCGCGCGGCTGGGAGGGCGGCGGCCCCCATGCCGAGATGGCGCGGCGCCTCGCCCACTGGCTGATGAAGGAGCCTGATCTGGAAGAGGACGCCCTTGCCGCCACCATCGAGGGCGGGCGGCTGTCCGTGGCGGCGCGCGGCGCCACCGGGCCGCTGGAGGCCGCCGTCACCGCCCCCGACGGCACCCAGGCGCCGCTCACTTTGGAACCCGATGCCGACGGCGTGGCCCACGGCACCGTCGAAGCCGGCCAGACCGGGCTGTGGCGGGTGGCCACCCCCGACGGCCGCGTCGCCCTGGCCGCCGCCGGCAACGCCGCGCCGGTGGAACTGGCCGAGCTGACCGCCACACCCGAACGCCTTGCCCCCGTCGCCAAGGCGACCGGCGGCGGGCTGGCCTGGCTGGCCGAGGGCGGGGTGCCCGAGCCCCGTCGGGTGGCCCCCGGCTCCACCGCCGCCGGACAGGGCTGGGCGGGCTTCGAGGAGAAGGGAGACTATGTGGTTGAAGGCATTCGCGAAATCACCCTGATGCCGGTCCTGGCCCTGGCCCTGCTCTGCCTGGGCGGTCTGCTGGCGGCATGGCGAAATGAAACGAGGTAGCGCATTTTTTGCCGGTCATCGGCAGATTCGATTTGGAATATCGGCCGGACCGATGTAAGGAGTTCTTACCTATAGGTTAATGTGGGGTGGGCTGGGTAGACTGGCCGCGCTTCGCGACCGGGGCAGGCCATCCGAAACGTGGGGGACGTCAGGACAGTGACCGAGCAGCGACTGATACCGGCAGCCGGCAAGCGGCTCAAGGCGTTGCGTCGCGCCGCGTCCTGGGTGATTCCCGAGTGGCAGGTCTTTGTCCGCCGCCCCAACGGCACCGCCGAGCATTTCACCTTCACCCGCAAGCGCCAGCTTGTCCTGCTGGGCGTCATGGCCGGAATCACCGTATGGGCGGGCATCGTCTCGGCCCTGCTGACCCGCCAGCCCGACGAGATCGCCGCCAAGGAACGCCAGCTCGACGAGATGATGGCCGCCACCCGCGCCGCCCAGTACCGCCTGGCGTCGTCGCAGAAGATGGTGGCCGACATCGCCCGCGAAGTGGACATGGTCCATTCCAACATCGTGGTGCTGGCCGAAACCAACGCCGCCCTGGCCAAGGACCAGCCGCCCAGGAAGGTGGCCGCCCCGGTCAAGCGCAGCAAGAGCGGCGAGCCGGCCTGGAACGAGGACGGCCAGCCCGCCGGGGACGAGGCCCGCGCCGTGCGCGAGCAGGTCCGCCGCCTGGAAGGCTCGCTGGAGCGCCTGCGCGTCGCCTATTCCCAGGCGGTGCAGAACACCGACGCCGCCGCCCAGTCGCGCATCTCCGACACCGAGCGGCTGCTGGCCCGCCTGGGCCTGGACGCCTCGCGCCTGTTCGAGCGCCGCGACCGCGACGCCGGCCGCGGCGGCCCGTTCATTCCGCTCAGCACGGTGGCGAGCGATACCGGCCTGTCGGGACTGGTGGACCGCCTGGACCGCTGGAGCGGCATCAAGGCGGTGATGCAGAAGATGCCGCTGGGCGAGCCCCTGCACGAGGATTACGACCTCAATTCCAGCTTCGGCACCCGCAACGACCCGCTGAACCGCCGCACCGGCGTGCACGAGGGCATCGATCTGGGCGCGCCGTTCGGCACCCCGGTCTATGCAACCGGCGACGGCGTGGTGGAGTTCGCCGGCCCCTGGGACCGCTATGGACTGACCGTGGACATCAATCACGGCAATGGCGTGACCACCCGCTACGCCCACATGTCGCGCATCAAGGTCAAGGAAGGCCAGAAGGTGTCGCGCTCCACGGTGGTCGGCCTTCTGGGCAATACCGGACGCTCCACCGGTCCCCATTTGCATTACGAGGTCCGCGTCGCCGACGTGGCCAAGGATCCCCTCAAATTCATCGCGGCAGGTGAAAATGCTCCCAAAGCTTGGTAAGGCCCTCGGGGCGGTGTCCGGCGCCAATCACGCGGCCCGCAACGGCACCAACGGCCTGCCCCTGTCGGTGATCGGCGCCGATGTGCGCATCGTCGGCAACATCTTCACCCAGGGCGAGATGCAGATCGACGGCCAGGTGGAAGGCGACATCACCTGCCACCGCCTGCTGGTGGGCGAAGGCGCGCGCATCACCGGCGAGGTCTCCGCCGAGACGGTGCAGGTGCACGGCGAGTTGAACGGCAAGATCAACGCCGGATCGGTGATGATCGCCAAGTCGGCCAAGGTCACCGGCGACGTGATCCAGGACAGCCTGGAGATCGAGGCCGGCGCCTCCATGGAAGGCCGCCTGGTCCGCAAGTCCGGCTCCGTCAAGGCGCTGGAGCACGCCAAGGGCAACGGCGCCTCCGAGCCGGCCGCCCCGCCGCCGGGCAAGCCCGATCTCAACCAGGAAGCCGCCGGAACGGCATGATCAGCACCTATCATGCCACGGCCAGTGGCGTGAGCGCGGGCGGCGCCGACGACGTGGCCCGCGATGCCCTGTGGATCGACCTGCTCGACCCCTCGGCCGAGGAAGTCGCCCTGGTCGAGGCCCGCACCGGCCTCGCCCTCCCCACCCGCGACCGCCAGCAGGAGATCGAGGTCTCGTCGCGGCTGTCGCGCCACGGCGACGCCCTGTCCATGACCGTGCCGGTGCTGACCGGCGCCTCGGGCTTCGACCCGCGCAACAGCGCCATCACCTTCATCCTGAGCGGCGGCCTGCTGGTGACCCTGCGCCACGACTCGCCGCACGCCATCGCCACCTTCGCGGCCGCCCTGCCCTCGGCGACGCCGGTGCCGATCAACGGCGGCGACGTGCTGCTGGGACTGGTGGAAGCCATCGTCGACCGGATCGCCGACGTGCTGCAGGATCTGGGGGCCGGGCTGGACGGCATCTCGCACCGCATCTTCCACCAGCCGGGCGGCGCCCATCACCGCCGCCGCCGAGCCGGCTCGCGCGAGATGGAGGCGCTGCTGCGCACCATCGGCCGCACCGGCGACCTGTCGGGCAAGGCGCGGGAAACCCTGCTGGGCCTGAAGCGCACCACCGGCTTCCTGCCCCACGGCGAAGACGCCCTGGGCCTGGGCAACGCCGCCGAACGCATCCGGGCCATCGACCAGGACCTGCATTCCCTGGCCGAATACACCGACTTCCTGGGCAACAAGATCACCTTTCTGCTGGACGCCACCCTGGGGATGATCGGCATCCAGCAGAACCAGGTGATCAAGCTGTTCACCATCATGTCGGTGCTGTTCCTGCCCCCCACCCTGGTGGCCAGCTGGTACGGCATGAATTACAAGATCATGCCCGAACTGCAGTGGGAATGGGGCTACGCCTACGCCATCGCCCTGGCGGTTCTGTCGGCGGTGGTGCCCTACATCTTCTTCCGCCGCAAGGGCTGGATGTAGCTCACCCGCCCTTGGCCGCCCGGGCCGCCTGGGCCTGCCCGGGCGGATAGGCGCTTCCCTGCCACAGCATGGAATAGGCGATCTCCTCGTTGCCGTTCTCGCACAATTCCAGCACGTCCCTGAACAGCGGCTGGAAGGTGGGGCTTTGATGGGAAAGCTCATGCTCGGCGAAGCTTTTCCAGAAGGTGACGATCAGCGCCTCCCGCCCGGCCAGCGGCGAGCCCACCGCCTGGCCCACCGTCGAGCCCTCGTTGGAGATCATGCCCGAGTTCAGGCAGACGAAGCCGCCGACGAAGCCGGTCTCCGAATGCCAGGTCTTGACGTTCTCGCAGAGCAGCGCCACCCGCTCCTCCAGATCGTCCACCGTGTAGCCGGGCCGCAGCACCACCCGGTTGACCGTCACCACCCCGTCGGACGGGAATCCAGGGATCAGCATCCACACCTCCTATATTCGATGAATCTGATATTGTGGTGGCGAGGCGGCATTCAAGCCCCCCTCTTGCCGCCGCCGCCATCCTCGGGAAAGATGGCGTCATCCGAAGGGGAGCAGGACATGGCGGTGGACACACCCTTGCCTCAGGCGCAACAGGCCTTCGCCGCCGCCGCCCAGGCGTGGCGCGACGGAAAGATGGACGCGGCGGAACAGGGCTTCGCCGCCGCCGCCCTGCTCGAGCCCGGCTGGGCCTCGGCCCACGCCAACCTGGGAGCCGTGCTGCGCCGGCTGGGCAAGCCCGAGGCGGCGGTGGTCAGCTATCGCCGTGCCCTGGCGGTGGGGGCGGAGGATGCCGCCACCCTGTCCAACATGGGCAACGCGCTGCGCGACCTGGGGCAACTGGAAGAGGCCGAGGCCGCCCAGCGCCGCGCCGTGGAACTGGCGCCCGGCAATCGCGGCTACCGCTACAATCTGGCCCTGCTGTTGCGCGACCGGCGCCGGCATGTCGAAGCCCGCGCCATGCTGGCCGAGCTGGCGGCGGCCGATCCCGACAATGCCGAATACCAGTGGGACCTGGCCCTGGCCGACCTCTATCTCGGCGATTACCGCAAGGGCTTCGCCGGCTACGAGTGGCGGACCAAGCTGTCCCGCAATCCCGCCCGGACCCTGCCGGGGCCGCGCTGGACCGGCGACGATCCGGCGGGGCGCACCGTGCTGCTGCTGTCGGAGCAAGGCTTTGGCGATGCCTTGCAATTCGCCCGCTATGTCCCGCTGCTGGCCGGGCGCGGCGCCAAGGTGGTGCTGGAATGCCTGCCCGAGCAGAGCGAGCTGTTCGCCGGCCTGGGCGGGTTGGCGGCGCTGGTGCCCAAGGGCGCCGCCCTGCCGGTCCATGATTGCTGGGCGCCGCTGGCCAGCCTGCCCCACCTGCTGGACACCGGCTTCGACACCATCCCCGCCACGGTGCCCTACCTCGCCGCCCCGCCCCGGCCCAACCTGCGCATGGTGGCGCCGCCGGGCCAGACGCTGTCGGTGGGACTGGTGTGGGCGGGCAAGACCACGCCGCGCGACCGCTCGTGGCCGCTCGAGGAATTGCTGCCGCTGCTCGGCAACCCCCACGCCACCTTCTATTCGCTGCAACTGGGGCCGCGCGTCGAGGACCTGAAGCGCACCGGAATCGAGCGGCTGGTGCGCGATGCCGGCTCGGCGCTCAAATCCTTCGCCGACACCGCCTCGGTGATGGAGCGCCTGGATCTGGTCATCACCATCGACACCTCGGTGGCCCATCTGGCCGGCGCCCTGGGCCGCCCGGTCTGGGTGCTGTTGCGCTACGTTTCCGATTG
This sequence comes from Phaeospirillum sp., assembly GCA_030824585.1. Lineage (GTDB taxonomy): Bacteria > Pseudomonadota > Alphaproteobacteria > Rhodospirillales > Magnetospirillaceae > Phaeospirillum. The sequence goes on along the minus strand of JAVBXM010000230.1, from coordinate 29,564 downwards.
GCGTTGGCAGGATGAACCGCTAACGTCACCCTGGTACCCGACCATGCGGCTGTTCCGGCAGCCCGCACCAATGGATTTCAAGACCCCGGTGGCCGAGATGGCCGCCGCACTCGCCTCTCTCATCGACGAAAGACACTGACATGCGCATCGCCAAGGACACCGTCGTCACGCTCAGCTACCGCGTCAGCGATTCCGACGGCAACATCGTCGACGAGGGCGCCGAGCCCATCATCTATCTGCACGGCGGCCACGGCGGCCTGTTCCCCCGCCTGGAGGAAGCCCTGGAAGGCAAGGAAGCCGGCCACGAGCTGTGCATCAAGTTGCAGCCCGAGGACGCCTTCGGCGAATACGACGCCGAGCTGGTCAGCGTCGAGGACGCCTCACTGTTCCCCGAGAACGTCGTGGTGGGCATGCAGTTCGAGCGCGTCATGGACGGCAACCAGGACGAGGCCGTGCTGTTCTCGGTCACCGACGTCGCCGACGGCAAGGTGGTGGTGGACGGCAACCATCCCCTGGCCGGCATGGCGCTGGTGTTCGACTGTACGGTGGCCGACATCCGCGCCGCCTCGGCCGAGGAACTGGAGCACGGCCACCCGCACACCCCCGGCCATCACCACCACTAGAAAAATGTCGTCCCGGGCGGAGCCGGGGGATCTCGTCTCGGCGCGACGGCGCAGACGGAGATTCCTCGGCTCCGCCTCGGAATGACAGACTGGAATGATTGACTCCCACCCGGCGCAGAGTATGTTTTGAGCCCCCTTTCCAGACCGCTTCAGCAGGATTTCACCATGAGCTTCGCCGCCCTTGAAAAGACCATCGACGCCGCCTGGGAGGCCCGCGACGGCATCAACCTCCAGACCAAGGGCGAAGTGCGCGACGCCGTCGAGGCCGCGCTGGAAGCCCTGGATTCCGGCAAGCTGCGCGTCGCCGCCAAGGGCGCCGACGGCAAGTGGGCGGTGAACCAGTGGCTGAAGAAGGCGGTGCTGCTGTCCTTCCGCCTCTACGACAACTCCATCATCGATTGCGGCCCCGGCGGCTCCACCTGGTTCGACAAGGTGCCCTCCAAGTTCGCCGGCTGGGACGATGCCCGCTTCCGCGCCGCCGGCTTCCGCGCCGTGCCCAACGCCGTGGTGCGCCGCTCGGCCTTCATCGCGCCGGGCGTGGTGCTGATGCCCAGCTTCGTCAACCTGGGGGCCTATGTGGATTCCGGCACCATGGTCGACACCTGGGCCACCGTCGGTTCCTGCGCCCAGATCGGCAAGAACGTGCACATCTCGGGCGGCGCCGGCATCGGCGGCGTGCTCGAGCCGCTGCAGGCCGGCCCGGTGATCATCGAGGACAATTGCTTCATCGGCGCCCGCGCCGAGGTGGCCGAAGGCGTCATCGTCGAGACCGGCGCCGTGCTGTCCATGGGCGTCTATATCGGCGCCTCCACCAAGGTCGTCGACCGCGAGACCGGCGAAGTGTTCATGGGCCGCGTCCCGGCCTATTCCGTGGTGGTTTCGGGCACCATGCCGGGCAAGCCCTTCCCCGACGGCACTCCCGGCCCCGGCCTCTATTGCGCCGTCATCGTCAAGCGCGTGGACGAACGCACCCGCTCCAAGGTCGGCATCAACGAGCTGCTGCGCGACTGATGAAGCTGTCCGACCCCATCGACCTTGCCCAGGCCCTGATCCGCTGCCCCAGCGTGACGCCGGAGGATGCCGGCGCGCTGGACTTGCTGGCCGGGGCACTGGAGGGGTTGGGCTTTGCCTGCCACCACATCCGCTCGGCGACCGGCGGGCCGGAGATCAGGAACCTCTATGCCCGCCTGGGCACCGAGGCGCCCAATGTCTGCTTCGCCGGCCATACCGACGTGGTGCCGCCCGGCAAGGGCTGGACGGCCGAGCCGTTCGGCGGCGCGGTGGATCAGGGCCGGCTGTTCGGACGCGGCGCCGCCGACATGAAGGGCGCCATTGCCTGTTTCGTCGCCGCCGTGGCCCGGTTGCTCGAGAGCGGCAAGCCCAAGGGATCGCTGTCGCTGCTGATCACCGGCGACGAGGAAGGCCCGGCGGTGGACGGCACGGTCAAGGTGCTGGACTGGCTGGCGGCGCGTGGCGAGCGGATCGATTGCTGCATCGTCGGCGAGCCCACCAATCCCCGCAAGCTGGGCGACATGATGAAGATCGGCCGGCGCGGCAGCCTCAACTGCCGCCTGACCGTGTTCGGAACGCAAGGGCATTCGGCCTATCCCCATCTGGCCGACAATCCCATTCCCCGCCTGCTGGACATTCTGCGCCGGCTGACCGAGACGCCGCTCGACGAGGGCACGCCCCACTTCCAGGCCTCGACCCTGGCGCTGACCACGGTGGACGTGGGCAATCCCGCCACCAACGTCATCCCCGCCGAGGCCCGCGCCGGCTTCAACATCCGCTTCAACGACCTGCATTCCGGCGCCTCGCTGGAGGCATGGATCAGGGATATGGTCGCCCAGGCCGGCGGCGAGGCGGAAGTCGCGGTCGAGGTGTCGGGCGAATCCTTCCTGACGCCGCCCGGCCCGCTGTCCGAGATCCTGGCCCAGGCGGCCTTCGAGGTGACGGGGCTTCGGCCCGAACTGTCCACCTCGGGCGGCACCTCCGATGCCCGCTTCATCAAGAACCACTGCCCGGTGGTGGAATTCGGGCTGGTCGGCCAGACCATGCACAAATCCGACGAGCACGTGGCCATCGCCGACATGGAGGCGCTGACCGAAATCTATCGCCGCGCCCTGGTCCGTCTGGCGGAAACGCCATGATCACCGCCGGCGAGATCTTCGCCGGAATCTTCGGGGCCTGGCGTCTGGCCCGGCGCGATCCTTCCGGGCTGATCTGGTTCGATTCCAGCCCGCGCGGCGTCTGGCACTCTTTCTGGGGGCCGGCGCTGATCCTGCCGGGATTCCTGGTGCTGCAGGCCCTGGACGGCACCTTCGAGGCCGAGGTACTGCACCCCCTGGCGGTCGAGCTGATCGCCTACGTCATCGGCTGCGTCGCCTTTCCCCTGGTCATGAGCCACATCTCGGAAGGCCTCGAGCGCTCGCACCGCTATATGCGCTACATCGTCGCCTATAACTGGTCGCAGGTGATTCAGATGGCGGCGCTGCTGCCCGCCGGTCTGGCCGTCCACTTCGCCCCCGGCCACGCCATGGCGCTGCTCAACGTGGCCATGACCATCGTGGTGCTGGTCTACCAGGCCTATGTCGCCCATCAGGCCCTGGACGTCAAACCCGGCGCCGCCGGCCTGCTGGTCCTGCTCGACCTGTCGCTCGGCGCCCTGATCCAGATGATCGCCACCCGCCTGCTGGGCGCCTGAATCCCCCCTCGTCATGTCATGCCCTTCGACCATCGGGAAGAGGGATCTCGTCCTGGCGCGGCATCTCGGAACCGGCGCCAACGGTCCAGGCGGAGATCCTTCGCTGCGCCCGGGATGACAGTCCATTGGAATGGAAAACGGGCCGCTTTCCGGCGAAAGCGGCCCGTTCCGGTAATTCGGAAACCTTACTTCGCGGCGGCGATGGCGGCGTCGTAATTGGGCTCCTGGGCGATCTCGGGGACCAGTTCGGCATAGGTCACCTTGCCGCCCTTGATCACCACAACGGCGCGAGCCAGCAGGCCGGCCAGCGGGCCGTCGACGATCTTGACGCCATAGCGCTCGCCGAAGCCCTTGTCGCGCATGTCGGACAGGGACTGCACCCGCTCCAGCCCTTCCGCGCCGCAGAAGCGCTTGTGGGCGAAGGGCAGGTCGGCGGAAACGCACAGCACCGCCACGCTGCCCAGCTTGTCCAGCTCGGCGTTGAAACGGCGCACCGAGGCGGCGCACACCGGGGTGTCGATGCTCGGAAAGATGTTCAGCACGACGGTCTTGCCCGCCACCGCATCCAGGCCGACATCGGCCAGATCGACGCTGGTCAGCGAGAAGGCCGGGGCGGCGGACCCCACCGCCGGCAGGGTGCCGTTGGTGTTGATGGGATTGCCCTTGAGGGTGATGGCAGCCATGGCGGAACCTCTGATTTTGTTTTTGGAAGGCCTCGACTTTGCCCCAGGCGCGCCCGCCAGGCAACCGATCGTCGGAATAAGGGATAAGAAATTTCAGCGACGCTTGATGGCGCCCCACACCAGCCAGGCGGTAATGGCCGGGGCGCAGATCAGCAGCACCCGGTCCAGCGCCACGGCAAAGCCCCAGCGCTCGCCGTTCAGCAGCAAGGCCTGCTTGCACTGGTAGCGCTTCTGGAAGCTGCCCTCGCAGGCCTTCATGCGTTCCTGCATGGCCTTGCCGGTATGATTGTCGAAGATTTCGTCGGGCATGTCGGTGACGAACAGCGTCCAGGTGGACAGCCCCAGCCACAGGCAGCAGGCCAGGGTCACCAGGATGTCGCCCAGCCGCCGCCGCCGCTTTGGGTCGGCCAAGCCCTCGGTAATGAAATCAGGCAGCAAGAGCGACATGGGCGGCATGGGTCAGGAATCCTTCGAACCTTGCCACGCTAGCACCTCGCGGTTAAGGGACGCTTAAATCCCAGATGGTCACTCGGCTTCCAGAGTGCATCAGCTTCAAGCCGAAGCACTCTGGAATTCTGTATATACGAAAAATCTTTTTCAGCGGCTCAAGCGCCGCTCGAGCGTAAGAATTTTTCGACTTTCCGATTCAGTTCAAGTGCGAAAAACTCTACCGGAACAGCATCTTGGAGATCAGCACGTCGATGGTCTGCTCGGCGCCGGGTTCCTTGCGCACCAGTTCCAGCATGGTCGCCTTGATCATGGGCGCCGGATTGCCGCTCATGTATTCGTCGTAGGGAATGCCGTTCAGCACCTTGCGCATCTTGTCCGAGATGAGCTTCTCGGAGAACTTGGCCTCTTCCGGCACCAGCAGCAGCAGGTCCAAGGTGGACAGGTGGAAGTTGCCATAGCCGTCCCACAGCTCCAGGGCGATGGTGGGAATGCGGGCGTAGCGCTGGCCCTTGGCCGGAATGGGCAGCGGCCCGCCCTTGCCTTCCTTCTTCTTGTCCTCTTTCTTCTTTTCCTCGGCGGCGGCCACCGCGGGAAAGAGGATCATGGCGGCCAGCAAGGCGCGGCGCTTCATGGCCGGCTACTCCGCGTCATGGGCCAGGATCACCGTGGCCTCGGCCAGTTCGGCACCCATGGCCCGGATGTTGCCCAGCAGGGCGTTGACGATGACCCGCACGCCCTTGGGGGCCTTTTCCAACTGCTCGGACAGGCGCTCCTTGCCGATGATCACGCAGGCGGTCTCCTCCTCTGCCACCGCCGAGGCCATGCGCGGATGGTCGTCGATCAGCGCCATCTCGCCGAAAATTCCGCCCTGGGTGACGTCGCCGATCTCGACCCGCTTGCCCTTGACCGTCTTGAACACCATCACCCGGCCCGATTCCACCACATAGGCGGTGGTGCCCGGCTCGCCCTCGACGAAGACGGTGGCTCCCTTGGGAAAGACAACGCGGCGGGCGGAGTTGTTCATGGGCGGCCTCGGGCTTCAGTCGACGCGGCGGATGGAGAAATTCTTGGGCACCAAGATGGTGTTCTGGGGCGGCGCGATGCTGTCCAGGGTGGGGAAGTCGATGGTGAAGTGTAGCCCCCGGCTCTCGCGCCGGCCCAGGGCCGAGCGGATGATCAGGTCGGCCACCATGGACAGGTTGCGCAGTTCCAGCAGGTCCGAGGTGACGCGGAAGCTGCCGTAATACTCGTCGATCTCGTCCTTCAGCAGCTTGACCCGGTGCCGGGCCCGCTCCAGGCGCTTGGTGGAGCGCACGATGCCCACGTAGTCCCACATGAAGCGGCGCAGCTCGTCCCAGTTATGGGCGACCACCACCTCCTCGTCGGAATCGGTGACCCAGGTTTCGTCCCAGGGGGCGATCTCGGGAATGCTGGTGATGGTGCCGATCTTGGTCGTGATGTCCCGGGCCGCCGCCGCGCCCAACACCAGGCATTCCAGCAAGGAGTTGGACGCCATGCGGTTGGCCCCGTGCAGGCCGGTGAACGCCACCTCGCCCACCGCGTAGAGATTGTCCACGTCGGTGCGGCCCGCCAGATCGGTCAGCACGCCGCCGCAAGTGTAGTGGGCGGCGGGCACCACCGGCAGCGGCTCCCTGGTCATGTCGATGCCGAACTTCAGCGCCTCGGCGTAGACGGTGGGGAAGTGGGCCTTCACGAAATCGGCCGGCTTGTGGCTGATGTCGAGATAGACGCATTCGCAGCCCAGGCGCTTCATCACGTCGTCGATGGCGCGGGCCACGATGTCGCGCGGCGCCAGTTCGCCGCGCGGATCGTACTCGTCCATGAAACGGGTGCCGTCGGGGCGCAGCAACAGGCCGCCCTCGCCCCGCACCGCCTCGGTCACCAGGAAGGATTTGGCCTTGGGGTGATAGAGGCAGGTGGGGTGGAACTGACTGAATTCCATGTTGGCGACGCGGCAGCCGGCGCGCCAGGCCATGGCGATGCCGTCGCCGGTGGAACCGTCGGGATTGGAGGAATAGAGATAGACGCGGCTTGCGCCCCCGGTGGCCAGCACCACGTTGCGGGCGGCGAAGCGGTGGACGCGCCCGTCGCGGCGGTCCAGGGCATAGGCGCCGGCGCAGCGGCCCTGGCGCCCCTGGGGCAGCTTCTCGCGGATCAGGTCGACGGCGTTGTGGTGCTCGAACAGGTCGGCGCCGCTTGCCCGGATGCGGGCTTCCAGCGCCAGTTCGACCGCCTTGCCGGTGGCGTCGGCGGAATGGACGATGCGGCGGTGGGAATGCCCGCCCTCGCGGGTCAGGTGCAGGTCGCCGCCTTCATGATCGAACAGCACGCCGCACTCGATCAGCCAGCGGATGGCCTCGGGCGCGCCTTCCACCACGGCGCGGACCGCCGGCTCGACACAGATGCCGGCACCGGCGTTAAGGGTGTCGGCGATATGGGATTCGGTGGAATCAGCGGCGTCCAGCACGGCGGCGATGCCACCCTGGGCGTACTTGGTGCTGCCCTCGGACAGGTCGGTCTTGGACAGCACCGCGACACGGGCCTTGGGGTTGTTGGCCAGCACGCCCAGGGCCACCGAAAGGCCGGCGGCGCCCGAGCCGATGACCAGCAGATCGTAGGGATCGGCGGTGCGCGTCATGTCAGCTCCAGTCCAGCCCGATATCGACCGCCGGGGCCGATTGGGTGATGCGTCCCACCGAGACGAAATCCACGCCGGTCTCGGCGATGGCGCGGATGGTGTCGAGCGTCACGCCGCCCGACGCCTCGGTCTTGGCCCGGCCGGCCACGATGGCGACGGCCTTGCGCAGCACGTCGGGCCCCATGTTGTCCAAAAGCACGATGTCGGCCCCGGCAGCGACCGCCTCGGCCACCTGGTCCAGGGTGTCACACTCGGCCTCGATATTGGGGCGGCCGTCGGCCTTGGCGCGGCGCACCGCCTCACCCACCCCACCGCAGACGGCGATGTGATTGTCCTTGATCAGCACGCCGTCATAAAGCCCCATGCGGTGGTTGGCGGCCCCGCCGCAGCGCGTGGCGTACTTGGACAGCCGCCGCAGGCCCGGAATGGTCTTGCGGGTATCGAGCAGGGTGCAGCCGGTGCCGTCGATGCGCTCCACATATTGCCGCGTCAGGGTGGCGATGCCCGACAGCAATTGCAGCAGGTTCAGCGCGGTGCGCTCGGCGGTGAGCAGGCCGCGGGCCGGGCCCTCCATCTCGGCCAGCACGGTGCCGGCCTCGACCTTGTCGCCGTCGGCGACACGGGCGGTGAAGCGGGCCTCGGGGACCACCAGACGGAAGACCTCTTCCGCCACCGGCATGCCGGCGATGACCATGGTATGGCGCGCCGCCATGACGCCCTTGAAGCGCAAATCGGCGGGAATCACCGAGGCCGAGGTGATGTCCTCGCCCTCTCCGCCCTTGTCGGCGCCGGTATCCTCGGCCAACGCGGCGAGGATGACCCGCCGCGCATCGTCCCAATCCAGGTTGGGCCAATCGACCTCAGGCCGCATTGGTCTTCTCGCCCGACCCATTTCCCCCCGACCCATTCCCGCCCGACATGGGGACCGACTTGCTCATCTCCAGCATGCGCTCCAGCGGCTTCAGGGCCGCGACGCGCAGTTCCTCGGGCACGGTGATGGCGGGAGCGTCGTTCTTCAGGCAGAGATAGATCTTCTCCAGGGTGTTCCGGGCCATGAACGGGCAGTTGGAGCACGAACAGCCGCCATCGGCGCCGGGCGCCGGGATGAAGGTCTTTTCCGGCGCCGCCTTGCTCATCTGGTGGATGATGTGCTGCTCGGTGGCGATGATGAACTCCTTGGCCGGGCTGGAAAGCACGAAATCCAGGATGTTGCGGGTCGACCCCACGTGGTCGGCATGGTTGAGGATGCCGTCCGGACATTCCGGGTGCGCCGCCACCAGCGCCTTGGGATGGCGGACCTTCAGCTTGACCAGCTCCTTCTCGGAGAACTGCTCGTGGATGATGCAACTGCCCGGCCACAGCGTCATCTCGCGCCCGGTCTTCTTCTGCATGTAGGCACCCAGGTGGCGGTCGGGAGCGAACAGGATCGGCCGGTCGGCGGGAAGCTGGCGGATGATCGCCTCGGCGTTGGACGACGTGACGATCACGTCGGAAGCCGCCTTCACCTCGGCGGAACAGTTGATGTAGGTGACCGCGATGTGGTCGGGGTGCTTTTCCCGGAAGGCCCGGAACGGCTCGGCCCGGCAGGATTCCTCCAGCGAGCAGCCGGCTTCGGCGTCGGGGATCACCACCAGCTTGGACGGCGACAGGATCTTGGCCACCTCGCCCATGAAGCGCACGCCGCAGAACACGATGACGTCGGCGTCGGTGGCCGCCGCCTTGCGCGACAGATCGAGCGAATCACCGACAAAATCCGCCAGGTCCTGAATCTCGCCATCCTGGTAGTAATGGGCGAGGATCACCGCGTTGCGCTCCTTGCGCAGGCGGTCGATCTCGGCGACCAGATCGAGGGTCGGGTCGATGTCGGCTTCGGTCATGGCGCCGGCGGCGGGCAAAACAATGGTGTCGGTCATTGGTCGGGCTCTCTCCCGGGGGACGGATTCCCCCGCTTCACTGAGAGGGAAGTAAAGGACGAATCGCACCGCCAAAGCAACCCTTCACCTACCCTGACAGGCAGTTCGTGCCCCACCAGCGTTGTGTATAGGGGGTTATGACCACCGTGCGCTTCACTTGAACACTGTTCGCGAGCATCATGGATATGGGATGACGGATTGGAATTCAGCATGATGACGTCGGAAGGACGGACTCCGCAGGCGCCCCGCGCCGCCACCTTGCCGCCCCTGGTGGTCGTCATCGAGGACGAGGCCATCGTGCTGGCCGGCTACCAGATGCTGTTCGAAAGCTGGGGCTATCGCGTCATCGCCGCCCAGTCGGCGGACGAAGCCGTCTCGCTGATCGAGGAAGAGGGCGAGGCCCCCGCTTTCATCCTGTCCGATTTCCGCCTGCGCGACGGCCAGACCGGGACCGAGGCCATCGGCATGCTGCGCCGGACCTTCGGCGGCGGCATCCCCGGCGCCGTGGTCACCGGCGACACCACCGTCACCGGCGAGGGCCTCAAGGAGGCCGAGGCCGAGGGCACCCCCATCCTGCACAAGCCGGTCAACGGCCGGCAGCTACAGGACATCCTGTCGCGCTCGCTGGGCTGAGCCTCGCAGCAGGCGGCGGACAGCCTTCCGCATCTCTTCCAGCACCAGGATCGAGGCGCCCAGCGCCACGGCGACGCCCCATTCGGCCGGGCCAAGATCGGTGGTGTGGAACAGGGCCTGGGCCGGCGCCCAGTGCACCGCCACCGCCTGCAGCACGATGATGCCGGCCAGCGCCGCCCACAGCTTGCCGTTGGCCAGGGTGGCGCGGCCCAAGGCGCTTTCGCCGCCGACCCGCGCGTTGAAGACGTTGAACACCTGGAACATCACGAAGGTGGTGAAGGCCATGGTGCGGGCCCGCACCATGTCTTGGCCGGCCCCGCCCTCCCACTCCAGGACGGCCAGGGTGCCCAGCGCCATCAGCAGGCCGAAGCCGAACAGGCGGATCAGGCGCGACAGCGGCAGGATCGACGCGTCGCGGCCTCGGGGCGGCTGATCCATCAGACCGCGCCGGGCCGGGTCGAAGGCCAGGGCCATGGCCGGCGGCCCGTCCATGATGATGTTGACCCACAGGATCTGGATAGGGCTGAACGGCACCGGCAGGCCGGCCAGCGGCGCCAGCAGCACCGCCAGCAGGGCACCGATATTGGTCGATAGTTGGAAGCGCACGAACTTGACGATGTTGTCGGTGATGATGCGCCCCTCGCGCACCGCGCCGACCACGGTGGAGAAATCGTCGCCGGTCAGCACCATGGCGGCGGCCTCGCGCGTCACGTCGGAACCGGTGCGGCCCATGGCCACGCCGATATCGGCGGTACGCAGCGCCGCCGCGTCGTTGACCCCGTCACCGGTCATGGCGGTGACATGGCCCCGCGCCTTCAGCGCTCGCACGATGCGCACCTTGTGCTCGGGGGTCACCCGGGCGAACACCGCGATGGTCTCGACGCGATCGGCCAGTTCGGCATCGCCCATGGCATCGAGGTCGGCGCCGGAGATCACCTCGCCGTCCAGACCCAGCCGCCGCGCCACGGCGCCCGCCGTCACCCGGTGGTCGCCGGTGATCATCTTCACCATGATTCCGGCGGCGCGACAGGTGGCGATGGCGTCGGCGGCACCGGGGCGCGGCGGATCGGCCAGCCCGACCAGGGCATGCAGGGTCAGCCCGCCCAACCCGGCGGCCAGCCCCTCGTCCGGCCGGGCGGCCAGGTCCCCGGCGGAACGGGCGGCCAGGGCGATGACCCGCAGGGCGCGGCCGCCCATGTCGTCCATCGCCGCCGCGATGGCGCGGCGCCGGGCCTCGTCCAGCGGCCGGATGCCGCCATCTTCGGCCAGCACCGAATCGCACAGGTCCAGGACCCGGTCGGGCGCCCCCTTGACCGACAGCAGGCAGGCCTCGCCGTCGCTGTCCAGGGTGGCCATCAGTTTGGACAGCGAGCTGAACGGCAGTTCCGCCAGCCGCCGCCAGCGCCCGGGCGGCGGCAAGGCTTCGGCCCGCCCGGCCAGATGCAGCAGGGCCACCTCGGTGGGATCGCCCACCGCCTGGCCGGTGGCGGCGTTGAAGCGGGCCTCGGTGCACAGCCCGGCCGGGGCCAGCGCCACCTCGAGACCGGCCGGCCGGTCGTCGCCGGAAAACACATGGGAGCGCCCCGCCGCCCAGGCTTCCAGGGCGGTCATCCGCCCCAGGGTCAGGGTGCCGGTCTTGTCCGAGCAGATGACGCTGGTGGACCCCAGGGTTTCCACCGCCGCCAGCCGGCGGATCACCGCGCCCCTGGCCGCCATGCGCACCATGCCCAGCGCCAGGGTGACGGTGACCACGGCGGGCAGGCCTTCCGGAATGGCGGCCACCGCCAGGGCGACCGCCGTCAATATCATCTGGCTCAGGGGCTCGCCGGCCAGCAGCCCCTGGATCAGGACGAAGCCCACCACGATTGCCGCGATCAGCGCCAGCCGGCGGCCCAACTGGTCGAGCCGTTCCTGCAGCGGGGTCGGCCCCTCCTCCGCCGCATCGAGCATGGCGGCGACCTTGCCCATCTCCGTGGCCGGTCCGGTGCCGGTCACCACCATCTCGGCCCGGCCGCGGGTCACCACCGAATTCATGAACAGCAGATTGATCCGCTCGGCCAACGGCACGCCGTCGCGGTCCAGGGCCTCGGCAATCTTGGCCACCGGCTCGGATTCGCCGGTCAGTGCCGCCTCGTCGGCTTCCACGTCCTGGCCGTCCACCAGCCGCCCGTCGGCGGGTACCCGGTCGCCGGCCTTGAGCAGCACCAGGTCGCCGGGCACCAGGTCCTCGGCGGCGATCACCGCCTCGCCCGCCGCCCGCCGTACCCTGGCCTTCTGGGCCAGCATGGCCTTCAGCGCGCCGAGCATGCGCCCGGCGCGGCGTTCCTGGGCATAGCCGAGAACGGCGTTGAACAGGGTGACCGCCAGCACCACCACCATGTCGGAGGTGTCGCCCACCAGCCCGGCCAGCAAGCCGGCGGCCAGCAGCATCAGGGTCAGCAGATTGCGGAACTGGTCGAGAAAAACCGCCCAGGCGGGCCTGGGCGGTTTTTCGGGAAGACGGTTGAAGCCGGAGCGCCGGCGGCGCGTCCGAACCTCGTCCTCGCTCAGGCCGCAGGTCCCGCACCCGAGATGGATGCGGACCTGATCGGCGCCGAGCCTGTACCAGTCGATCCCGTTGTCAGGGAGCGGCATCGGGGGCCGTCAACCCCAGATGCGAGGCCGCGACCACCGCGCGGGTGCGGTTGTTGACGTTGAGCGCCTTCAGGATGGCCGTCACGTGCAGCTTGACCGTTCCCTCGGCCAGTTCCAGCACACGGGCGATCTCCTTGTTGGACTTGCCCTGGCCCAGCAGGGCCAGAACCTCGCGTTGGCGCGGCGTCAGGGCCGCGATGGCGGTTTCGCCCGCCATGGGAGCACCATCGTCGCCGCCGGGCCCGCCCTGGTCCAGCAGCGCGGGCGGCAGGTAGACGCCGCCCGACAGCACCAGCTTGAGCGCCGACAGCATGACGCGCGACGACGAGGTCTTGGGAATGAACCCGGCGGCCCCCATGTTGACCGCCTGCAGTACGTGGCGACGGTCGTCGGAGGCCGACAGCACGATCACCGGTACGCTGGCGGGCAGCAATTCCTTCAGCTTGGCCAGCCCCTCGGCCCACGCCATGCCCGGCATGGTGAGGTCGAGGAGGACGATGTCGATGTCCTTCTCAGCCTGGGCGGCTGCAATGGCCTGGGGAAAGTCGCTCGCCTCGATGATCGTCGGCGGTCCTTCGAACTGATCGAGAACATGGCGAAGCCCGTCACGAAACAGTTCATGGTCATCGGCGATAAGAATCTTCATCTCGTCCCCACCATGCATCTCCCGGCCTATGGATCGCCGTCGCCCATCTGCGACATGGTCGCAAGAATAAGGCGCCGCCGCCACGAAAAAATCTGCAACGCTCCACGGCTTTCACCGCAGGTCGATCGAGTGGCGCGCAACGACGGCGCCTAGCGTTCGGCACCAACTTCCAGTATGGTCCGCCGCCATGAGCACGCCCACGACCATCTATCATGTATGCCGTCGGACCGAGTGGCAATATGCCCAGACGACAGGGGTATATAGGGGGTCGTCCCAGGACGAGGCCGACGGGTTCATCCATTTCTCCGGTCCCGCCCAGGTCAAGGCCAGCGTCGCCAAGCACCGGGCCGGCCAGGACGGGCTGGTGATCGTCGCCGCCGACCCGCACCTTTTGGGCGACAGCCTGAAGTGGGAAGTGTCGCGCGGCGGCCAGTTGTTTCCCCATCTCTATGCCCCCCTGCCGCCGTCGGCGGTGAAATGGGTGGCCGATCTGCCGTTGGGCCCCGACGGCGCCCACGTCTTTCCAGCCATCGAGGACTGATCTTGGACTATTTCCGTCTCGCCGGACCGCTGGTCCGCCTGCTCGACGCAGAGACCGCCCACGGGCTGACCATCGGCCTGCTCAAGGCCGGGCTGGTCCCCAGGCAGCCGGTCTATAACCCCGATGCGCTGAAGGTGCGGCTGTGGGGCCGCGACTTCCCCAATCCGGTGGGGCTGGCCGCCGGCTTCGACAAGAATGCCGAGGTCCCCGACGCCATGCTGGCCCAGGGTTTCGGCTTCGTGGAGATCGGCTCGGTGACGCCCCGGCCGCAACCCGGCAATCCCAAGCCCCGCATGTTCCGGCTGCCCGAGGACCGGGCGGTGATCAACCGCATGGGCTTCAACAACCGGGGCCTGGACGTGGTCGCCGGCCATCTGGCGGCGCGGCGGCGCGTGGGCGTCGTCGGCGCCAATCTCGGCAAGAACAAGGATACCGAGGACGCCGCCGCCGATTACGAGAAGGGTGCCGCGCGCCTTGCGCCGCTGTCCGACTACCTGGTGATCAACGTATCCTCGCCCAACACGCCGGGCCTGCGCGCCCTGCAGGGCCGCGACCAGTTGGAAACCCTGGTGGGCCGCACCCGGGCCGCCCTGACCCGGGCCATGCCGTCCGGCGCGCCGCCCCTGCTGCTCAAGATCGCCCCCGACCTGGCCTGGGAAGACCTGGGCGACATCGCCGCCGTGGCCATGGACGGCGCCCTGGACGGCCTGATCGTCTCCAACACCACGGTGGCGCGGCCCGAGACCCTGCGCTCGGCCAATGCCCGCCAGACCGGCGGCCTGTCAGGCGCGCCGCTGTTCGAATCCTCCACCGCCATGCTGCGCCGGGTCTATGAACTGACCCGGGGCAAGCTGCCGATCATCGGGGTGGGCGGCATCGCCTCGGGTTCCGAGGCCTATGCCAAGGTCCGGGCCGGCGCCTCGCTGGTCCAGCTCTACTCCGCCATGGTCTACGAAGGCCCCGCCCTGGTCACCCGCATCAAGCGCGAAATGGCCGAGCTGCTGGCCCGCGACGGCTTTGCCTCCATCACCGAGGCGGTGGGCGCCGACCATCGGGGCCACGGACTGTGATTCCGTCGATTTCCGGGCTGTCGGCGGTCGCCGGGCGCTATGACGGCTTCGTGCTCGACCTGTGGGGGGTGATCCACGACGGCGTCACCGCCTATCCCGGCGTCGCCGAGACCCTGGCCGCCCTGCGGCGGGCGGGCAAGCGCACCATCATGCTGTCCAACGCGCCGCGCCGCGCCACCGCCCTGATCGAGCAACTGACCCGCCTGGGCATCGAACGCGGCCTCTACGACGAGGTGCTGTCGTCGGGCGAGGCGGTGCATCTGGAGCTGGAACGCCACACCGACCCGGTCTTCGCCGCCCTGGGCTCCAATCTCTACCACCTGGGGCCCGAGCGCGATTGCAACGTCTACGAATCATTGCCTTACCGGTCGGTCGACCTTGAAGCGGCCGATTTCATCCTCAACACCGGGCCGGTGGAGGTGACGGAGACCGTCGCCGACTACCAGTCGGTCCTCGACCGCGCCCTGGCGCGGCGGCTGCCCATGGTCTGCGCCAATCCCGACCACGTGGTTATCCGCCAGGGCAGACGCATCACCTGCGCCGGGGCCATCGCCGACCGCTACGCCGACATGGGCGGCCAGGTGGTGCAGCGGGGCAAGCCCGATCCGGCCATCTACGCGGTGGCGCTGGCCACCCTGGGCATCGCCGACAGGACGCGGGTCTGCGCGGTGGGCGACGCGCTGCACACCGATATCCGGGGCGCCCGGGCCGGCGGCATCGACGCCGTGCTGGTCACCGGCGGCATCCATGCCGACGAGCTGGGCATCAAATGGGGTGAGACCGCCGACCCGGCCCGGCTGGCCGAGCTGGCCCGCCATCACGGCGAAACGCCCGTCGCCGCCATTCCGAAGTTTGTCTGGTAAGAATTCCGACGAGATACTGATGTGGAGGTCCACATCGGTGGTGAGGAGGCTGGCGCGACGCGCGCCGCGGCTTATGCCGCGAAAGCCCGAGCGAAGCGCCCGGCGATTGAGGGCAAAGGAAAAGGAGACCAATCATGGTCCAGCATGAAACCGATGCGGTGATCGTCGGCGCCGGCCCGGTGGGCCTGTTCGCGGTGTTCCAGTGCGGCATGGTCAAGGTGCGCTGCCACGTGGTCGACGCCCTGGAAGCCGTCGGCGGCCAGTTGAGCGCGCTGTACCCGGAAAAGCCCATCTACGACATTCCCGGCCATCCCTCCATCCTGGCCGCCGATCTGGTGGAGCGCCTGTCCGAGCAGGCGGCGCCCTTCGCCCCCACCTTCCATTTCGACACCCAGGTGAGCACCCTGGCCCGCCTGGACGACGGGCGCTGGCTGTGCGGCCTGTCCAACGGCGACAGCATCGCGGCACGGGCCGTGATCATCTGCGCCGGCGGCGGCGCCTTCGGCCCCAACCGCCCGCCGCTGGACGGTCTGGAGCGGTACGAAGGCACCAGCGTGTTCTATCTGGTGCGCCGTCGCGAGGATTTCCGCGGCAAGACGGTGGTGATCGCCGGCGGCGGCGATTCGGCGGTGGATTGGGCCATCTCGCTCGCCGAGGTGGCGGCCAAGGTCATGGTGGTGCATCGCCGCCCCAAGTTCCGCGCCGCCCCCGAATCCGAGGCGCGTCTCAAGCAACTGGCCGAATCCGGCGGCGTCGAGCTGGTGGTGCCCTATCAGTTGCACGGCCTGGAAGGTGAGAGCGGCAAGCTGTCGGCGGTGATCGTCGCCACCTTGGAGGGCGAGACCAAACGCCTGGAGGCCGACGTGCTGCTGCCCTTCTATGGCCTGTCCAGCGACCTCGGCCCCATCGCCCAGTGGAATCTCGGCATGGACCGCAACCTGATCGCCGTCGACCCGGCGACGGGCGCCACCGATGCGCCGGGCATCTATGCGGCCGGCGACATCTGCTCCTATCCCGGCAAGCTGAAGCTGATCCTGTCGGGCTTCGCCGAAGCCGCCCGCGTCGCCCACTCGGCCCACGACGTGGTCCATCCCGGCGAAGCCCTGCACTTCGAGCACTCGACCACGTCGGGCGTGCCGAAGGCGTCGTAATCGAAGGAAACAAGCTCCGGCGAAGGGTCGCCCCGAGCCGGAGCTTTCCGTTTTCCTTCGGAAAAGTACACTGAGCGCAGCGAAGGACTTTTCCGAAAGTCGGGCTATTCCCCCGCCCCGAAGAACTCCAGTTGCCATTCCATCTCGGCGGCGGACAGCGCGTGGTCGCCCTGCTTCGGCGCCAGCACCTTGGAGGCGGGCAGGCGCATCAGCTTGCTCTGCAACTGGGCGCCGAAGCCGGCGGACAGGCCGGCCTTCCAGGTGACCGCCACCATGCCCTTGGCGCTCTTGGTATAGACCACCTTGCGCACCGCCTTGGGCGGCAGGTTCGACAGCACCGCCAGGGCGGCGGTGACGAAGGCGTGATCGCCCGACGACAGCGCGGTATCCATGGCCGTCTCGTCCAGTTGCCCGGCGGCGTGCAGGGCGCGGGCCCGCTGCAGGGCGGCGGCATCGTCGGCGTCGCGCCTGGCCTCGCCCTTGGCGCCGGCATCGTCCTCGATCTCGCCGATGCGCCGCGACACCACGGCGGCGACGGCGGCGATGGCGTCGGCGTCCAGGTCGCGCCGCTCCGACAGGGTCTGCAGCAGGCTGGCGGCGACGAAGCGGGCCAGCTTCTGCGCCGTGCGGGCCGAAAGCTGCGGCCGCTCGACCATGGGCCGGTGCCAGGCCTCGATATCGGCGGCGCGGTCGGCCAGACGGTCCAGGGTCTCCTCGCGGATCTGGGCGGAAGGGTTGCCCAGCAGCACGGCGATGGCGTCCACGTCGTCGGTGGCGGCGATGGCGTCGGCCACCTTGACGTTGACCACCGAGCGCCGCGAAATGCAGGCCAGGGCACCGGGAATGGGGCCGGCGCCGATGATCTCCAGCAGGTCCTCGTCGGTCAGCACCGGCGAGAACTGCAGCACCGGCCCGGCCACCACCAGTTCGGCGTCGCGGGCCAGCCGGCGGATCACGTCGGGCGGCGCGTTGGCCACGTCCTGCAGCGCCTCGGCCAGAATCTGGCGCACTTTGGGAATCTGGTCGCGGGCCAGCATCTCCAGGGATTCGAAGGTCATGCGGCGCAGGCGGTCCTGTTCGTGGGTCGACAGGCCGGGGGCCACCCGGGCGATCTTGGCGGCCAGGTCGCCGCGCACCGCGTCGCTCTGGTCGGCGGCGAGGCGCAAATTGGCCTGGGCCGGGGCATGGGGATTGGCCGCCACCTTGCGCCGCACCTCGGCATCGCCGTCCTCGGCCAGGAAATAGAGAATCTCGGCCTTGACGTCCTCGCGGGCCGCCAGTTCGGCGCGGACCGCGGCATCGGGATGAGCGGCCAGTTCCTTGGCCTGCTCATAGTCCAGCGGCCCCTTGCGCCCGCCGCCGAACAGCCGCTTGAGGAATCCGGTCATGCCGTCCCCCCGCCGCCGGAGGGCGGCACGACATGGGAAGCGCCGGGCGGCGGCGCGATGTGGAAGGCGCCCTTGCCGGTGCGCTTGACCTGATACATGGCCTTGTCGGCGCGGGCGATCAGTTCCTCGATGTTTTCCCGGTCGCCGCCGGCATGCACCGCCACGCCCAGCGAGCAGCCCAGCGGCTTGTCCGCCCCGCCGGAATAGTGCTCCAGCCCCTTGGCGGCCTCCAGCAGATCCTCGCAGCGCTTGACGGCGATGCGCTCCTCGGCGGCTTCCAGCCAGATGGCGAATTCGTCGCCGCCCAGGCGCGCCACCAGATCGATGGGCCTGGTGTGCTGCAGCAGCAGGTCGCGCACCGCCAGCAGGGCCCGGTCGCCGGTCTGGTGGCCGTGCACGTCGTTGACCGCCTTGAAATTGTCCAGGTCCACGTAGATCAGGGCGGCGGGCCGCCCCTCGCGCGTCAGCCGGTGGAAGCGCCGGGCGATCTCCTCGAAGAAGGCGCGGCGGTTGAACAGGCCGGTCAATCCATCGGTGCGCGACAGCTTGACCATGCGCTCGTGGTTGGTGATCTGCTCGGCGGCCAGCCCCACCTGATTGGCCACGTCGTCGATCAGCAGGCGGTCGTCGTCGCTCCAGGCGGCGCGGCCCATCTGGCGCCACAGCAGCACGGCGCCGTTGATGGAATGGCGGTAGCGGCACACCGAGGCCAATACCCGCCAGTCGCCCAGGTCGCCATCGTAGTGATCGGTGGATTCGAAGGTGTCGAGCACCAGACGGGACTCGCCGAACTGGCCGTAATCGGCCGACAGGACGAAGTCGGAATCCTCGGACTGGATGCGGAATATCTGGCAGCCGGTGGCACCCAGGGCGCGCGCCGTGGCCTCGGCCGCCGCCTTCAGCATGTCGGCGGGGTCCACCTCGTCGCGGATGGTCCGCACGATATAGCTGAGCAGGCGCTCGCGGTTGTTGGCGCGCGAAAGCGCCGCGTCGCGCAGCCGTTCCTGGGTCACGTCGCGGCACACGCCGCGGGCGCCGCGCCACTCGCCGCCATCGCCGCGAATGGGGGTGGAGGAGGCCAGCAGGCACATGGGCTGGCCATCGGATTGGCGCATCCACACCTCGATGTCCTCGACCGGGGCCACCGCCTCGAACGGGCCGGGACCGTGGGTGTCTTCCTCCTGCAGCACGAACTCGGCGGGGCGGCGCCCCACCAGTTCGTCGGCGGCGAAGCCCAGCGCCCCCTTGGGGCTGACGAAGACGAAGCGGCCGTCGGCACCGGTTTCCCAGGCGAAATCGCTGGAAATCTCCACCAGGTCCTTGTAGCGCTGGCGGGATTCCACCAGGGCGGCCCGCAGGTTGCGCTCGAGCGTCACGTCGCGGCCGAACAGGATGGTCTGGCCGCCCTCGGCCGGGATGGAGACCAGGTCCAGGATCAGGGAACCGCCGGTGGCGAGCGGCAGGCTTTCCACCGAGGTGGCACCGGGCTGGCCCAGCAGGGCGGACAGGCAGCCGAGCCGGTCCTGGGCCACCGCCTGGGCCAGGGGCTCCGCCCGGCCGTTGGCGGCGATGATGATTCCGTCACGGTCGAGCAGCACCGCCGGCCCGGGAAAGGCACCCAGCCCCTCGGTTCCCAAGACCATGGCGGGGCGCCCGCCCGTTGGCGGCTTGCCTCGCTGTTTGTCGCCCGTCGCGCTCATCCGCTCTGGAATCCCGGCCGTCACATCCCCATTCCTCCTTAACATAGGTATGGGCACTTAACGATCCCCTAAAAGGCGGATGCCTTGCCTTGGGCGCCGGGGCGCGCTACGTCTTGGGCATGGACAAGGACTTCCCCGATCTGTCGCGCATCGAGACCTGGGTCTTCGACCTGGACAACACGCTGTACCCCGCGTCATCCAGCCTGTTCCCCCAGATCGACGTGCGCATGCGCCGCTTCATCGCCGAGCGGCTGCACCTGTCGCTGGACGACGCCTTCGCCCTGCAAAAGCGCTATTACCGCGAATTCGGCACCACGCTGCGCGGCCTGATGCTGGTGCACAAGATCGAGCCCGAGGCGTTCCTGTCCTTCGTCCACGACATCGACTGCACGGTGCTGGACGCGGCGCCCCGCCTGGATTCAGCCCTGGCCGCCCTTTCGGGGCGCAAGCTGATCTTCACCAACGGATCGGAGCGCCATGCCGAGAACGTGCTGGGCCGCCTTGGGCTGGCCCGGCACTTCGAGGGCATCTTCGACATCAGGGCCGCCCGCTTCATCCCCAAGCCGCAGCCCGAATGCTACCAGTTGCTGATCGACCGTCACGCCGTCGATCCCCATGCCGCCCTGATGGTCGAGGACCTGCACCGCAACCTGCGGCCCGCCGCCGCCATCGGCATGACCACCTTGTGGGTGCGCGAGGACGGCCACCCCGATACCGAGGTGCTGGGCGAGGACCGGGGCGACCTCGCCCACGTCCACCACATCACCGACGACCTCGCCGCCTGGCTGGAGCGGGCGGCGGACGCCCCCTGACCGGGCTCAGCCCTGGACGGTGTGAACCCCTTCCAGGAAGCGGTCGACCACGCCCTTGAGCTCCGTCGCCTCGCGCGACAGGGATTCCGCCGCCGACAGGACCTGCACCGCCGCCGCATCGGTCTCGGCGGCGGTGGCCGACACGCCGCCCACATTGGCCGAGACCTGCCGGGTACCCTGGGCCGCCTGATCCACATTGCGGGCGATCTCGGCGGTGGCGGCGGATTGCTCCTCCACCGCCGCCGAAATGGCGGTGGCGATGTGGTTGATCTCCTCGATGCGGCCGACGATGCTGCCGATGGCCGCCACGGCCTCGCGGGTGGCGGTCTGGACGGCGCCCACCTGGGTGGAAATCTCCTCGGTGGCCTTGCCGGTCTGGGTGGCCAGCACCTTGACCTCGCCGGCCACCACGGCGAAGCCCTTGCCTGCTTCCCCCGCGCGAGCGGCTTCAATCGTGGCGTTGAGCGCCAGCAGGTTGGTCTGCGCCGCGATATCGTTGATCAGGCTGACCACGTCGCCGATCCGGGTGGAACTGGCCGCCAGCCCCTGGACGATGGTGTTGGTCTGGCGGGCCTCGTCCGAGGCCAACTGCGCGGCGGAGCTGGACTGCGCCACCTGGCGGGCGATCTCGGCGATGGAAGCCGACAGTTCCTCGGCGGCGGTCGCCACGGTTTCGACGCTGCTGGACGCCTCTTCCGAGGCGGCGGCCACCGCCGAAGCCTTGTCCTGGGTCTGCTCGGCGATGACCTGCATGCCCTGGGCGGTGGCGTGCAGCTCGGTGGCGGCACCCGACACCACGTCCAGAACGCCCGACACCGTGTGATCGAAATCCCGGGCCAGGGCATCCATCGCCTTGCCCCGCTCGGCGCGCGCCGCCATCTCGGCGTTGTGCTCGGCGGCCAGGCGGTCGGTCTCGACCATGGCGTCGCGGAACACCGCCAGGGACGAGGCCATGCGGCCGATCTCGTTTCCAAGCCCTATGCCGGGGATGTGAACGGCGTACTGGCGCTGGCGCAACTGGTCCATGGCCGCCGCCATGGAATCGATGGGAGCGGCGATGGTGCGCTTGCCGATCAGGGTGGCCAGGGCGCCGACCACCGCGATTCCCGCCAGGGTCAGGGCGATGCTGATCCGCAGCTTGGAGACGCGGAGCTTGTCCATGCTGGCGGCGGTTTCGGTGATGTCCCTGTTGTTGATGTCGGCGAAGGCCTCGGTCAGCTTGTTGAGCTCCTGGCGCGACTTGCGGTTGGCGTCGTTATCGCCGAACGCCCGGCCGGCGGGGCCGCCCTCGGCGCGGCCGATGCGCACCAGTTCGCGGCGGAACGCGACGAAGCGGGTGGCGGATTCCTTCAACTTGGCGAACTCGGCCTGCTGCGACGGCGGCGCCATGCTCCCCCATTCGGCGATATTGCGCTCGAACTTCTGGAGATTGTCCAGCATGGGGACGGCGTATTTCTCGACCTCGGCGGACGACTGCGCCATGTAGATGCCGCGCGAATCCATCACGACGGACAGGATCAGCCCGTTGCTGCGCTCGCCGATGATGGCGCGGGCCGCCGCCTTCTGAATCTCCCCCGATTGTTCGTCCAGGGCTTCCATGCCGGTGATGCCGACCCCACCGATCCCCACGGCGAGCAGGCTCATCAACCCGACGACCAGCCACATCTTCAGCGAGACGGTCCAATTCGACAGCATGCCCAGCCCCCCAACCGCATGAACCAGATCGAAAGGAATATGCTACCCCCAAGCCCCCCTCGAAACCAGAGGGTGTGGACCCGGCAGACGAAGGACATAGCAAGGGCGAAAAAGGGGCGAGGGGGAGGTGGGAAATCCGGCTCCAATTGCCTTGCTAGGAATCCTTCCGCCCCGTGTGATATCCTGTGCGGGTTCGTCTCCTTGTCGGCGAAGGTCCGCCTCCATGCGCGTCAATCGCGAATTCCATGATCCTGATCTGGCCGGCTTTCTGCAAAATGCGGACGAGTCCGCCATCGCCGTCGCCCTGGCCGGTGGGGAAGAGGCCCGCATCGCCGCCCTGCGCACCGCCTTGGACGAGGGAGCGACCAGCGGCGATACCGTAGACGGTGGCCCCGTCTTCTCCCGTCTTCTCGCCAAGTACGGCACGCCCAACCGCTGATAGCGGTGATCCGCCTTCGGCCGCGAGCGGCAGCCGATCTTGAAGAGATCGGCGACTACATTGCCAGCGACAATCCGGCCGCCGCCGCCCAGTTGATCTCCGACGTCGTACAGTGCTGCGAGCTTCTGGCCCAATCGCCTCTGCTCGGCCGTGATCGCGGCGCGCTTCGGCCCGTCATCCGCAGCTTCCCGGTCGGACGCCACATCGTCTTCTACCGGCCCGTCGCCGATGGAATCGAGGTCATCCGCATACTTCACGGTGTGCGGGATATACAAAGCCTTTGAATTTGGTGGCCCCTGCCGGAATCGAACCGGCACGCCCGAAGGCGAGCGATTTTAAGTCGCTTGCGTCTACCAGTTCCGCCAAGGGGCCTTGGGGAAGCACGCCCACGGGGCGGTGCGGACCTTATACCCCAGCCTTGGCCTTCCCCCAAGTCCCGGCATGCTCTCGACTGGTCGGACCAAAACATTTGTTGCTAATATAATGATATTTATATTAAATAATGTTTCAGCACGCCATGAGTGATGCTGCTGGCAGCAAGATCGCTCATGGCGTGCACGGCGCGGCGAGCCTGAGCCGGTGGGGCGGTTCGGAGGGCGCGACCTCCATCACCAGACCGGATCAAGCCGCCATTCGCCTTTTCAAGGGGGAGAGACAGGAACCATGGCCTTTGGAATTGCCGCGCGCTTCGGCGCCGCCCTGGTCGCCATGTCGGTGGGGACCGCCGCCACCATGGGATGGTTCAGCAACAGCCACGCCGTCACGCAGATCGAGCAGGCCGAGCGGCGCGAGCTGATGGGCCGCTTCGAGCAATTGTCCGACGCCATCGGCGGTTCCGCCGACCAGGCCCAGGCCATGGCCGCCCTGGTGGCCAACCTGCCGGGCATTGCCCATCTGGTCGCCACCGGCAACCGCGACGTCCTGGCCGCCCAGATGATTCCCACCTTCAAGGCCGTCGCCGCCCCCTTCGGCGTCGAGCAGTTCCAGTTCCACACGCCCCCCGCCACCTCGTTCCTGCGCGTCCACGCCCCGGCCAAGTTCGGCGACGACCTGTCGGCCATCCGCCAGACCGTGGTGGAGACCAACACGACGCAAAGGCCCACCCACGGCCTGGAATACGGCGTGGCCGGGCTGGGGGTGCGCGGCCTGATGCCGCTGTTCGACGAGGGCCGGCACGTGGGTTCGGTGGAGTTCGGCCTGTCCTTCGGCCAGCCCTTCTTCGTGGAATTCAAGAAGACGTTCGGCGTCGACGTGGCCCTGCACGTCAAGGCCAAGGACGAGTTCAAGGTGTTCGCCGGCACCATCGCCCAGTCGGCCCTGTCTCCCTCCGAGATCGCCGCCGCCCTGGGCGGCAGGGACGTCATCAAGGCGGTGGAGGACGGCAAGGGCGGCCGCGTCGCCGTGCTGGGCCGGGCGGTCAAGGATTATGGCGGCAAGCCGCTGGGCGTGGCGGAGATCGCCATGGATGGCTCCCACTACGCCACCCAATTGTCGGAGGCGCGCCGGACCATGGCCGGGCTGATCCTCGGCGCCGCCGCCGTGGCGGTGGTCCTCAGCATCCTGCTCAGCCGCTCCATCACCGGCCCGGTGCTGGCCATGAGCACTGCCATGGACCGCATCGCCAGGCGGGACTTCGCGGCGGACATCCCCGGCCTGGACCGCAACGACGAGATCGGCCGGATGGCCCGCGCCGTCCAGGTGGTGCAAAAGGAGGTGGAGCGCACCGCCGAACTGGAAGCGGCGCAGCAGCGCACCCTGGTCGAGCTGGAGAAGGGGCAGAAATCCCTGAAGGACGGTATGCAACTGCAATTGGAAGGAATCGTCGAGGCCGCCATGCAGAGCAACGAGGCCGGGGTGGTGCTGACCCGTATGTCGGGATCGGTGCGCCGCGCCTCGGAGCAGAGCCAGTCCATCGCCAGCGCCATCGAGGAACTGGTGGTCTCGGTCAACACCATCTCGCAATCCTCGGAAATCGCCGCCGAGGAGGCCTCGGACGCCGAGGCCGCCGCCAAGGAGGGCGTCGCCGCCACCGCTAGCGCCCGCCGGGCCATGGACGGGCTGCTGCAGGCGGTGTCGGAGGTGGGCGGCAAGATCGAGGCCCTGTCCGGCGCCTCGGACCAGATCGCCGCCATCATCAACCAGATCGAGGACATCGCCGGCCAGACCAACCTGCTGGCGCTCAACGCCACCATCGAGGCGGCCCGGGCCGGCGAGGCCGGCAAGGGCTTCGCGGTGGTGGCCGGCGAGGTCAAGACCCTGGCCAACCAGACCGCCAAAGCCACGGTGGACATCCGCTCGCGCATCGAGACCCTGGTCAACGACATGAATGGCGCCCGCGAATCCATGGAGCGCTCGCGCTGCGCCGCCAATGACGGCATGGCCGCCGTCGGCCAGGTGACCGGCGGCCTGGAGGCCATCGCCGGGCGCATCGACGGGGTGACCCGGCGCATGCACGACATCGCCGGCATCCTGGGCCAGCAGAACGCCGCGGCTGCCGAGGTCTCGGCCGCCACCGGCCAGATCGCCAGCCTGTCCGAGCATAATCTCGAGGAGATCGACCAGGTGCTGGGCGCCATGACCGAGGCGGCCCAGGTGCTGGACCGCCGGGCCGAGGACTTCGCCAGGCTGGGCACCGCCGAGACCCTGCTGCAGGTAGCCAAGAACGACCATATCCGCTTCAAGCGCTCGATCATCGACCACATCATGGGCCGCAACGACCTCACGCCCGACAAGCTGGCCGACCACCACACCTGCCGCCTGGGCAAGTGGTACGATACCTTGAAGGACGAACGCCTCACCGGCCAGTCCGCCTATGGCCGCCTGCTGGCCCCCCACCAGCGCGTCCATGCCCATGGCAAGCGCGCCCTGGAGCTGCACGCCCAGGGTGACGCGACGGCGGCCCAGACCGAGGTCGACCGCCTCAACGAGGCATCCCACGAGGTCCTGGCCCTACTGGAGGAAATGGCCGAGGTCCTGCGCCGCGCCGCCTGAAAACCGGCGCCCCCTCGGCCACAAATCGGCCCGCGACATTGACAGATCGCGGGCCGGCCTCTATCTCTTGCCGGTCGCGATGGGCCCCTTTCGGGCCTGCTCTCTTATCTTGGGGAAGCTTCATGTTCGGCGCCCTTGCCCGGCGGATCTTCGGAACCGCCAACGACCGTGTTATCAAGCCGCTGAAGAAGCATGTCGAGGCGGTCAACGCCTTGGAACCTGCCTTCGAGAAGCTTTCCGACGACGAGCTGCGCGCCAAGACCGTCGAGTTCCGCCAAAGGCTGGAAAACGGCACCGAACTGAACGACCTGATGGCCGAGGCCTTCGCCACGGTGCGCGAGGCCGCCAAGCGCACGCTGGGCCAGCGCCACTTCGACGTCCAGTTGCTGGGCGGCATGGTTCTGCACCAGGGCCGCATCTCCGAGATGCGCACCGGTGAAGGCAAGACCCTGGTCGCCACCCTGCCGGTCTATCTCAACGCCCTGACCGGCAAGGGCGTGCACGTGGTCACCGTCAACGACTACCTGGCGACCCGCGACTCCGAGTGGATGGGGCAGGTCTACCGCTTCCTGGGCCTTTCCGTCGGCGTCATCACCCACGGTCTCGACGACCTGGAACGCCAGCAGGCCTATGCCTGCGACGTGACCTACGGCACCAACAACGAGCTGGGCTTCGACTACCTGCGCGACAACATGAAGTTCCGCCTGGAAGAGATGGTCCAGCGGCCCTTCAACTACGCCATCGTCGACGAGGTGGACTCGATCCTGGTGGACGAGGCGCGCACGCCGCTGATCATCTCGGGCCCCACCGAGGATAATTCCGATCTCTACCGTCTGGTCGACAAGCTGATGCCCAGTCTGGTGGCCGAGGACTTCGAGAAGGACGAGAAGGTGCGCGCCGTGACGCTCACCGATCGCGGCACCGAACACGTCGAGGAAATGCTCCAGGCCGCCGGCCTGATGAAGGGCACGCTCTACGACATCGGCAACGTCAGCCTGGTTCATCACGTCAATCAGGCGCTGCGCGCCCACAAGCTGTTCACCCGCGACGTGGACTACATCGTCAAGAACGACAAGGTCGTCATCATCGACGAGTTCACCGGCCGCATGATGGAAGGCCGCCGCTATTCCGAGGGCTTGCACCAGGCCCTGGAGGCCAAGGAAGGCGTGACCATCCAGAACGAGAACCAGACCCTGGCCTCGATCACCTTCCAGAACTATTTCCGCCTGTACCCCAAGCTGGCCGGCATGACCGGCACCGCCATGACCGAGGCCGGCGAATTCGCCGAGATCTACAACCTCGAAGTGGTGGAGATCCCCACCAATCTGGCGGTCAGCCGCAAGGACCACGACGACGAGGTCTATCGCACGGCGCGTGAGAAGTACGAGGCCATCGTCACCCTGATCGAAGAGTGCCGGACCCGCATGCAGCCGGTCCTGGTGGGCACCACCTCCATCGAGAAGTCCGAGCTGCTGGCGGACATGCTCAAGAAGAAGAAGATTCCGCACCAGGTGCTGAACGCCCGCTACCACGAGCAGGAAGCCTATATCGTCGCCCAGGCCGGCGTGCCCGGCGGCGTGACCATCGCCACCAACATGGCGGGCCGCGGCACCGACATCCAGTTGGGCGGCAACCTGGACATGCGCATCCGCATGGAGCTGTCCGAGATCAAGGACGAGGCCGAACGGCGGGTGCGCATCGACGGCATCAAGGCCGAGATCGAGGTCAACAAGCAGAAGGTGCGCGACGCCGGCGGTCTTTACGTGGTCGGCTCGGAACGCCATGAAAGCCGGCGCATCGACAACCAGCTGCGCGGCCGTTCGGGCCGCCAGGGCGATCCCGGGGCGTCCAAGTTCTTCCTGTCCCTGGAAGACGACCTGATGCGCATCTTCGGCTCGCAGCGCATGGACGGCATGCTGCAGAAGCTGGGGCTCAAGGACGGCGAGGCCATCGTCCATCCCTGGATCAACAAGGCCCTGGAAAAGGCCCAGCAGAAGGTCGAGGCCCGCAACTTCGACATCCGCAAGAACCTGCTGAAGTTCGACGACGTGATGAACGACCAGCGCAAGGTCATCTATGAGCAGCGCAAGGACCTGATGAGCGCCGACGACGTCTCGGAAGAGATCGTCGCCTTCCGCCACGAGGTCATCACCGAAATGGTCGCCCGCTGCATCCCCGAGCGCGCCTACGCCGAACAGTGGGACGTGGCTGCGCTGCACGAGGAAGTGCTGCGCGTCTTCAACCTGGACCTGCCCATCGCCGATTGGGCCAAGGAAGAAGGCATCGCCGACCAGGAGATCCGCGCCCGCGTCACCGACCACGCCGACCGCAAGGCGGCGGCCAAGGTGGCCGAATACAGCCCCGAGACCATGCGCATGGTGGAAAAGAGCCTGCTGCTGCAGATTCTCGACCAGGCGTGGAAGGAACACCTGCTGCAGCTGGACCACCTGCGCCAGGGCATCAGCTTGCGCGCCTACGCCCAGCGCGATCCGCTGAACGAGTACAAGCGCGAGGCGTTCAACATGTTCGAGCAGATGCTGCTCGACCTGCGCGAGCGCGTCACCTCGGTGCTGGCCCATGTCCAGTTGCGCTTCTCCAACGAGGAGGAAGCCGAACAGGCCCTGGAGCCCCAGCGCCCCACCCGTACCATGGAAACCCGCGAGGACCCGGCCTTCTCGTCGGGCGGCGCCACGCCTGTCGCCCTGTCCCAGCGCAGCACCGCCGTGGACCCCAACGATTCCACCACCTGGGCCGCCACCCCGCGCAACGCGCCGTGCCCCTGCGGCTCGGGCAAGAAGTACAAGCACTGCCACGGGGCGGTTTAACCCCCCTCCTCCACGCATGAAAAAAGGGCGGGAAGCTTTCGCTTCCCGCCCTTCGTCTCGACCGGAATCGCCGGATCAGCGGGTCGGAACCGGGACCTCGCCGGTGTAGTCGTAGAAGCCGCGGCCGGTCTTGCGACCCAGCCAGCCGGCCTCCACATACTTCACCAGCAGCGGGCAGGGGCGGTACTTGGTGTCGGCCAGACCGTCGTGCAGCACCTGCATCACCGCCAGGCAGGTGTCCAGGCCGATGAAATCGGCCAGTTCCAGCGGGCCCATGGGATGGTTGGCGCCCAGCTTCATGGCGGTGTCGATACAGGTCACCGAGCCGACGCCCTCGTACAGGGTGTAGACCGCCTCGTTGATCATCGGCAGCAGGATACGGTTGACGATGAAGGCCGGGAAGTCTTCGGCCGAGACCGGCTTCTTGCCCAGCTTCAGAGTCATCTCGCGCACCAGGGAGAAGGTCTCCTCGCTGGTGGCGATGCCGCGGATCAGCTCGACCAACTGCATGACCGGCACCGGGTTCATGAAGTGCATGCCCATGAACTTGGCGGGGCGGTCGGTGGCGGCACCCAGGCGGGTGATGGACAGCGACGAGGTATTCGACGCGATGTGGGCCTCGGGCTTCAGCACCGGGCAGAGCTGGGCGAAGATGGCCCGCTTGACCTTCTCGTCCTCGGTGGCGGCCTCGATGACCAGATCGCTGTCCGAGAAATCGGCGTAGACGGTGGTCGGCTTGATGCGGCCCAGGGTGGCGGTCTTGTCCGCCTCGGTCAGCTTGCCCTTAGCGACGGCACGGTCCAGGTTCTTGGAAATGGTGCCCAGGCCCTTCTTCAGGGCCTCTTCACTGATATCCAGCAGGATGATGTCGAAGCCGGATGCGGCACAGACATGGGCGATACCATTGCCCATCTGGCCCGCGCCGATAATACCAATCTTCTTGATAGCACTCATTGTTAGGCTCCCGGATGGTAAGGGCGTTTGCCTCAGGGCAGGTTGATGATTATTTATTCAATTCAGTCGCCAGTTCGGGCAAGACCTTGAAGAGATCCGCGACGAGGCCGTAATCGGCGACCTGGAAGATGGGTGCCTCTTCGTCCTTGTTGATGGCGACGATGACCTTGGAATCCTTCATGCCGGCCAG
>JAVBXM010000001.1 GCA_030824585.1 Phaeospirillum sp. | reverse complement strand
CGCCGGCATCAGCAGTTTCGGCTTTGGCGGCAGCAATGCCCATGTGGTGGTGGAAGACTACCCCGCCGGAACCACGCCCCGCCGCCAGCCCTTGCCGCCGCGCGCCTTCGCCGACACCCGCTTCTGGCTGCCGGGAAGCGATAGCGCGCCACTGGTGCTGTATCCCGGCTGGGTCGAGGCGCCGCTGACGGCGGGCCGAATCTCCGGCGGTCGCCGGGTAATCATCCCGTGCGACGTCACGGTTGCCCCCGGCCACGGAGCCGAATTGCGGGTCGTGCCCCTGCCGGCCGGCACCATCGACCAGCGCTACGCCGCCATGGCCCAGGCCATGCTGGCCACGGTGCAGGAGCTTGTCCGCGACGACGGACCGGTTCTGGTGCAACTGGTGGTGCCCCGGGGCGACGAACGCCAGCTTTACGCCGGGCTGGGCGCCATGCTCGCCACCGCCGCCCTGGAATCATCGAATTTGAGCGGTCAGGTCATCGAGGTGGAAGCCGGGACCGATGCCGCGACCCTGGCCCACCTTCTCGCCAACGAAGCCGCCGGACCGGGGGAGGCCCGGATCCGCTATCAGGATGGGCGACGCCTGGTCCGGACCTGGAGCGAGTTGCCGGTGGACCGACAGCCCGCCCTGCCCTGGCGCCCGCACGGAGTCTTCCTGATCACCGGCGGCATGGGAGCGCTGGGCCGCATCCTCGCCCACCACATCGCCGCGACCACGCCCGGCGCGGTGCTCGTATTGGCCGGCGCCTCGCCGGAAGATGCCGGGCGCTCGTCCGTCCTCACCCAATTGCGAAGCTTGGGCGTGGTCGCGGCCTATCGCCGCGTCGATATGGCCGATCCGGACGCGGTTGCCGGCCTGGTCCGGGGCGTGGTCGAGGTCCATGGCGGCATCGATAGCGTCTTCCATTGCGCCGGAGTGCTGCGCGACGGCTTGATCGCCCGCAAGAGCGCCGCCGATCTGGCCGCCGTGCTGGGCCCCAAGGCCAGCGGCGCCCTCGCCCTGGCGCAAGCCTGCGCCGGGCTGCGTCTGGACCGGCTGGTACTCTTCGCCTCGCTATCCGGGGTGGCAGGAAATACCGGGCAGGCCGATTACGCCGCCGCCAACGGGTTCCTCGACGCCCTGGCCGAATTCAAGGGACTGCCGGTGGTGTCGGTGGACTGGCCGCTGTGGCGGGACGGCGGCATGCGCATCGACGAGTCCACCGCGGACGCCCTCTTCAACCGCATGGGTCAGCGTGCCCTGGCCACGGAGCCGGGCTTGGCCGCCCTTCACCGCATCCTGGCGGCGGGGCTGGGCCAGGCGGCGGTCATGGCCGGCGACGCGCCACGCATCCGGGCCTTCTTCGCCCATCTGGATGCCCGCCGGGCCGACCTGCCGGCCGCCACCGCCGATGACCGCCTGAGCCAGCAGGTCGCCGCCCATCTGGGGCGCCTGTTCGCCAAGGTCGGCGGCTTTGCCCCGGAAGCCATCCGAGCCGACACGCCGCTGGAAGATTACGGCATCGACTCCCTGATGATCACCCGGCTGAATGCCGCCCTGGGCGATGTCTTCGCCGCCCTCCCCAAGACCCTGTTCTTCCAGTACCGCACCCTGGCCGGAGTGGCGGAGTATCTGGCCGGTCATCAGACCGAGGCCTGCCGCCGCTGGACCGGGGCGACCCAGGCCACGGCACCGGCGGCCGCACCCGTCGCCGCCCGGGTCGCGCCGCCATCCTTGTCGCCCGTTCCGGCCGACGACCCCATCGCCATCATTGGCATGAGCGGCCGTTATCCCGGCGCCGAGACCCTCGAGGAATTCTGGGCCAATCTCGCCGCCGGGCGTGATGTCACCACCGAAATTCCGCCCGAGCGCTGGCCCCTGGACGGATTCTTCCTCCCCGACCGCGACGAAGCCGTGGCCCAGGGCCGCAGCTACGCCAAATGGGGCGGCTTCCTCGAGGGATTCGCCGATTTCGATCCGCTGTTCTTCAAGATCTCCGCCCGCGATGCCGCCGCCATGGACCCGCAGGAACGGCTGTTCCTGATGGCGGCCTGGGAGGCCTGCGAGGATGCCGGCTATGGCCGCGAGCGCCTTGCCGCGGCCTGCCCCGGCCCCAACGGCGCCCAGGTCGGCGTCTATGTGGGCGTGACCAAGACCGGCTTCGCCCTGCATCCCCCCTTCGCCAGTGAAAGCGGAGCGGTGGTGCGGCCGCTGACCTCGTTCGCCAGCATGGCCAACCGGGTCTCCCATGTGCTGAATCTGTCGGGCCCCAGCCTGCCGGTGGACACCATGTGTTCGTCCTCGCTGACCGCCATCCATCTCGCCTGCGAGCATCTGCGCCGGGGCGGCATCGGCATGGCCCTGGTGGGCGGCGTCAACCTCTACCTCCATCCCTCCACCTATGTGGATCTATGCGCGGCCCGGATGCTCAGCCCCGATGGCAGCTGCCGCAGCTTTGGCAAGGGCGCCAACGGCTTCGTCCCCGGCGAAGGGGTCGGTTGCCTGGTGCTCAAGCCGCTGTCCGCCGCCCTGGCCGATGGCGACCACATCCACGCGCTGATCCGGGCGACGGCGATCAATCACGGCGGCCATACCAACGGTTACACCGTGCCCAATCCGGCGGCGCAGGCCGCGCTGATCCGCGACGCCCTGGCCAAGGCCGGTCTCAGCGCCCGCAGCGTCACCTGCATCGAGGCGCACGGCACCGGCACCGAACTGGGCGACCCCATTGAACTGGCCGGACTGACCCAGGCCTTCGCCGCGGAGACCCAGGACCGCGCCTTCTGCGCCCTGGGCTCGGTCAAATCCAATATCGGCCATCTGGAAGCGGCGGCGGGTCTCGCCAGCCTGACCAAGGTGGTGTTGCAGATGAAGCACGGCATGCTCGTCCCCAGCCTGCATGCCGCCGAGCCCAATCCCAATCTGGATCTGGACGGCAGCCCCTTCGCGCTGCAACGGAATCTGACGCCATGGCCGGCGGGACAGCGCATTGCCGGAATTTCCTCGTTCGGGGCCGGCGGCGCCAATGCCCATATCATTGTCGAGGACTGGCAAGCCCCCGACATCGCCCCGTCCGGCGAAGGTCCCCAGGCGATCGTCTTGTCGGCCCGCAATCCCGACCGCCTGCGGGCCCAGGTCGAGCGGCTGCTGGCGGTCCTGGAAACCGGTGGAATGGAGGCCCCGTCCGACCTGGCCGGTGAACTTCGTCGCCGATTGGCCAATCTGCTGGCGGTGGCGCCGGAAGACCTGGATGGAGCCGAACCCTTCGATTGCCTCGGCCTCGACCAGCCCCAGCGTCTGGCCCTGCGCCGCTGGATCGAGGAACGGTTCGGGCTTTCTCTCGACCCGGCAGCCTTCGCCGGGCTGAACACCCTGGATCGGATCGCCGCCGACCTCGCCGGCCGCCTGGGGCCAGGCGGCAACGTCCCCGCCCTGGCCGATCTCGCCTATACCCTGCAGGTGGGGCGCGAGGCCATGGAAAGCCGCCTCGCCCTGGTGAGCACCTCCGTCCCTGTCCTGGCCGCCGCCCTGCACGGCTGGCTGGAGGGTCGGCCGGACGTCCAGGTTCTGACCGGTCAGGCCGACCCCCGGCATCCGCTTGCGGCCGAGGACATTGGCCGGAAATGGCAGCAAGGCGACCTCGCCGCCATCCTGGCCGCCTGGGTCAAGGGGGCAGACGTGGCCTGGGCCGCTCTGCCACGCCCGTCCCGTCCGATGATCGTTTCCCTGCCACCCTATCCGTTCGAACGACGCCGGTTCTGGCTGCCGGCGGCATCCACCCTGGCCGAGGTGGTGACCGCCCCCCAGGGTGACGAGGCTCTGCGTTCCCAGGCAGCGCAACTGGACCGCCATATCGCCGCCATCTTGGCCGGACTTCTGGACGCCATTCCAACCTCGACGATCATTCCCGCCCTGTCCCGCTGGTATGTCGCCGCGCAAGCCCTGCTGGCCGGGCAGACGCCGGTGGACCCGGCCTCGGCCTGGGCCGAATGGGAGGCCTTCCGCCGCGCCGGCGGCCCGGCGGCACAGATGGCCCTGGTTGAAACCACCCTCCGCGCCTTGCCCGACATCCTGAGCGGGCGGCGGGCGGCAACGGCGGTGATGTTCCCTAACGGCGCCCTGGGGCTGGTTGAAGCGGTCTATAAGGATAATCCGGTCGCCGCCCGCTTCAGCCAGTCCCTGGCCCGCGCCGCCGAGGCTTTCGTCCGTCAATCGGCCAAGCCGTCGCTCCGCATTCTGGAGATCGGCGCCGGCACCGGCGGCACCAGCGAGAAGGTGTTCGAAGCCTTGGCCCCCCATGCGGGCCGCATGGCCGAATACCGCTATACCGACCTGTCGCGTGCGTTCCTGATCCATGCCGAGCGCCAGTACGGCCCCCGCCTGCCCATGCTGACCACCGCCCTGTTCGACGTGGAAAAGCCGCTGGCCGGCCAGGAGGTGGAGCCGGGAAGCTATGATCTGGTCATTGCCGCCAATGTGTTGCACGCCACCACCGACATGGCTCGGACCCTGGACCATGTGCGGCAGTTACTGGCGCCGGGCGGAATGCTGCTGATCAACGAAACCAGCGTGGCCACTCTGTTCACCCATGCGACCTTCGGCCTGCTGGAGGGTTGGTGGCGTTTTGGCGACCCGGAACGGCGCATCCCCGGCACCCCGTCCTTGACCCCGGATTCCTGGCGGACCGTCCTGACCGGTGCCGGGCT
>JAVBXM010000158.1 GCA_030824585.1 Phaeospirillum sp. | reverse complement strand
CGCCATCAGCGCCTGCTGGAGCAATTGACGGAATTGCAGGCGGCGGTGGCCGACGGGCGCGGCTACAACGAGGCCGAGGTGCTGACCTTCCTGCAGGAATGGATCGTCGGCCATACCCTGGCCGAGGACCGCAAGTCGGCCATCTATCTCAATTCCAAGGGTGTTTATTGAAGGCTGCCGACGGTGCGTGCGGGCAAGATGACCGCGCCCCGCAATGGCGGTATCTTGGTGGAGCGCGGCCGTCCCGGCCGCGCTTTCTTGCCTGTGCCCCAAAAAGATAGAAGCCGGCGGGAGTTGGGGAGCCCGCCGGCTTCATCTTGGGAGGGCCAAACCGGACAAATGCTCCAACGAGGGCATGCTGGAGCGATCCGGCTCGACTTGGTTTAAGGTACGTCCTCAGCCTGACAGGAAGCTGTCGTTATTCCGCTGCCTTGATGGTTTTGGGATGATGGGCCTTGTGCAGGTCCAGCCGATCCCACACGGCGCAGAACGAATCCACCAGATGGGCCATCATGGCATCGTCGTGCAACGGCGTGGGCGTGATGCGCAGCCGCTCGGTACCCACCGGGACGGTGGGATAGTTGATGGGCTGCACATAGATGCCGTACTCGTTGAGCAGCAGGTCGCTGGCCTGCTTGCACAGGGCGGCGTTGCCGACCATCACCGGGACGATATGGCTGACCGAGGGCAGTACCGGAATGCCGCGGGCGGCCAGCAGGTGCTTGGCCGTGGCGGCACGCTCCTGGTGCCTGTCCCTGATCTCGGGATGGGCGCGGAGATAACGGATGCTCGCCAGGGCGGCCGCCGCGGTGGCCGGCGGCATGGAGGACGAGAAGATGAAGCCGGGGCCGAAGCTGCGCACATAGTCGACGCACGACGCCGAGGCGGCGATATAGCCGCCGACCACGCCAATGGCCTTGGCCAGGGTGCCCTGGATGATGGTGATGCGGTCGCGCACCCCGTCGCGCTCGGCGACGCCCGAACCCTCGGTGCCGTACATGCCGACGGCATGGACCTCGTCCAGATAGGTCATGGCGTTGTGGGCCTCGGCCACGTCGCAGAACTCGGCCAGGGGGGCGATGTCGCCGTCCATGGAATAGACCGATTCGAAGGCCACCAGCTTGGGCGTCTCCTTCGGATAGGCCGACAGCAACTGTTCCAGGTGTTCCGGGTCGTTGTGGCGGAACACGTGCTTGTCCGAGCGGCCGTGGCGGATGCCCTCGATCATGGAATTGTGGTTGAGCTCGTCGGAGAACACGACGCAGCCCGGAATGGTGGCACCCAGGGTGGACAGCGCGGTCTGGTTGGCCACGTAGCCCGAGGTGAACAGCAGCGACGATTCCTTGGCGTTGAAGCTGGCCAGCTCCTCTTCCAGCAGCACGTGGTAGTGGTTGGTGCCGGAAATGTTGCGGGTGCCGCCGGCACCGGCGCCGCAGCGCTCCAGCGCCTCGTGGGCGGCGGCGATCACGTCCGGGTGCTGGCCCATGCCGAGATAGTCGTTGGAGCACCACACCACCACTTCGCGCACTTCGCCGTCGCGATAGTTGAGGGCGATGGGGAAGCGGCCCTTCTGGCGTTCCAGATCGGCGAACACCCGGTAGCGTCCCTCGGACTTGAGGTCGGCGATCCGCTTGGTGAAGTAATGCTCGTAATCCATTCCTCTCCTCCCTCGACCCGTCAGGCCCCGTGTTTTCCGGGGTCTCGGGCCGGTGCGCCGATCCTAGAGGATCAAAAAGCTCGGGCGCAAGTGTACAAGCTGTAATGCACCAGGGCTTTCGATTGAAGTATCACATAGTTATTTGGGGCCAAGCTCGCCATGAGCTTCGTCAAGCGCTTGCCCGAAACGCCGCAGCATCTCTGCGATTTCGCTCTCCGAGATGACCAGGGGCGGGGAGAAGGCCACCGCGTCGCCCATGGCGCGCAGGATGACGCCCTTGTCCTGGGCCTTGGCCACCACCTTGGCGCCCATGGTCAGCTCGGGCGGGAAGGGGGCGCGCGTCTGTTTGTCCGCCACCAGTTCCAGGGCGCCGATCAGCCCGATGCCGCGCGCCTCGCCCACCAGCGGGTGGTCGCGGAAGGCCCGCAGGCCGTCCTGCAGCACCGGCCCCACCTTGGCGACATGTGACAGGATATCGCGCTCGGCATAGATATTGAGCGTCTCCACCGCCACGGCGGCCGAGACGGGGTGGCCGCCATAGGTGTAGCCGTGGCCGAACACGCCGATGCGCCCCGATTCCTCGGCGACGGGGGCGTAGACCCGTTCGTTGACCATCAGGGCCGAGAGGGGCGCGTAACCCGATGTCAGTCCCTTGGCCAGGGTCATCATGTCGGGGCGGATGCCGAAGGTCTCGGTGCCGAACATATTGCCGGTGCGCCCGAAGCCGCAGATCACCTCGTCCACCACCAGCAGGATATCATACTTGTCCAGCACCGCCTGGATCTTGGGGAAGTAGCCGGCGGGCGGCACGATGACGCCCCCGGCGCCCATCACCGGCTCGGCGAAGAAGGCGGCCACGGTGTCCGGCCCCTCGGCCAGGATCAGCGCATCGAGTTCCTCCGCCAGACGGGTGGAGAAATCCTCCTCGCTCTCGCCTTGTCTGGCGAAACGGTAGTGATGGGGGCAGCCGGCCCGCAGCACGCCGGGAATGGGCAGATCGAACGAGCGCTGGTTGTTGACCAGGCCGGTCAGCGAGGCGGTGGCCACGGTGACGCCGTGATAGGCCTTCTCGCGGGCGATGATCTTCTTCTTGTCGGGCAGGCCCAGTGCGTTGGACCGGTAGTGGATCAGCTTGATGGCGGTGTCGTTGGCTTCCGAGCCCGATCCGGCCAGGAACACCTTGGACATGGGCACCGGCGCCATGTCCAGCAGGCGGGCGCACAGTTCGACGCCGGCATCGTGGGTCTTGTGGCTGAACAGGTGATAGAAGGGAAGCTGGCGCATCTGGCGGGCGGCGGCCTCCACCAGCCGTTCCTCGCCCCAGCCCAGCGAGGTGCACCACAGCCCGGCCAGGCCCTCGATGTAGTCCTTGCCGCTCTCGTCATAGACCCGCACGCCCTGCCCCCTGGTAATGACCAGCGGCCCCACCTCGGGGTGGCGCTTCAGGTTGGTATAGGGGTGCAGGACCGAATCCACGTCCTTTTCGGCGATGGTTCGATTGCTGGCGCGCGTCTGCATGGGGCCTCCCGGGGTTAAGCGGAAGGCGCAGCATGAACCGCCCCACCGGGGCGATCAAGCGTCAGGGCTTGGTGTGCGACTTCATCTTGTAGGCGTAGACATAGAGGTCGTTGTCGCCGGGCTGGCCGCCGGGCCCCTTGGTCCGCCGCGTGGTGCGGAAGAATTCCGCCACCTCGTGGGCCTCCGTCTCGTCCTTGGCCAGCCGCGAAATCCAGGCGTCGCCCTTGGGCTTGAGCTTGTGTCCCGAGAACAGCTTGATCTTCGGGCTGGCGGTGAACCCGACGTACCACTGCCCGAATTCGCCGCCATTCCGCCCGATGCAATCCTCGATATCGTCAATGATCTCGGTTCGCGACTTCGCCGCCATGGTCCATCCCCATCCTTATAGGCCCCAAGCCTCTAATAAGGGGCATGTCGGGGCCGGGCACAATAGGGCGGCGACCCGAGCGGGGAGGGGGCGAGGCCGCCGCCAGAAGGCTCTTGCGTCCGGCCCGGGTCAGGCATAGGATGAAATTTCGTCCCTCCCATCCGGGCGGGGCGGCCAGCCTCCAGATAAATGGGGTTGACGGCGCAGTCGGGCGGGTATAGAACCCGCCCCTCGCTGCCGGAGACCCTGGTGTTTTTGGTGGCGGTTCGGCCCGGTCAGCGGGATTTGCCTTCGGGTAAAAACATGGTTGACAGGGTTGGATGGGGCGGTTAGAAACCGCCTCCCGCTGCGAGGACCGATACCGGTTCGATACAGTGGAACGGCCCGGTCAGCGGGTTTCGCCGGAAGGTGAAAAAAGCGGTTGACAGGGTCGGATGGGGCGAGTAAAACCCGCCCCTCGCTGCGACGGACCGAAAGGGCCGGGGCGGCAAAAAGGACCGGGTCGACGGTTTCCGCCTTAGGGCGAAAATGAAGTGTTGACAAGGATTTACGGGTCGGGTAGAAACCGGCCTCCCCGCTGCGGCGGGGCCTTCGCCGAGACGAAGGATCGGAGATCGGGCAACTGGTTTCCTGCTGTTTTACAAGTGAAGAGACAGGAAGGGATGCGCAGGCGGCGTCGGTGCCGTAATCTGGAGCCGACTAAAGCTTGAACATCCTAAGCTATGCGTAGAATGTTTTGCTTTGGACGAGCTCTATTCCATGGGTCTTCGGATGCCATGGAAGTCAACTTGAGAGTTTGATCCTGGCTCAGAACGAACGCTGGCGGCAGGCTTAACACATGCAAGTCGAACGAAGTCTTCGGACTTAGTGGCGCACGGGTGAGTAACACGTGGGAATATACCTCTTGGTGGGGAATAACATCGGGAAACTGATGCTAATACCGCATACGCCCTTCGGGGGAAAGATTTATCGCCGAGAGATTAGCCCGCGTCCGATTAGCTAGTTGGTGAGGTAATGGCTCACCAAGGCGACGATCGGTAGCTGGTCTGAGAGGATGATCAGCCACACTGGGACTGAGACACGGCCCAGACTCCTACGGGAGGCAGCAGTGGGGAATATTGGACAATGGGCGAAAGCCTGATCCAGCCATGCCGCGT
>JAVBXM010000024.1 GCA_030824585.1 Phaeospirillum sp. | reverse complement strand
TGGTTGGAATAGCCCTTGCCCCGGAAGTATTCGAAGTCGCTTTGCGACCACTGCGGATGGGCCTTCAGGGCGGCGGTGGGGCGGACGGTCAGGGCCATGCTACTTGGCCTCCCGGCCAGCGGCGTAGGCCGCTTCCAGGGCCTTCTTGATCTGCCAAACCGCCAGTTCGTGGAAGTCCAGGCGGTCGCTCTTGCGGGTGTCCAGGGTTTCGATGTCGAGGATCTGGGTGGCGATCTCGGTCAGGGCTTGGTCTCGGGCTTTCATGCTCTTGGCCTCCGTTGTGGTGGGGCCAGTACCGCTCTATGTCGCCGACAGATCAAGTCGATTAAGTGTGCGATTTCAATAAGGTGATCGATTGCGCCAGTCCCATCGAATGTCACTGGCCGAGGCCGCAGCCAACGTGTTGATCGGCTACGCCATCGCGGTCGCCACCCAGGTGATGGTGTTCCCGGTCTTCGGCATTCACATCACCCTGGCCGATGATCTCCGGATCGGTCTGGTGTTTTTGGTTGTCTCGCTGATCAGAAGCTACATGCTGAGGCGGGTCTTTGAACGGCTGCTATGAGGATGAAATTGCGGGCTTGGATTCGTCCGCCTCTGAATCTACTCTTCCGGCCTTGATTTCCGAGGGGTGAGCATCATGAGTAAATCCGCCATGTCCAAGGCCATCCGCCAAGCCGCTGGCTGCACTGTCGCCCAGGCTGATGCCGCCGTCGAAGCGGTGCTGGCCACCATCGTCGAAGGCGTCAAGACCGAGGGCCGCTTCAGCCTCATCGGCTTCGGCTCCTTCTCGAAGTCCGAGCGCCCGGCCCGCCAGGGTCGCAATCCGCGGACCGGCAAGACCATCGACATTGCCGCCTCGACCTCGATCAAGTTCAGCACCTCGGCGGCGCTGAAGAAGTCGCTGTAGCCGATGGCGGTTGCCCCCGAGCATGTGGCCAAGGCCGCATCCGAGATGCTGGCGCGTTACGGCATCAATGCCGTCGCCAGGGCACAGGATCGGGTGAATGACGTATCGAGGGCGGGTGATCGCACCGCCCTCGATCTCGCAATGTTGCTGTTGACCGAGGTGGAGCGTCAGGCTGCGGCTTCCACATCCTGAGCAATCCGGTACACCCGGCCCCTCGTTTCAATTTTCTCACTGGTGACGTTGAGCCCCAGCTTCTTTTTCAAGGCCCCGGCGATGAAGCCCCGAATGCTGTGGGCCTGCCATGCCGTCGCCTCCATGATCTCGGCAATGCTGGCGCCTTCGGGCCGCTTCAGCATGGAAATCAGTGCCTCTTGCTTGGTGCCTTCGCGGGGCTTGCGGGCCGGTTTCGCGACGTGGGCGTCCGTGGGCGGGGATTCTGCCTCGTCGGCCATGTCAGTCGCCGGTTCTTCTTCCGGCGCCGTGTCCGCGCCCGTGTCGGCGACAATGCCCAACGCCGTGTAGGCGGCGGCCGTGGAAACCAGCGTCAGCGGGGTTCCATCCTCGGCCTCCCGCCAAACCGGGATGCCGACTTCGGCCGGTATCGCCTCGATCAAGCCCTTCTTGATCATGCTGGTCAGCACCATATCAACTGCGCCACCCTTCAAGGATGTGGTGATCGGCAGGACCAGCCCGCCCTCGCGGGCGCAGGCAGCGGACAGGATGACGGACTGGGTATCGGAAAGCTGGATCGTGGCCATGGTGGTTCCCTCTGATTTGGTGGCGCGGACATCCCGCGTCTGTACCACCCTGGGCCCCGCCAGCTGAGCCGGTCGGGGCGGTGAGGGAGAACCGTTGATCAGGCGACGTCGGCCATGACCTCGAAATGGGTAACGAAGCCGGTGAGGTAGGGCAGCCCGTGTGGGATGCCGGTTTCCCGCGCCGTGAGGCGGCTGATGGTCCAGGCCATCCAGCGGGCCACCGCCGCGTCGATTGCCGCCGTCAGCCCGAGACCGCGAAACAATCCGTTGGCGACGTCGTCGGCAAAGTGACGACCCTGGGTGCTGTCGAGGAAATCGCGCACCGCCGTGTCGGGACAGCCGGTGGCGAGTTGGATCGCAGGCATCGCCAAATTCCAGGCTTCGGTCTGGTCGGCGTGATCGCCCATGGTGCCGAAAAAGCCCCAATCAATATTGGCAGTGGGGAGGATGGTGTTGGGCATGGTGGTCTCCGTTGTTCGTGGGACCATCCATCGCTCTGTCGGCCCGGCACATCAACTGGAATAGCGGATCATTTCCTTTCGTTTTAAGGCTTCGATCATGGGGGTGTCCGTTCGCGAATATGCCCGCAGGCGTGGCGTCAGCCATACCGCCGTGCGCAAGGCGGTGCAGACGGGCCGCGTTCCGCAGGAGCCCGACGGCACCATCGACCCGGTAAAGGCCGACGCCGCCTGGGATGCCCAGACCGACCCGGCCCGACGGGCGGCAGCACCGCCGCCCTCAATGCCATCCCCCACCCCGAAGCCATCCTCGTCGCCATCACTCCAGCGCGAGACCGTTCCGCCATTGCCCAGCACATCCGGCGCCACCTTCAACCAAGCCCGCACGGCGCATGAAGTCGCCAAGGCCCAGAAAGCCCGCATCCAGGTGGATCGCCTCAAGGAAGAGGTGGTCGATCGGGCGCGGGCCACCGCCCTGGTGTTCAAGTTGGCCCGCCAGGAGCGGGATTCCTGGGTCACCTGGCCCGCCCGCATTGCCGGGCAGATGGCGGCCGAGGTCGGGATCGAACCGCATTTGATGCAGACCCTGCTGGAAACCCATGTGAGGGCCCATCTTGCCGAACTCGCCGAAATCGAGCCGACGTTCCGGTGATCGTGGGGGTGAGGATTCCTTCGCCTTCCGGGGATCGGATGTCCTGCTCCAGGCGTGGCGCGATGGATTGCGTCCAGATCCGGCCCTGACCGTCTCGGAATGGGCCGACCGCCACCGCATGCTGTCCAGCCGGGCCTCGGCGGAACCTGGGCGCTATCGGACGGCCCGCACGCCCTATATGCGCGATATCATGGATGCGCTGTCGCCCTCCAATCCGGTACAGCGGGTGGTGTTCATGAAGGCGGCCCAGGTGGGGGCGACTGAAGCGGGTTGCTGCTTCATCGGCTTTGTCATCCACCATGCGCCGGGGCCGATGCTCTGCGTCCAGCCCACGGTGGAGATGGCGAAGCGGGCGTCGCGCCAGCGCATCGACCCTCTGATCGAGGAAAGCCCGGCGATCCGCGATCGGGTCAAACCGGCCCGGTCGCGTGACGCGGGCAATACCATGCTGTCGAAGGATTTCCCCGGCGGCACCCTGGTGCTGACCGGGGCCAACAGCGCTGTCGGCCTGCGCTCCATGCCGGCCCGCTACCTGTTTCTCGACGAGGTCGATGCCTACCCGGCTTCCGCCGACGAGGAAGGTGATCCTGTCGGGCTGGCCGAGGCCCGCTCGCTGACCTTCGCCCATCGCCGAAAAGTGTTCCTGGCCTCGACCCCGACCATCCGGGGCATGTCGCGCATCGAGCGGGAATACGAGGCCAGCGACCAGCGCCGGTTCTTCGTGCCGTGTCCCCATTGCGGGAGCATGCAGTGGCTGAAATTCGAGCGGCTGCGCTGGGACAAGGGCCGCCCCGAGACGGTGCGCTATCACTGCGAATCCTGTGACCAGGAGATCGCCGAGCACCACAAAGGCGCGATGCTGGCGGCAGGCGTTTGGCAGGCGACGGCCACGGGCACTGATCCCGGTACCATCGGCTTCCACATCTCGGCGCTGTATTCGCCGCCGGGCTGGCAGTCGTGGCGCGACATCGTCCGCCTGTGGGAAGCGGCCCAGGGCAATGACGATGCCCTGCGGGTGTTCAAGAACACCGTGCTGGGCGAAACCTGGACCGAATCCGGCGAGGCCCCCGACTGGCAGCGGCTCTATGACCGCCGCGAGACCTGGGCCAACGGCACCGTCCCGGCGGGCGGGCTGTTTCTCACCGCCGGGGCCGACGTCCAGAAGGACCGCGTCGAGATCGATGTCTGGGCCTGGGGCCGCAACCTGGAAAGCTGGCTGATCGACCATGTCGTCATCGACGGTGGGCCGGAACACGCCGAGACCTGGACGGCGTTGGAGCGGGTGCTGGGGCAAACCTGGACCCATGCCAGCGGCGCGGCCCTCAAGATCGCCCGCCTCGCCATCGACAGCGGTTACGAATCCTCGGCGGTCTACACCTGGGGCCGCAGGATGGGCGTCGGCCAAGTCTCGCCCATCAAGGGCGTCGAGGGCTTCAACCGCTCCAGCCCGGTGTCGGGGCCGACCTTTGTGGACGCTACCGAGGGCGGCAAGAAGGTGCGCCGTGGTGCCCGCCTCTGGACGGTGGCGGTGTCCACCTTCAAGTCGGAGACCTACCGGTACTTGCG
The DNA here is from genome assembly GCA_030824585.1 of Phaeospirillum sp. Taxonomy (GTDB): domain Bacteria; phylum Pseudomonadota; class Alphaproteobacteria; order Rhodospirillales; family Magnetospirillaceae; genus Phaeospirillum. Next base: position 369 of record JAVBXM010000024.1, on the reverse strand, counting down.
CCTGGAGCGGCCCACCGACGAGGAACTGGCCGAGGGAATCCGTTACCCGGCCGGAACGGTGCATCTGCCATCGTGGGCAGACTCGGAGTGGTGCAAGCAGTTCGTCGCCGAGCAGCTGGTGACGGTCAAAAACCGGCGCGGCTTCACCAAGCTGGAATGGCAGAAGCTGCGCGAGCGCAACGAGGCGCTGGATTGCCGGGTCTATGCCCGCGCCGCCGTCTGGATCGTCGGTGCCGACCGCTGGTCGGAGGCCAAATGGCGGGATCTGGAAGCCCAGATTGGCCCGTCCGAGACGGTTCAACCCGAAGAAGCCCAGGCGGGTCAGATCCGCCGCACCGTCCGTCGCCCCCGGCGGATCATCAAGTTCAG
>JAVBXM010000040.1 GCA_030824585.1 Phaeospirillum sp. | reverse complement strand
CTGTGGCGGCTGGGGGGGCGCTGGGGCTTTCATTACAGCACCTACCAGGACCGCCTGGATTCCAATCGCGGCGACAGCGCCATCCGCCGCGCCACCGTCCAATTGCTGCGCCAAGCCTGCCCCGGCCCGCTCGAGATCACCGAATTCGGCTGGGAGCAGATCGACGACGTCTTCGCCGGTCGGGCCAATGCGGGCGCCGACCTGGTGGTGATCGCCGGCGGCGGCTATATCTCGTGCAATGGGGCGGGGGAGTTGCCCGATCGCTTTCTCCGCCATCTGGACGTCTACCGCCGCCTGTCCTGTCCGATCGTCGGCTTTGGGCTGGGATTGAATTGCCTGTCGTCGTACCAGACCGGCCAGCCGCGCATGAGCGCTCGATCCGTGGCGTCGCTTGGGCAATTCTCCCGTCTCCTGGCCCTGCTGTCGGTTCGCGACGAGGTCACCCGCCAGGCGCTGGCCGGCGGAGAGGTCATCCCCGACCCGGCCCTGCTGCTGGAGCCCAAGGCGGGGGGGCTACCCCGGCGAAGTCCGGGGGACGGAGTCTGGCTAGGTCTCAACCTCGCCTTCCACGGCCCGGCCTCCACCCTTTTGCTGGCCCGGCTCTTCCCCATTGTCGTCGACGTGCTGCGGACCTTTGGCCGCACTCATCGGCTGGGTGTCATCTATTTCGTCCATTCCGATGCCGAGCGGCTGATCCCCCGCCTGTTGCGGGCCGAAGGCATTGTCGTGACCGTGGTCGATGGCCCACCCGAGGAGATGCTGTCGTGGTACGGCATGCTGGATATCCATCTGTGCGAAATGCTGCATTCCTGCATCCTGGCCGCCAACCGGGGAGTTCCCACCCTGAATCTGGCTTACGATTCCAAGAACTGGGCATTCTACCAATTGATGGGGATGGAGGGCATCCTGTCCGCCGCGACGGCTGATGCGGCGGCGATCCTCGGCCATCTGTCCGGGATGCTGGAACGGCGGGACGTCCTCAGCCAGGCCATGCTGCGGCGGAAGGAGGACTTGCGCCGCGACATGGATGTGGTCCTGGCTCGGGTCGCCCGGTTGCTCAGCGGCGAAGCAGGCGCTTGAGCCAGCCCGTGGGGATGGTGGCGCGCAGCAGCAGAGCGATATTCCTGGCGGGGTGATTGCCGAGGCGAATGGCGCCGATGATTAGCGCGGCGCCATCCCGGCGCAGGCCGCGGCCCAGCGCCGACCGGCCCAGGCGGCCCAGGCGGTCGCCGAGGATGGCATCGGCCTCGCCCGGCGTCAGTTCGCCCCGCTGCCGTTCCAGATGCCGGCGGATCATGGGCAGGGTGTAGACCAACTGATCCTGGAAGTTGCCGCTGGACAGGCTGTTGGGGGTTTCGTGCACCCGCACCAGCATGTCGTCCACATAGCCGACCTCTCCGGCCACCGCCAGTCTGATCCACATGTCCTGATCTTCGCCGACCTTGAGCGCAGTGTCGAAGGGGCCCGCCGCCGTCAGGGCCTGGCGGCGGACGATGACGCTGGGGGTCGCGATGAAGTTGTAGCCCAGCAGCACCCGCCAGGCCTGGCGGCCCCAGGCCGGGGGGCGGCCGGGATAGAGATTGCCGCAATCGCTGCCGTCGGGGGCGACCAGCCGGGCGCCGCAGGAGACGAAATCCATGGCGGGATTGGCCCGCAGCAGGGCCACCTGCCGGGCCAGCTTGCCGGGGCACCATTCGTCGTCGGCGTCGAGAAACGCGATCAACTCGCCCTGGCCGGCGCCGATGCCATGGTTGCGGGCATTGGCGGCACCGCCGCATTGCCCGAGCCGCAGTACCCGCACCGCGCCGCTGCCGAACGCGGCGGCGAGGTCCGCCGTGCCGTCGGAACTGCCGTCGTCGACGACGATGACCTCCGGCGGCGAGATATCCTGGATGAACACGGATCGCAGGGCGCGCTCGATGGTGCGGGCGGCGTTATGGGCCGGGATGACGACGCTGAGGGGCGGTCCTTGCTGCATGACGCCTATTTCACCGCCCTTTTCAGCCGCCATTGCAGGGACAGGCCGGCGCGGATCAGGGCGGCCGGAATATTGCGCCGGTGCCACAGCCCGCGCGTGAAGGTGTGCTCCGCATTGGCGAAGTCGCGCTTGGCCGGGCTGTCGCCCACGCCCCGGTCGATACAGCGCAGCCCCAGGCTATCCGCCTGGCGGATGATGGCGGTCACCAGGATGCGCCCGGGGGAATAGGGCTGCAGGTCGGGATTGTAGACCGGGAACCAGAAATGCAGCGTGCCCCGGTGCATCAGGCCGAAATGGGAGGCCACCCAGGTGTCGCCGGCATGCAGGGTACTCATGATTCCCTGGCAAAGCGGATCGTCGCCGGCGGCCAGGCGTCGCAGGAACCGTTGGGTCCGTTGATCGGCCAGGCAGTCGGCGACGTCGGTGCGGGCGTATTGCTCGCGCTTCCTGGCGATCAGGCGGGTCAGTTCCGCGTCGGGGTTTTCGTGGCGGAAGGTCAGGCGCAGTGCGCCATGGGCGTCGATCAGCCGGCGCTCGCGCCGTTCGGTGTCGGCGACGAAGCGCTTGTCGGTTCGCCTCAGTTCGTCCCAATAGGCCTGACTGCCCTGCTCCATGAGAATCCGCAGGCCGGTTTCCGGCTGGGAGCCGGTCAGGCCATAGTGGGATTGGCTCTGGTCGAGGTGGGTGAAAAGCAGGGCGTTCAACCCGGCCAGCCGCATGAGCCGAAGCGGAGAGACGGTGAAGTCCGTATCGGCCACCACCCCGAAAGAGTCGTTGAGCTCGCCCCCCACCCGTTGCCCGAAACCCAACAGCCGCTGGCCGGTGCCGTGGAACTGATAGGGGAGGAAAGCGACGGTCCGGTCGGCCCGCTTGATGACGCAAATCCGGATATCGCCGAACTCCCGCGCGGCGGCCTGGACATAAGCAAACGTCAGGAAGGCGGAGGACAGTTCCGGGGATGCGGCGCAGAATTCCGCCCACAATGCGCGGTCTTGTGGGGAAATTTCGTCTGGTGTATGAGTATTTGAGTAAAAGTACCCAGGCAATGATATTCCAGTCATTAATGCGATTTCAGATTTAGACGCTAGCATATTTTGAATTATCGTCGAAGTATATCTATCAAATATCCAATTACATTCGGTATCATGTCGCTGATTTTTAGTGGAGGTATCGTATGCCGTTCGTTCGGCTGCTTCTCCTTTTGGTCGGCGGCCTTTTCGGCGTTCCCGCCAGCGTATCCGGTGCCGTGCCGTGTCCGCCCGACGCCATCACCTGCGTGCGGATAAGCGGCGCGGCGCCGCCGGGCGAGACGCGGCCGGTCACCTTCGGACAGCCGTTCCGGGCGGGCGACGTCCCCGGACGCGGTACGCTGGTCGGGCGTGACGACAGGGGGGGCGTGGTGGCATTGCAACTGGATGGGCGGGCGACGCATCCCGATGGTTCCCTGCGCTTTGCCGTGATCAGCGCCCTGGTGCCGCGGCAGGCGGCCATGCTCGCGATCTTGTCCGGCGAGGCGCTGCCGCCTTTGCCGCCGCAATCTGGGCCGGCCTTCGACCTGAGCGTCGAACTCACCTTGTTTTCCCGGCCGGTCTCCATCGTGAAATTCGGCGACCGCAAGGGGGAAAAGCCCGGCGTGCCGTTCAGGGCTGGGGAGGCCATCACCCTGACCGTCGGGGACGAGCGGTTCTCGCTGGTCGTCACCCCGGCCATGTCGGGGGGGGGCATGACCCCCTTCATGCTGGTCGCCAAGGCTTTCGTTCCGCTGATCAACGGACGGAGCAAGCGCTATGGCGCCCGCTGGAACGGTGCCAACGACGGCTACGAAAAGCTGTGGCTGACCACTATCGGCCGGGCCGAGGCCTTTACTGTTGCCGTCGAACTCGGCGGGCCGGGCCAGATCACGGTCGTGCCGTATCTGCCGGTAGAGGCCCCCGAAATCTGGGTGGCGACGCCCGGCCCCGCCGCCAGGGGGATCGCCTGGCTTGCCGGGCCGGTGGCCGAGGAGCGCGACATGGCGCTTTCCTTCATCTCGCGGACCACGGGCAAGCCCCATCCCCGGCTGGCCGCCCGCCTGCACCTTCGCACGTATGCCGGTGTGCGGGCGGTGCGCGCCGATGTGGTGCTGGAAAACACCTGGGCCTACGAGCCCGAGCCGCGCAACCACAGCTACGATATCGCCATCCGCCGCAATGGTACCGAAGTCTATCGTCACGCCGACGTCGAACACCACCACCATGCCCGCTGGCACAAGGTGATCTGGTCCGAGGGCTTCGGGGAGCCCGGCATCGCCCATCATATCCCCTATCTGCTGGAATCCGGGGCGGTGCCGCATTTCGATCCGGCCCTGTTCGTCCCCGATATCGTGGTGCAAAGGGATTTGGACGCCTTGTCTCGGACTGATACCGGCCCCCTGGGGGCGGCCCAGGTCACCCCCTACATGCCGACCACCGGCGGGCGGGCGGATATCGGGCCGTTGCCGCGCTGGGCGGTGGTCTATCTGCTGACCATGGACGCGCGGGCTCGGACGGTGCTGTTCGCCAATGCCGATGCCGGCGGGAGCGTTCCCATTCATTACCGCGACAAGGCGACGGACTTGCCGGTCAGCCTGGACCATCACCCGACCATGGTCATGGGGCCGGGCCGGGCCAACGGGCGGGATGCCTTTCCGGCCATCGCCATCGGCGACACGCCGTGGACGCCGCAGGTCGCCCACCATCCGTCGCTGGCCTACGTACCCTACCTGCTGTCGGGGGAGCTGTTTCACCTGGAAGAGGTGGCCTTCTGGGCCAATTGGGTTCTGGCCAGCGTCGATCCCTCCTATCGCGACGGGGCGACGGGGCTGATCGCCGCCAACGAGGTGCGCGGCCAGGCTTGGTCGCTGCGGACCCTGGGCGAGGCGGCGGCGATCCTGCCGGATTCCCATCCCATGAAGGCCTATTTCAACGACCGCCTGCGTACCAACGTGGCCTGGTACGTCAAGCGGTTTGCCGCCAACAGGGATGCCGAGCACAGCCCGGTCCTGGGGATCATTCCCAAGCCCGACGATCCCGGCCGCATGGCGCCCTGGCAGCAGGACTTCCTGTTCATGGCCTTCGGCCAGTTGGCGTGGCAGGGCGTGCCTGGGGCCGAGGAGATGTTGCGCTGGCTGGCCCGCTTCTCGGTGGGGCGCTGGACGTCGGATGCCGAAGGCTTCTGCCACCGGATGGCTCCCGCCTATTACATCAAGATTCGCGAGGCCGATACGCGCTTTTCCCCCACCTTGCGCGACCTGTTCATCCTGAACTGGCCCGAGGCGACGAGCTGTCCCCCGGTCTTTCCTTTCGGTGACCCGGCTTCGGCCGGGGGATATGTGGCCAATGCCCATGCGGTGCTGGCCATCGCCGCCGATTTCGGCATTCCCGGCGCGGCCCAGGCCTTCGAACGGCTGAGGGCCGAGGCTCCGCTCATGGTGCGGGGGTTCCAGGACAACCCGACCTTCGCCATCGTGCCGCGGAGATAGGGCGGTGCATGCTTCCGCCAAGCTGCTATCCATCGAGTTGGCCCGGGGCGTGGCGGCGATCATCGTGGTGCTGTATCACGCCGCCCGTCATCTCGACCGCAATGTGGGCTTTGTCGATGGCCGGCAGCTGTTCCAGTTCGGCCATGCCGGGGTGGATTTCTTCTTCGTCATCAGCGGATTCATCATCTTGTTCGTGCATGGCGGCGATCTGGGCCGCCCGGAGCGGATCGGCCATTACGCGGCGCGGCGTTTTACCCGCATCTATCCCATCTACTGGGTGATCCTGGTGTTGACCGTGGCCCTGGCGGCGCGGTCGGTGCTGCCATCGCCGCTGGAGGTGGCCTGGGCGGCGGCATTGCTGCCCACCCGGGGCGAGCCCATGGTCGGCGTCGCCTGGACGCTTCAGCACGAGATCGTCTTCTACGGAGTTTTCGCCGTGCTGATCCTCAATCTGAGGGCCGGGGTGGTTCTGCTGGGGCTGTGGCTGGGACTGATCGCGCACGGCTTCCTGTCCGCCGGTCCGCGCGGCATGGCGGCGGTATTCGTCTCAGCCTACAATCTGGAGTTCTTCTTCGGCATGGGCGCCGCCTGGTGGCTGCGGCGCCACGAGGTGGCGCGTCCCGGCGCCGTCCTGGCACTGGGGCTGTCGGTCTTCGCGCTGTTCGCCGGGGCCGAGGTGCTGGGGCATGTGGACGGCTATGCGTCATGGGCCAGGCTGGCCTATGGCCTGCCGTCGGCCCTGATCATCCTCGGCCTGGTGGAAATGGAGCGTGGCGGCCGTATCCGGGTTCCGGTCCGGCTGCTGTGGCTGGGGCGCGCCTCCTATTCCATCTACCTGTTCCACCTTACCGGCATCGGCATGGCGTACAAGCTGTGGGTGGTGGCGGGGCTGATGGCCCTTACCCCCGCATGGACAGGCTACGGCGTGATCTCCGCCGCCGGGATCGGCGGCGGAATCGTGGTGTCGTGGCTGGTGGAATATCCGCTCATGCGCTGGACCCGCCGGCTCTTGGATCGAAGGTGAGGGGACTACTTCTCGCGTTCGTGCCGTTCCATCGCCAGGCCGGCGAGGAGGGCGACGGCAAGAGCGGCCCCCTTGTGGTCGTTGAACAGACGTTGCGCTTCCCCCAGCAGCGGAGCCAGCGATCCGGTGGCCAGCGGGGAGGGCTTGGCCGCAGGCGCGGCCAGGACGCGCCGCAACGCGCCCAGCCCCGCCAAGGCCGCGGCGAACAGCAGCGCCGATACGGTCAGGGAGGCGCCGATGGGACCAAGCTGGGGAATTTGCCAGATCCACAGGGCGAGGGCGGCGCAGCCCAGCCCCGACGCCGCAAAGATGGCGGTGGCCGCCCCCCATAGCGTGGCCAGGGCAAGGCGGCGGGGCGATGCCTCGATCGTCTCGGTGGCACCGGCGCGAAGGATGGCCAGGATCACCGATCTGAGCACGGTTTCCATGATCGCCGTCGCCTCAGCGCGACAGCAATCGACTGCCGAGGAAGCCGACCGCGAAGGCCAGCGCCAGGCTCATCAACGGCCGTTCCTCGACCTGATGGCCGACAGCCTTGATGGCGCGTTCCCCTTTGGCCGCCATGGTGTGGCAGCCTTGCATCGCTTCCTCGCCCAGTTGCCCGACCATGCCCTTGGCGTGGGCGACGTCGTTGACGGCGTTTTCCCTTATGGTCTGGAGCAGCGTCGACAGATCGCGCTTCAGTGCCGCGATATCGGTTGCGATGGCCTGAAAGTCCAAGCTCTTGTCGGCAGCTGGATTGGTTATGGTCTCGTTGGCCATGAGTATCTCTCCTGATGGTGCCGTGTCTAATTAACGACAACCGTAAGATTATCTGCAATGGATGCTTATGAGCAGAGGCGGACTATACTCAGTTGTTATTTATAAAATTATGTTCTCCACGTTGTGTGGCGGATGAGTAAATTCCGATGCTGCCGTCACGATTGGTGCAAGGCCCAAAATCGCCAGTCGCCATGTCATGGGCAGAGGATTGCCGGAATGTGGCGGCGCCAGGCCGAGGGACTTTCCTCGCCTCAACTCCGTGACCCGAGGATTCGAGATGTCCCTGTTCTCAATGCGATTCGGGCGTGCCGTTGCCGTGGCGGCGCTTTTTGCGGCCATGCCGCTGCAAGCGGCCCAGGCCCAGCCGTCCGACATGCCCATGAAGGCCATGTCCGGCAAGGCCATGCACGACCCGGCCAAGAGCGAGCGTCGGATCAAGGACCTGCACGACACGCTGCGCATCACCGCGGCGCAGGAAGAGTTGTGGGGCAACGTCGCCCAGACCATGCGCGACAACGACAAGACGCGCCAGGCCAGCTGGGCCGACAAGGCGGCGCGCGGCAAGGCCATGAATGCCGCCGATCATCTGAAGTTCATGCAGATCATGACCGATCAGCATGCCAGCGGGCTGAAGCAACTGGTTCCCCAGTTCGAGGCGCTTTATGTCGTCCTCTCTCCCGAGCAGAAGAAGCTGGCCGACAAAGCCTTCACCAGGCACCAGCGCGGCGAAGATCGCCGCCGCTGCGAGCGCGAGTAAGGCCGGGCGGGGTGAGATGAAGATCAATCCCAAGGATTTCCGCGTGCGGCCCGGCGTCAAGGTCGATCTCGGTAAGTGGCCGACCCGCATCGATCCCGTCTACGCCTCGAAAGCGAGCTATCGGAAGCTTCTGGGCCGGCATGTGGAACGATTGAGCGCGTTGCAGCAGCTTCTCTACGCTTCCAACCAGTATGCCGTCCTGTTGATCTTCCAGGCCATGGATGCGGCGGGAAAGGACGGCGCCATCCGGCATGTGATGTCGGGCGTCAACCCGCAGGGGTGCCAGGTCTTCAGCTTCAAGCACCCCAGCCCGGCCGAGCTGCAGCACGACTTTCTGTGGCGGACGTCCCGCGACCTGCCGGAGCGGGGCCGGATCGGTATCTTCAACCGCTCCTATTATGAGGAAGTGCTGATCGTCCGGGTTCATCCCGAAATTCTGCATGGCGAGGGGATCGTCGGCCTGCCGCGCGACGAGGCCGATGTCTGGCGCGACCGCTATCGCTCCATCGTCAACCTGGAAACCCATCTGGGCCGCAATCAGACCAGGATCATCAAGATCTATCTTCATCTCTCCAAGGAAGAGCAGCGCAAGCGTTTCCTCGGCCGCATCGATGATGCCCGGAAGAGCTGGAAATTCGCCCTGGCCGATATGGAGGAGCGCCAGTTCTGGCGCGATTACATGGCCGCCTACGAGGATTGCCTCGCCGCCACCAGCACCAGGCGGGCGCCTTGGTATATCGTCCCCGCCGACGACAAGAAAAACGCCAGGCTGATCGTGTCGCAGATTCTCCTCGATACGCTGAACAGCCTGGGCATGGCCTATCCCAAGGCGGATGCCGCGCGCCGCAGGCAATTGCTGTCCATTCGAGCCCAATTGTCATGATGTGGCACCGGAATTTTCGCTGACGAGCCGCCTGGGATGTATTTCTTCATGCGATCCAGGCCGCAGGTAGTTTCCGATTCTGCCTCTGGCATGATTTCAGCCGCATTCTATTGGCTGGCCCCTGCGAAAAGCCCGACCGGTGCGTGGCGCCGATAGCGGCGGCCCATTTATTCGGGGGTTTGTCACATGGATATGCATTCTTTGCGGATCGAGCCGATCATCGCCCTGGTGGCCGGTGTCCTGATCCTGGTTCAGCCGAGGCTGCTGAACTACATCGTCGCCATTTATCTGATCATCGTCGGAGTCGTCGGACTGGCGCCCCAGCTCTTCAAGTGAGCGGGATCGCCGGCCGGGTTCGGGGCGGTATTGCCTTGGCGAGGCCGGTGGGACTCGCTGCATCATGAGGGAATTGTCCCATGAATATGCTGATGGCTTTCGGGGGGATTTTGGTGGTGCTCGGCGGAATCGGCCTGGCGGTGCCGGGATTCTCCACCCAGCAGACCAGGGATGTGGCTCAGATCGGCGATCTGAAGGTTCAGACCCAGGAAAACACCTCCTACACCATACCGCCGCTGGTCAGCGGCGGCGTCCTTATTCTTGGCCTCATCCTGATGGGAGGCAGCCGGTATCGCAGGCGGTAGGGTGGGCTATTCACGCGTCCGCTGCACAAGGGTGAGCGCCTCGGCGGCTCCGACATCGGGCCGGGCGGACTGTACCGCCTGAATGGCTTGGCGCGTCTGGCCGCCGTGATCGAGGCCGGCGTCGCGCGCTTCCGATACGGTCCGGTGAATGATGCGGATGAGGGCCATGTCGGTACCCTTGATGGGCGGGCCGGTGTGGCCGCAGAAGTTCGAGGGCTGCGGAGAGAGGGGGGCTTTCGTCAGCTGAAAAATCTCGACCATGGCTGGCCTCCGAAGGCGTATTGGCATCGATTCTGATCTTAGGTGCTGTTGGATCGGTGTCGGAAGAATCGGAATATACCTAAGGTTTCTTCCGATGGAATGATTGGCGTAATTTGTATGTCATATTTGAGTATTTTCCGATAATTACAATGTTCATGTAAATATTGTTTATTTATATTGTTGAGTTATTTCGCTGCCGCCAAATGGGCGTGCTAAGCGCTTTAGCCATGTGGTGCTGAAATGTACAGATCACCATACATGCTATTCGCATTGTTGGTGGTGGCCGCTCTGGTCATCACATTCGTTGTGCCGAATACAATGTCATTATCTTCCTCGTCGTCGGGTAATGACGCCTGGTTTGTCGGGGCGCCATCATCAAATGAAGGCGCCATAGGGCCGGCGGGATCATTCTGGAAATACAAAAATACAAAATAATAAGCTGGTTGGTTTGTTTGTATTTTGCCTATGAAAGATGAGGTTTGTTATGTCTATTCGATCAACTTGTCTTGTGGCCGTTGCCTCCCTGGCGGTCTCTTTCGGCGCAGGGGCGCAGGTGGTGCCTTCGGATCAGATTGCCGGATGCTTCTCCGAGGAAAAAATCGACGGCTCCTCGCTGAGCTCGGCGAAGAAGAAAATGGAGATGGCGGGGTTCGGTGAGATCCGCGACCTGAAGAAGGGCTGCGACAACTTCTGGCATGCCACGTCGGTGAGGGAAGGGGAGCAGATAAACATCGTCCTCTCTCCCCAGGGCCAGGTGATGGTCGAGGGAAAATAGCTTGGGTCATCTTTTGGCCGAGCACCGCGCAGCCAAAGGCTGCGCGGTGCTCGGCCATCGTATTTCATGACGAGGGGCGCGGATAATGCCGAAGTATTCAAAAGGAACGCCGGGCCGGGATATCCGGGTGGGCGCCAGGTTGTCCCTGGCGTCGTGCTGCATTCTGATGGCGATGCAAGGGGCAGCCTTGGCGGAAGGCGGTCCCCGCATCGGTGTGCTGGAGGAAAACGATTCCCTCTATAGCGATTCCGACCGCCATTATACCCAAGGGCTCCGCCTGTCGGCCCTGGGGGGTGAACTGGCGCCGCAAGGCTGGGGGAACCGCCCGTTCGACATGATCGGCAATGCGCTGCCCATCTTCCCGTCCGGAGCGTCGGCGCAATCCCGCCGCTATTCGGTGTTCCTGGGCCAAAGCCTCTTCACTCCGGAGAATAAGGCCAGGAAGCCCCCCGATCCCGCCGATCGGCCCTATGCCGGCTGGCTTTACCTCGGCGTCAGCCTTCTGCAGGAGAACGACGGCACCATGCTCGAGAACCTCGAGCTGGCGGTGGGAGCCGTGGGGCCGGGGGCATTGGGCAAGCTCACCCAGAACGACTTTCACCAGTTCCTCGGCGCCAGCCCGTCCCGGGGCTGGGGGCAGGAAATTCATAACGAGCCGGGACTGGTCCTGACCTACGAGCGGCTGTGGCGCATCGGTCTCCTGGGAGATCGCGGCAATGGCGTCGAGGTCATCCCGCAACTGGGCGCGACACTGGGCAACGTCTTCACCTATGGCAGCGCCGGAGCCTTGCTCCGCTGGGGCAAGAATCTTCAGGCGGATTATGGTGGCGGCCGCATCCGTCCGGCACTGTCGGGCACCGACTATTTCAACGCCAGTCATCTTGACGGCAAGCTCGGCTATTCCCTCTTCGCCGGCGCCCAGGGGCGGGCGATCGGGCGCAATATCTTCCTGGACGGAAGCGCCTTCCACCGCGATCCCAGCGTGGAGAAGAAGGACTTCGTGGTGGATGTGCAGGCGGGCTTCTCGCTGTTCTGGTCCGACGACATCCAGATGACCTTCAGTGCCATCCGCCGGACGCGCGAATATCAGGGCCAGCCGCGCCCCGATGTCTTCGGGACGGCATCCATCGCATTTTCATTGTGAGGCAAGGCGGCAGAGCCGGGAGGGGGCCCGGCTCTGCCTTTATTGCCGCGGGGGTCTCTTAGGAGGGGGGCTCTGGGAGACCAGCCCAGGCGGCAATCACCGGGGACTGCACTGGAACGTGACCGTTCTGCTGCCGTCCATGTTGGAGGTAATGTTGGAATTGACCTGCTGCGCCCCGTTGTTCATGCAATAGGTCTGGGCGTTGCGCATGGCGTCGGCCAATTCCTGATCCGACCGGTACGTGTAGCTGGAATTGTAGTAGGGGGCCTGGACGGTCGCCGCCGGAACGTATTGCGGGACGGCCTTGACGCATTCGTAGGCGACGGCCTTGCTGCCGTCCATTTCACTGGTCAGGTTCAACGTCCGCGGGACCGACTGATACTGGCTGCAGAATGCGCCGGCGTTCTGGTTGGCCTGCGCCAGTTCCTGGTCGTTGTGGTACTTGTAGCTGACCTTCGGGCTGCTTGACTGGATCTGCTCGGGCGCCGAGTAGGGGGGCGTGCACGAGGCCGCCACCACGGCGGTCAGGGTGAGGGCCAACAGAGAGTTCAAATGCCGGAAACCGAATGAATGGGTGGTCATTGGACGAGGCCTTCCATGTGACGCTTGGTCTTTAGCCCGGTGGGGCGAGCACCCCCCTTCGCGCATTGGGACGCGAAGGGGGGCCCGGGGGACCTGTTACCGCGGCAACCGATTTCTCAGTTGCCCTGGCGGTAGGCGGTTCCCTGTGGCTTGACCACGGTGATGTCGACGACCCGGTTGCGCTTCTCGGCGGTGTTGTCGGCGGTCGCGATTTCCTGCTTGGCCTCTCCCGTCCAACTGGTGTCGATGCGTGACGACGGCACCCCGGCGGCGATGAGCGCGTCGCGGACCTGATCGGCCCGCTTCTGCGACAGGGCCATGTTGGTGGTCGCGTCGCCGCTGCGGTCGGTCTTGCCGATCACCGTCACCCGCGCCCCGTTGGTGTTGGCCACCACATAGGCCACGTTCTTGACGATCATCTGGCCGCGTTCGTTGATGTCGACCTTGTTGCTGTCGAAATAGACCTGGTACCAGGCGCCGGCCAGTTCGGGTTCCTCGGCCGAGGTCGACGCCTTGGCCGTCTGCTGGGGCGGCGGTGCCGCGCATCCGGCGACCAGGGCGAGGGCGAGGGTGGCGACAGCGATGCGGGAGATTTTTGCGGGTTGAAACATGGTGGCCTCCTGATGGGCAAGCGCCCTGCCGGGCGGGCGTGGCTTAGCGCCAGATCGGCTTGCCGAGATTGATGTTCTTTTCGTTGGTCAGCGCGCCGGCACCGGCGCCGACGGCGCCGCCGATCAGGGCGCCTTCCAGCGGGGCTCCGACGAGAAAGCCGCCAAGCGCGCCGACGCCGGCACCGATGCTGCCGCCGCTGATGGCGCGATCGCCGGTGGATGAGCCGCAGGCCGCCAGGGCCGAGGCGGAGACCGCGAGAGTGAGTGCGAGAACGATCCGGTTCATGATGGTTGTTCCTTTAAAAGGGGCCGGCCCGCCTATCGCCCCATGAGATCGATGGTGGCGCGGCGGTTTTGCGGCTCCCGTACGCCATCGGGGGTTTGCGTCAGCAGGCCGCCTTCGCCAAGTCCCTCGATGCGGATCGACGCCGCCGGAATTCCGTTGCGGACCAGTTCGCCCTGGACGGCTTGGCTGCGGCGGATCGACAGCTTCAGGTTGTAGGCGGTGGACCCGCTGGTATCGGTATAGCCATCGACCTTGATGTTGGTCTTGCGTCCCGCGGTGATCGCCTTGGCGGCGTTGGCGATGATCCGGACGGCCTCCTGCGACAGGTCGGATTTGTCGAAATCGAAGAACACCAGATAGATGGCCGGATCGGCCGCCGGCGCGATGGCCGCCGGGGCTGGCGCCGCGGCAACCTTGGGGGGGGCGGCGATCTGGTCCATGGCGATGATGAAGGCGCCGCGGCAGGCGGCGATCTCGTCGAATTGCCAGCCTTCATATTGCTCGTGCAGCCAGCAATCGAATTTGCTGAGCGCGTCGGCCGCCCATTGGGGAGCGCGGTTCGGGGCGTCGCTGTTCAGCATGTTGATCAGGCGGGCGCGGCCCATGCGCAGGTCATTGGCGGCGACGGGGTCCGAGACATCCCAGTATTCAAGCGTTTCGGGCGGCATGGCATTGCCGTCGGCGGCGGCCAGTCCCTTCTTGGCGAAAATCTGCTGGGCGTTCCAGTCGTACTCGTCCTTCTCCTCCTGGGCCATGACCCGGTAGTTTTCGGTCAGCGCGCGGGTGAAGGCGGAGCCCTTGGGCGTCGCCTTGGTCAACTGCTCCAACTGGTACACGCTGCCCGGAAGCAGGCCGTTGGCCGGTGTGCCGTTGCAGGCCGCAAGGCCGCAAAGCAGCAGGGGCGCCGCGAGCTTCATGTATGATTTCATTGATGTTCTCCTTGGGAGATTTTCTAGAATGAGAACATCTTGCGGTAATTGCATCATTCTGACGTCGTCTTCAAAAATGATCCATATGAAGCGCGAGAGGCTCTAAGTAATAATGTTTGTAACTATCAAAGAACATATTCCCTCCTTATAATAATAATTTATCTGTGCTGTATAATGGCAGGGTCGGAAAGTACCCATGGTGCCGGCGCTTATTGACTGTTTCCGTGCTGTGGCTTGGCCGCCAAACCCATCTATAGCCGCCCGGTGAGGAGCAGGATGACGACGATGAGGAGGAGAAGGCCGACTCCGCCGCTGGGGTAGTAGCCCCAGCCGGCGCTGTGAGGCCAACTGGGCAGCGCCCCGATCAGGAAAAGCACCAGGACGATCAGGAGAATGTTGCCGAGGCTCATGGCGTGACTTCCTTGAAAAGGATGCGTTCAGCCTTGCCGGCGGAATGGCCAGGGCCATCCGTCCAGGAATAGGGCAAAGTATAGAGAGGGGGGATTTTCCCGGCAGAACCGGAAATTACTCAGGCTGCCGGGGGCGCCAGACCCTGCTGCGGGTTGCCCCAATCGGCGGCGACCGCCAGCCGGGCCAGGGCGGGAAGAGACTTCGAGCGGGTCTTCTTCATGATCGAGGCGCGATGGTTCTCTACCGTGCGTTGGCTGATGCCGAGATCCGCCGCGATGTTCTTGCTGGGATGCCCGGCCAGAACCAGTTCCATGATCTGGCGTTGCCTCGGGGTCAGGCTGGCAAGGTGGCTTGTGGCGGATTCCCGCCAGGTCGACAGTTTGGCGGCATCCTTGGACAGCTCGATGGCCTGATTGACGCAGGCCAGCAGCTTGACGCGGCCCACCGGCTTCTCGATGAAGTCCAGGGCCCCCGCCTGCATGGCCTTGACGGCCATGGGCACGTCGCCGTGACCGGTGATCATGATGGCCGGCAGGCAGACGCCGGTATCCCTCAGGCGTTGCAACAGATCAAGGCCGCTCATTCCCGGCAGATAGGCGTCGACCAGTAGGCAGGCCTCGTGGCCCGGCCGGTAGGCGGCAAGGAAGGCCTCGCAATTGGCGAAATCCTCGACGTCCAGGCCTTCGGCTTCCAGCACCGAGCGAATGGCGCCGCGGATATGATCGTCATCATCGACGATGAAGGCGGTGGGCGATTGCTCGGGGGAGCGGGTCGGCCGTTCCGCGGGCGACGGGGGCGGAGCCTGTACGGCGGCTGTCGCGGCGGGCGGGAGAAGGCTTTGGACCACATTCCTCAGGTCGTGCAACTTGACCGGCTTGTTGACCTTGAGGCATTTCGCCGAGGAAATGGCCCGTGACGAATCGGTTGATATGTCGCCGGTCAGAACGACGGCTGGAACCTGGCGGTTGAGGAACGTCCTGAGACTGAGCGCGACCCGCACCCCGTCCATGCCGTTGGGCAGGTTGTAGTCCGACAGGATGAGGTCGGGGCGGACAGTGCCCTTGGTGACCATTTCCATGGCGGCGATGCCGTCCGGGGCCGAGGCGGTCTGGTGTCCCTCGCCCTGAAGAAACAGCCGGAGAAGGTCGCGCACTTCCGGATCGTCCTCGACGATCAGGATCTGGCCGGTTCGGTGGGTATTGTCGGCAGGTCCGAAATGGATGTCGGGTTGCGGCGTCGGGGCCTTGGGGAGGGCCGTTTGCGGCGGAAGGGCCACTTCGATGGCGAAGACCGAGCCCTTGCCCGGCTGCGAGCTTACGCGGATGCGGTGACCCAGCAGTTCCCCCAGGCGTTGCACGATGGAAAGGCCGAGGCCGAGGCCGCGGCTTCGTTCGCGGGCCGGGTTGTTGATCTGGTGGTGCTCATCGAAAATGGCCTTGATCTCGTCGGCGGCGATGCCGATCCCGCTGTCCCAGATCTCGATGCTCAGTGTTTCCCCACGATGGCGGCATCCCAGCAGGACCTTGCCGCGATTGGTGTATTTCAAGGCATTGGACAGCAGGTTGCGAATCATCTGCTCGAGCAGGCGTGGGTCGCTGTTGATGGTGGTGTCGCACTGAACCACGTGCAGGGTCAGGGCCTGCGACTGCGCGTGGTAGCTGAACTCGGATTCAAGAGCGGTCAAAATCTTGCCGATCTTGAAATCGACCGGTTCTGGGCGGACGCTGCCCACTTCAAGCTGATTGATGTCGAGCAGGGTATTGAGCATGCCCGACATGGCGCCCAGGGTCTCGTCGAAGCGGGCGACGAGGTCCTGGGCTTTTTTCCCCTCGACGGTCACCGCCAGCAGCCCCTGAAGCAGGGTAAGGGTCTGCAGCGGCTGGCGCAGGTCGTGGCTGGCGGCGGCCAGGAACTGGGATTTGGCAATGTTGGCCAATTGCGCCTGGCGTCTGGCGACTTCCAGCGCATCCGCCGCCCGCCGCCGCTCGGTGATGTCGGCGAAGGTGATCACCACGCCCTCGACCCCGCTTTCCTGGGTGCGATAGGGCAATATCCGGCGCAGATACCATGAACCGCTCCGTGCCTCGACCTCGTGCTCCAGCGGCGTCAGGGCGCGCGCCACCGTCTGCGCGTCTTCTAAAAGCGTGGTGTCGTCGGCCAGGGAACTGAGATCGGCGAGTGGGCGCCCAATATCCGCATGAATGATGCGAAATATTTGCTTCGTTCTTGGGGTGAAAAATCTAATATTGAAGTCAAGATCAAGGAAAATGGTGGCAATATCTGTACTGTATAGAACGTTTTCAAGGTCGTTGGATGTGGTTCGCTGCTGCTCAAGAGTTTCCTGTAGTTGACTGTTGAGTGCAGTCAGTTCCTCATTTAGTGACTGAAGTTCTTCTTTTGATGTAAGTATTTCTTCATTTGTTGACTGATATTCTTCATTGAAGGAAAGGGCTTCCTCGTTGATCGCCTTCTGCTCCGCACTGGCAATTTCAAGATTGCGGATGACCCCCAGCAGTTCCGAGCGTGTTGCTTCCAGTTCCATCTCCAACTCGATGACCCGGGAGAGCTCCTGTGGTGCGACGGGGGCATTCGTCCCCTGGCCCTTGCGTGGTTCGGGGGCGTCGACGAAACAGATCAGGAGCAATTCCTCCTGATCGTTCATGATCGGCTGTACGTCGATGTCGAAGGCATGCTCATGCGTGCCGTGGCCCACAAGGCCTCCGGTGGTGATCGCCCGGGCATTTTTCTGGCAGGCCTGGAGGATGGCCGCTCGCAGCTTGGTCCGCAGTTCGGGGCGGGCCAAGGTCAGCAGGTCGTGGGTGGGATAGCCCGGTGTGACGCACAGATAGCGGTCGGTCGACCCCAGCAGATAGAGGCATTCGTAGTTCCGGTTGATCAGGATCGCCGCCGGCGCGAAGGTCTGCAGCACCATCCGCCGGCACAGATCGGCCAGAACGGCCTGGCGCGATGGCGTGGGATGGGGAAGGGGCCGCACCGGCGTGCGCGCACCGGTATTGCCGATCAGGGTCAGGCCGGGGTCTCCCGGACGGTGACGGCCGACATGGCGAAACAGTCGCTCCGGCTTGGACACCAGTTTGAACCGGGTGTCGTCCTGGCCAACGGTTTCCGAGCTTCCCAGAAAGAGAATTCCCCCGTCGCGCAGGGCGAAATGGAACATGGAAATCACATTGGCCTGCGCCTCGGGCTGGAGATAGATCAGGAGGTTGCGGCACGAAATCATGTCCAGGTGCGAGAAGGGCGGATCGCTCAGAATGTCTTGCACCGCAAAGACCACCGTGCCGCGCAGATCGGGCGATACGCGGTAATTGCGGCCTTCCTTCACGAAGAAGCGGTTCAGCCGCTCGGCCGAGACATCCGCCGCGATGGATTCCGGGTAGAGCCCTTCCCGTGCCACGGCCACCGCGTCCGGGTCGGTATCCGAGGCGAATATCTGCAGTTTGAAACTGGTGTTGTTCTCCGGCATCTGCTCGCGGAAGGTCATGGCGAGGGAATAAGCCTCTTCCCCGGTGCTGCATCCGGCAACCCAGGCACGCAACGTATTGTCCGGCTGCCGGAGGGCAAACAGGTCGGGGACGATCTTTTCCGACAGGAAATCGAACGCCTTCCGGTCGCGAAAGAAGTTGGTGACGTTGATCAGCAGGTCCTTGGCGAGGAGCTGGGCCTCATCCGGGTCGGTCCGCAGGCGTTCGAGATAGCGCGCCATGTCCGCGTCATCCATGGAGGTCATTCCTGCGCGCCGGCCGATCTGGCGCAGCAGCGTGCCGCGCTTGTAGAGCGTGAAGTCGTGAGCGGTCCGGGCACGCAATTGACCGATGACCTCCGGCAGCCAGTCGCGCCCTTTGGCCGACGCCTCGGCCGAGGCGTTGGAGGGGATCAGCGCCAGGTGGCGGCTGAAATCGGCCAGGGCGCCGGGAATGCGCTCGATGGGAAGGATATGATCCACCGCGCCGGTGGCGATGGCGCTGCGCGGCATGCCGTCATAGGCGGCTTCGTCCGGGTCCTGGGCGATGACCAGGCCGGATCTGGCCTTGATGGCCTTCAGGCCGAGGCTTCCGTCGTGGCCCGTGCCGGACAGCACGATGCAAGCCGCCCGGGGGCCGTATTCATCGGCAAGCGAGTACAGCAGGAAATCGAACGGCAGGCGTGCGCCGTGGCGGGCCTGGGGCGGCGACAGGCACAAGGCGCCGTCGTTCGCGGCAAGGTAGGTTCCCGGAGGGATGATGTAGACATGGTCGGGCTCGATCGCCATCCCGTCGACGGCCTGAACCACGGGCATGGTCGAGTGTCTGGCCAGCAATTCCGCCATCATGCTTTCATGGGTCGGATCCAGATGCTGGACCAGGATGAAGGCCATGCCGTTGCCGGACGGCTGGGCGTTCAGAAACTGCTCGCAAGCCTCAAGACCCCCTGCCGAGGCGCCAATTCCAACAACGGAGAAATCCGGTTGGCCATGCGACGGAACTGCCGATTTGGGCGGCTGAAATTGACGTTTGGGCATTCTGGGATGTCTCGCTGTCTGGAGGCCTGGAAGCACAAGCGTTAATTTTTTATAACATAAATTTCCATTCCAACGTGTGTAAAAGCAGGCGTCTATTCCTTTATTTTGACGATATGATTTCTTTAGTTTGTACCGTCGTATATTATTGTAATTCTGCCGTTCGCAAATCCAGGGCTGGGTCGGGCGGCTTTGCCGGATGCAGGTCGACGCGCGAGGGCTGGGCCTCCTTGAGGATTTCCCGTGCCCGCGCCATGTCGGCGGGCGAGCCGTGCGCCATGACCAGAAAGCCGTCGGCCTTCACGTCGCTTTCGTATCTGATCACGCTGTCCTTGGGGATGCCGATGCTGTAAAGCCCGGCGGCCAGGGCACTCAGGCCTCCGGCGGCAATGGCGGTCTCCATGGCCGAGAATAGGGTGGCCGCCAGATATCCCAGCACGACCACATGCCCGACGATGGGAACGGTCAGGAACAATCCACCGAAAAATAGGCCCCAAAGCCCGCCCCAGAAGGCGCCGCGCAGGCCCCAGAACTTGACTCGGTCGCCGGTGTTGTAGAACCCGACGACCTTGTCCTCGATGTGGAATCCCTTGCCGACCACGCTGAGGGTTTTCATCTCGAAGCCGGCGGCGGCCAGACGCTTTACGCCCG
Source organism: Phaeospirillum sp. (assembly GCA_030824585.1). Lineage (GTDB taxonomy): Bacteria > Pseudomonadota > Alphaproteobacteria > Rhodospirillales > Magnetospirillaceae > Phaeospirillum. Next base: position 18,176 of record JAVBXM010000040.1, on the reverse strand, counting down.
CTTCGGCTCCCTGGTGGTTGGCAAAGACCGCAATCACAGAATCAGTTGCGTCCAATTTGCTCTCCTTGCGAGCATATATGCGCGCAACACACGGCATAGTACTGGCGCCGCGAGCCAAGCCAGATTTTCTGACAGGACACTATCTTGCCGCAATGCAGCGAAAATAGGCTCGGAAACTACTCCATACGGTTGATCGGTGGTTCTGTTGCGGCATGGGTGGCGCGAGTTCGATTCGCTCGGGCCTTTGGTAGTTTCCGAACCTCCGTGCGGTGATCCTTCATCGTCTATGGTTGGAACGGGCAGAACCCTGATCTGCCGCGCATTCCTCGGGTTTTGCCCCGTAGTCACCTCACGGAGATTTCGCGCGGGATCGGCCGCCAGCTTTGGCTGGTGGAGTTGTGGGTACGCCCCATAAGCGTGCGACGCAGTTCTCCCCGCGGCCTCGGCCGAAACCCTATCCACAGGAGATCGCGTTTGCTCCCATCATGCAGCAGGAGGGACCGCCTGAGCGGCATCTTCCGGCGCCTATTCGGTTGCCGCCACAAGGCGCCGCCGTGCGACAACCTTCCCCCCATTCGCGAAGAGCTTTTCAGCGTCGGACGTCTGGAGGAGCATGGGCGGAGCCTGGCCGAGGCGCAGGCGGTAACCCCCAGGCTCATCAGGGGGCATCCGCTGGTGGGGCGGCTGGCCGACAACGCCTCGGTCCTGCTCGACGCCTATGGTGAACTGGTGACGGCGATCAATGGCGGCGGAGCCGTCTCACCCGCCGCGGAATGGCTGATCGACAACTATCATCTGGTCGAAAGACAGATTCGCGAGATCCGATCCGACCTGCCGCCGGGCTTTTATCGGCAATTGCCGAAGCTGGCCGACGGTCCGTTCGCCGGGTATCCGCGTGTCTTCGGCATCGCCTGGGGATTCGTCGCCCATACCGACAGCCGGTTCGACAGCGAGATGCTATGCCGCTACGTGCTGGCCTACCAGCAGGTGCAGCCCCTGACCATCGGCGAACTGTGGGCGCTGGCCATCACCTTGAAGATCGTGCTGATCGAGAACCTGAGGCGTCTGGCCGAGGTCATCGTGTACAACCGCCTCGCCCGGACTCAGGCGGATGGACTTGCCGACCGTTTGCTGGGGGCGGCTGAGCCCCTGCCGATGGTGCTGGCCGATCAGAAGCGGCGGCCGTTTTCCGACGCCTTCGCCGTGCAGCTTTTGCACCGGCTGCGCGACCAGGACCCCAGGATCACCCCGGCCCTGACCATGCTCGACGAGTGCCTGACCGCCCAGGGAACCACCGCCGATGCGGTGGTGCGCGAGGTGCACCGACGCCAGGGCGCCTCCAACGTGACGGTGCGCAACATCATCACCAGCCTTCGCCTGATCTCCGACGTGGACTGGACGGTATTTTTCGAGCGGATCAGCTTGGTCAATGATGAACTCGCCGGCCATCAGCCCTACGTTGATATGGACTTTCCCACCCGCAACCTCTATCGCAGCGCCATCGAGGAACTGGCCAAGGGGGCCAAGCGCGCCGAACTGGAGGTGGCGCGGCTGGCGGTTCTGGCGGCGGGGCGTGGGCAGGACGAACGTTGTCGCGACCCCGGCTATTGCCTGTTGTCCGGCGGGCGTCCGGCCTTCGAGGCGGAGATCGGCTTTCGCGTGCCGTTTCACATGCTGCTGCGGCGGCTGAGTGGCCGTTTAGGCATCGGCGGCTATGGGGCGGCCATCGTGCTGGCTACGGCATTCCTTCTGGCAATCCCCCTGGCGCTCCTCGCCCATTCGGGGGCCGGCTGGGAATGGCTTGGCCTGCTTGGCGCCTTAGGGGCGATTCCCGCCATCGACGCGGCGGTGGCGCTGGTCAACAGGGCGGTGACATCCGGCTTCCAGGCAACGGCGCTGCCCGCCATGGAGCTGCGCGACGGCGTTCCTCCCCATCTGAGAACGGTGGTGGTGGTGCCCATGATGCTGACCTCCGCCGATGGCGTCGCCGAGCAGGTGGAGCGCCTGGAGATCCATCATCTCGCCAGCCTGGGCGGCGATCTTCATTTCGCCCTGCTGTCCGACTGGATCGATGCCGGGACCGAGCAGGCCGAAGGGGACCAGGCTCTGCTGGCGGCCGCGGCGGACGGTATCGCCCGGCTCAACGCCCGCTACGGCCCATCACCGGGCGGCGCCCGGTTCCTGCTGCTCCATCGCCGGCGGCGGTGGAGTCCGGGCGAAGGCCGGTGGATCGGCTGGGAACGCAAGCGCGGCAAGCTCCATGAATTGAACCGGCTGCTGCGCGGGGCCGCCGATACCTCGTTCATCAGCTCCGACGGCCAGCCCGTCCGGGTGCCGCCGGATGTCCGCTATGTGGTGACCCTGGACGCCGACGCGCGGCTGCCGCGTGATACGGTGCGCCGGCTGATCGGCAAGATGGCTCATCCGCTCAATCACGCCCGTTTCGATGAAACGGTCGGACGGGTGACGGAAGGCTATGCGGTGCTGCAGCCGCGCGTCACGCCCTCGCTGCCCGTCGGCCGGGAGGGGTCGCTGTTCCAGCGCATCTTCTCCAGCCTCAGCGGCATCGACCCTTACTCCTCAGCCATTTCCGACGTCTACCAGGACTTGTTCGGCGAGGGTTCCTACGCCGGCAAGGGCATCTACGACGTGGATGCCTTCGAGGCGTCCCTGGCGGGAAGGGTGCCGGACTCCACCCTGCTCAGCCATGACCTGTTCGAGGGGGTCTTCGCCCGCGCCGGTCTGGCTACCGATGTGGAGGTTGTCGAGGAGTTTCCCGCCCGCTACGACGTCTGCGCCTTGCGTAATCACCGCTGGGCCAGGGGGGACTGGCAGTTGCTGCCCTGGATCGTCGGGCGCGGTCCCAGGGAGGTTGCAGCCGCCCCGGGCGTCACTGCCATTCCGGCCATCGGCCGATGGAAGATGCTGGATAACCTGCGCCGGACGCTGTCGGCGCCCATGGCGGTGCTTGCCCTGACGGCCGGCTGGGTCCTGCCCCTCGACCATGCCCTGGTCTGGACCGCCTTCGTGCTGTCGACCATCATCCTGCCGGCCCTGCTTCCGGTGATCGCCGCCATCCGGCCCTGCCGCCGCGAGGTCAGCCTGGACAGCCATCTGCGCGCCCTGGCCGGCGACCTCTGGCTGGCCGCATCCCTTTCGGGCCTGATCATCATCTTCCTGGCCCACCATGTCTGGCTCATGTGCGATGCCATCGGCCGCACATTGTGGCGCCTGTTGGTCAGCCGCCGGCATCTGCTGGAATGGGTTCCAGCCGCCCAGGCGGCCCTGGAGGAGAGACTCGATCTCGTCGGGTTCTACCGCCGGATGGTCAGCGCGGTGCTGCTCGGCCTGCTGGCGGTGGTCGTCGCGGTGGTCGCCGGCCCGGACGGCGGAGGGCTGGGCGGCTGGCCGCTGGCGCTGGCCTTCGCAGCCCTGTGGTGGGCGTCTCCGGCGGTTGCCCGGTGGGCCAGCCGATCGCCGCCCGTGGCCGAGGGCCAGTCCATCTCCGAGGCCGATGTCGTGATCCTGAGGCGGACGGCACGGCGAACATGGCGGTTCTTCGAGACCTTCGTCACCCAGGCCGATCATATGCTGCCGCCGGACAATTTCCAGGAGGATCCGCTTCCGGTGATCGCCCACCGGACATCGCCCACCAATCTCGGCCTTTATCTGCTGTCGGTGGTGTGCGCCCGGGATTTCGGGTGGATCGGAACGAACGAGGCCGTCGAGCGGCTGGGGTCCACCCTGGCCACCATGGAGGGCATGGAGCGCTTCAACGGTCATTTCTACAATTGGTACGACACGACGGATTTGCGGGCGCTCGATCCCAAATACGTTTCCTCGGTCGACAGCGGCAATCTGGCGGGCCATCTGATCGCCCTGGCCAATGCCTGCCGGGACTGGCAAGGCGTCGATCTGGACATGGAGACCTGCCTTGCCGGCATCGCCGACGCCATCGGGCTGATGCGCGAGGAGGCGGCCTGCCTGCGGGACGGGCGCCAGACCCAGACCGTGACCTTGCGCCAGTTGGACGATGTCCTGGCCAGGCTGGCCGCCATGGCGCGGCAACAGGGCGGCGGCGGGCGAAAGCTTCTCTCGGAGATGGCCGACGGCGCGGAGATCGTGGTCGATATCGCCAATACCCTGGCCATCGAGCGCGATGACGTCGCCGGCACCGACCTGCTGTTCTGGGCCCAGGCCGTCCTGAACGCCATCGCCAGCCATCGCCGCGACCAGCAGGACGGCGCCGAGACGCTGGCATCGCGGATCGAGGCCGTGGCCCGGAAGGCGCGGGCCATGGCCATGGACATGCAATTCGGCTTCCTGCTCGACGAGGAGCGCATGCTGCTCTCCATCGGATATCTGGCGCCCGAGGGCATCCTCGATTCCAATTGCTATGATCTCCTGGCGTCGGAGGCGCGGCTGGCCAGCTTCTTCGCCATCGCCAAGGGCGATGTTCCCGCCCGCCACTGGTTCCGCCTGGGCCGCGCCGTCACACCGGTGGCGCACAAGGCCACGCTGATCTCGTGGTCGGGGTCCATGTTCGAATACCTGATGCCCTCGCTGATCATGCGGGCGCCGACCGGAAGCCTGATCGAACAGACCACCCGGCTGGCGGTGCGGCGCCAGGTCGATTATGCGACGGGCCTGAACCTGCCTTGGGGCATCTCCGAGTCGGCCTTCAACGCCCGCGACCTGGAATTCACCTACCAGTATTCCAATTTCGGCGTTCCCGGCCTGGGGCTGAAGCGTGGGCTGGGCGAGAATCTGGTCATCGCGCCCTATGCCACCGCGCTGGCCACCATGGTCGATCCCGTCGCCGCGTCGGCCAATCTGTCACGGCTGGCGGCGGCGGGCGGACGCGGACGCCACGGCTTCTACGAAGCCTTGGACTATACTCCCGCCCGCGTGCCGGTGGGCGAGGCCAACGCCGTGGTCCGCGCCTTCATGGCCCATCATCAGGGCATGACCATCGTCGCCATAGCCAATGCCCTGTTCGATGGCCGCATGCGGGCGCGCTTCCATGCCGAGCCCCTGGTTCAGGCGACGGAATTGCTGCTGCAGGAACGCATGCCGCGCGACGTGTCGGTGGCCCATGTCTGGGCGGCCGAGGTAAGGTCGGATGTCGGCGCCGATGATGTCGCGCCGTCCGGTGGGCGGCGCTTCGTCTCGGCGGATCAGGCGACGCCCGCGATCCACCTGCTGTCCAACGGCCGGTTTGCCACCATGCTGACCACCGCCGGCTCGGGCTACAGCCGCTGGGGGAGCGTGGCCATTACCCGGTGGCGCGAGGATTCCACCTGCGATGATTGCGGCTCCTACATCTTCCTCAGAGATGTCCGTAGCGGCAATGTCTGGTCGGCGGGGTTCCAACCCAGCGGCATCGAGCCCGAGGCCTACAACGTCACCTTCACCGAGGATCGCGCCGAGTTCGTCCGCCGGGACGGAACGCTGGTCACTACCTTGGAGGTGCTGATCTCGCCCGAGGACGATGCCGAAATCCGCCGCGTCTCCATTTCCAACACCGGAAATCGTGTCCGGGAGGTGGAGGTCACCTCCTATGCCGAACTGGTATTGACGGCCCAGGCCGCCGACGTCTCCCATCCGGCCTTCTACAAGCTGTTCGTCGAGACCGAGCATCTGACCGATCTGGGGGCCATCGTAGCCACAAGGCGGCGGCGCGCCGCCTCGGAACCCGAGGTCTGGGCGGCCCATCTGGCCGTGGTCGACGGCGAATCGGTGGGGCCTTGCGAGGTCGAAACCGACCGGGCCCGCTTTCTCAGCCGGGGGCGGGGCATCCGGACTCCCATGGCCATGGCCGACGGCCGCCCCCTTTCCAACACGGTGGGTCCCGTGCTGGACCCGATCTTCGCGTTGCGCCGCCGGGTGCGGATCGCCCCTGGCGGTGTGGCGCGCGTCGCCTTCTGGACCATGGCCGCTTCGACCCGCAAGGGCGTTCTGGACAGCATCGACCGGCACCGCGACGCCACCGCCTTCGGGCGGGCGGCGACCCTGGCCTGGACCCAGGCCCAGGTGCAACTCCACCATCTGGGCATTTCGGCGGGCGAAGCCGGCCTGTTCCAGCGTCTGGCCGGGCATGTGATCCATGCGGCGCCACTGCTGCGTCCCATCTCGGACACCATCCGGCGCGGCGCGGGGCCGCAATCCGGATTGTGGGGATTGGGGATTTCCGGCGACCTGCCCATCGTGTTCCTGCGCATCGCCGACATGGAATATCTCGACATCGTCCGGGACCTGCTGCAGGCGCATGAATACTGGCGCATGAAGCAACTGGCCGTCGATCTGGTGATCCTGAACGAGCATCAGTCGTCCTATGTCCAGGACTTGCATGTCGCCCTCGAAGCCCTGGCCAGGACCAGCCAGTCACGGACTCCGGACGTGGCCGATGGGCCGAAGGGGCGGGTGTTCGTGTTGCGGACGGCTCTGGTTCCGGCGGAGACGCAGGGTCTTCTGGCCGCCGTGGCGCGGATCGTTCTGGTGGCCCAGCGCGGAACCCTGTCCGAGCAGCTCGACTGGGTCGGCCGCTACGGCGTTGCGCCGCCCAAGGCCGTGACGAGACGGGGAAGCGCTCCGCCATTACCGCAGGTGGTGCCCTCCCTGCCGCCGCTGGAGTTCTTCAACGGTCTTGGCGGCTTCGCGGAGGAAGGGCGGGAATACGTCACCATCCTTGGTCCCGGCCAGTGGACGCCGGCGCCTTGGATCAACGTCATCGCCAATGCCGAATTCGGCTTCCAGGTCCCCACCGAGGGCGGCGGCTTCACCTGGTCGGCCAACAGCCACGAAAACCAGATCACGCCCTGGTCCAATGACCCGGTCAGCGACCGTCCGGGCGAAGCGTTCTATCTGCGCGATACCGAGTCCGGCGAGGTGTGGTGCCCCACCGCCCTGCCCATCCGGGACGAGGCGGCGACCTATGTGGCCCGCCACGGCTGGGGATACAGCCGCTTCGAGCGGAACGCGCACGAGATCGCCTCGGAGCTTGTGCAGTATGTCCCCATCAATGGCTCCATCAAGATTTCCCGCCTTACCTTGCGCAACCGGTCGGGGCGCGTCCGCCATCTCGGCGTCACCGCCTACGTGGAATGGGTTCTGGGGGCATCGCGTTCGGCGTCGCTGCCGTTCGTGATCACCGGGATGGATGGAGAAACCGGGGCGATGTTCGCCCGCAATCCCTGGAACGTCGCCTTTGGCGCGCGGGTGGCCTTCATGGATCTCGGTGGAAGCCAGACGGAGTGGACCGGCGACCGCCGCGAATTCATCGGCCGCAACGGCACGCTGGCCGCTCCCGCGGTACTGGCGGGCGCGGTGCCGCTGTCCAATCTGGTCGGGGCGGGGCTGGACCCCTGCGGGGCCATGCGCACCAGCGTCGAACTGCCGGTCGGCGGCAGCGTGGAAATCGTTGTCTTCCTTGGGCAGGCGGCCAGCGCCGACGAGGCGCGGAGCCTGATCCTGCATTACCGTGCCGCCGATCTCGACGCCGTGCTGGCCGAGGTCGGACGCCATTGGGACGGCGTGCTGGGCAAAATCCAGGTGAAGACCCCCGACCGCTCCATGGACGTCATGCTGAACGGCTGGCTGCTGTACCAGACCCTGGTGTGCCGGTTCTGGGCGCGTTCGGGCTTCTATCAGGGCAGCGGCGCCTACGGCTTCCGCGATCAGCTTCAGGACGGCATGGCCCTGGCCGGTTCCTGCCCCGGACTGGTGCGCGAGCATCTGCTGCGGGCGGCATCGCGTCAGTTCGTCGAAGGCGACGTCCAGCATTGGTGGCTGCCCCATTCCGGCCTGGGGGTGCGCACGCGCATTTCCGATGATCGGGTCTGGCTGGGCCATGCCGTCGCCCATTATGTCGACGCGGTGGGAGACGCGGCGATTCTCGACGTGGCGGTGCCCTTTCTGGAAGGCGAGAAGTTGGTCGACGGTGCCCATGACAGCTTCTTCCTTCCCACGGTGTCGGACAAGGCCGCTCCCCTGTTCGAGCACTGCGCCCGTGGGTTGGATAACAGCCTTGCTTCGGGTGTCCACGGCCTGCCGCTCATGGGGGGCGGCGACTGGAATGACGGTATGAACCGGGTCGGCGAGGGCGGCCTGGGGGAGAGTGTTTGGCTGGGCTGGCTGTTGCATGCCACCCTGACCGCCTTCATCCCCCTGGCCCAGGCACGGGGACAGTCGATCCGAGCCGAACTGTGGCGGACTCACGCCGCCCTGTTGCAAGCCTCCCTGGAGCGCGAAGCCTGGGACGGGGATTGGTACCGCCGGGGTTATTTCGACGACGGCACGCCGCTCGGCACTTCGGCGGCCCAGGAATGCCGCATCGATTCCATCGCCCAGTCCTGGGCGGTGCTGTCGGGGGCGGCCGAGCCCGGACGGGCCCGTCAGGCCATGGCGGCGGTGGAGCGCGAGCTGATCCGGCCCCGAGACGGGGTGGCCCTGCTGTTTGCGCCGCCCTTCGACAAGACCGTGCTGGAGCCCGGCTACATCAAGGGCTATCCCCCGGGTATCCGCGAGAACGGCGGCCAGTACACCCACGCCGCCCTGTGGTCGGTCATGGCCTTCGCCGCCCTGGGCGAGGGGGACAAGGCGGCCGGCTTGTTCGCGCTGCTCAACCCCATCAACCATGCCCGGACCCGCGCCGCCGTGCTGCGCTACAAGGTCGAGCCCTACGTGGTCGCCGCCGATATCTATGCCAAGCCGCCCCATGTCGGGCGTGGTGGCTGGACCTGGTATACCGGCTCGGCGGGCTGGATGCAGCGCGCCGGGATCGAAAGCATCCTGGGGCTTGTCGTGCACGGCGACCTGCTGCATGTGGACCCCCGCATCCCCAAGCACTGGCCCGGCTTCGACGTGGTGCTGCGGCATGGTTCGGCGCGCTACGAGATCGGGGTGGAGAACCCCCGGGGTGTCGAGCATGGGATCGCCTTGGCCGCCCTGGACGACGTGTCGGTGGCGGAGCGGCCGTTGCGCTTACGCCTTCATGACGACGGCGCCACCCATCGCGTCACGGTAGTCCTGGGGTGAGTAGTTTCCGACGGTTTTTCGCCTGTCGGTACTCCTCCTATGGTTTCTGCGGTCGGGGCTGTTCAGGCCGCGAATCGCTTGATGCGAGGAAAACGTAAATGAAGATGATCATGAATACCGCCATGGGCGTGATGATGACGGTTGCCGCCATGTCGGCAAGCGTTCCGGCATTCGCCCAAGGCACGCAGCAGGTGGTCAGCGCCATTGATGTGAAGGCGGTTGCGCTCGGCTATCGCGCAAGCAAGATTCTCGGCAGCCACATCACCAACGACAAGGGCGAGACCATCGGCAAGATCGACGATCTGATCGTTTCCAGGGACCAGCGCGCCCTGTTCGCCATCGTATCGGTGGGCGGCTATCTGGGGATCGGTGACAAGCTGATCGCCGTGCGTTACGAGGATCTGCGGGCCTCGAAGGACGACAAGGGATTTGCCCTGCCCGGCGCGACCAAGGACAGCCTGAAGTCCCTGCCCGAATTCATCTACGCCAAGTAAGCCTGCCAGATGCGCGGAGACATCGGCATTGCCTTCAGACGCGTCGTGAAAGACCCGCTGAAACGATGCATCGCCGATGAGGGGGCCGACCTGTCCAACGGGGACAATTCCAGGCTTTCGTCAAGAGGAGCCACAGTCGGAAACCATCTGCCCATGCCGGTGCTGGAGTGTCGCCTTTTGGGGAGGGGGCATTCCAGCACTGTTGCCGCAGCCAAAACCCCAGTCAATCGCCAGAGTATATTCCGACGCTGCTGCGATTATTCTGGACGATATATCATCTGTTCTGATGTCTATGCCCGGAAAGCAGTTGTGTCTGCCTCTGGCATGGTCGTCTCGGTTGAATCTATCGTTTATTGATTGGAATATCGTTATGAATCATAGAGCCGCCATTCTCAAAAGATCCATCGCCGCAATCGCCGTGGCAGCCGCCCTTTCCGCCTGCGCGGCGTTTTCCGGCCGCGAGACCGCGGGCGAATATGTGGACGACGCCACCTTCACCGCCAAGGTCAAGGCCCAGATCCTCAACGATCCCTCGTTGAAGTCGCAGCAAATCAGCGTCGAGACCATGCAAGACGTGGTTCAACTGAGCGGCTTCGTCGATTCGGCCCAGGTCAAGAGCCGGGCCGGCGAGGTTGCCCGCAGCGTCCAGGGGGTTCACGAGGTCAAGAACAATCTCATCGTACGCTGATCCCCTGGGTGATCCTTGGGGCCAGCCGCCGTGTAGCGGTAAAGTTCACCGAGCCTGGATCGCCACGGCTCGGTGAACTTTTTGGGCAGGTCCGGCGGGGACGGAAGCTTCCGTCCGCGAGCAATCCCTACATCCAGTAGCTTGGAACCTTGTAGAAATTGTCGACCTTGCGGCCGTAATCGTGAGTCCAGTTGAACTCCGAGGCGCGGTCGTAGTTCGGCGCGTCCTGCAACTGCTTCTTGTCGACGTTGATCACGTAGCCTTCCTTGTTCTCGTCGTACCGCAGGGCGGTCCACGGCAACGGATGATGCTTCTCGCCCACGCCGAGGAAGCCGCCAAAGGACATGACGGCGTAGATCGCGCGGCCGCTGATCTTGTCGATCATGATGTTCTCGACGCTGCCCAGCTTATCGCCGGCCAGGTCGAAAACGGCAGTGCCGTTCACCTTATCCGCCGCGATAAGGGACCCTGTGGTAATGGATGTATTTTCTTCCACGATATGGCTCCTGTATTGGTGCAGTTCTTCACTCTGCGTAGATTGAGTGTTGATGTATATTATATGTTTGTAGTCATGTGGTGGCAGGATCGGAAAATACCCATAATTAATATGCCATTACAGTATTTTTATATCTGTTTGTTATCTGTATTTTGTATGGCTATTGACTTTCGTTGCTGTGTCTCTGGTGTTTTTGGCCTTCTCCCTCACTACAGATGAGAAAAATTTAATATTTATTATGAGATGGCATGGATGTGTAAAATTGATTCTAAAATATATAAGGATATGTTGTTAGTTTTTATCGTGTTGATCTAAATAATAATTATTATAGATTTTGTTGAGTGCGCGGTTATTGATCGTGTATACGTCCTCTTGCCGAGTGATATTTTTATATTTACTTGGCGGCAGGCGTGGGCTCCGGTCGATTCCATCCGCGGGATTCCCTGGGGCAGGCGGCTGTTGGTTCTGGGAACGGGCGTGGAAGTTGGCTCTGTTGCGTCGAGAAAATCGCGACAGGCGAAAGGAATCGAGATGGCCGCCGTCAGTCTGCAGTACGATCATTCGCTCTACAGCCTTGTCACCAACCTTGATGGCTCCAAGGTGCTGCGCTGCGCGATTACGGGTGTCGGGGACATTGTGCTGAAAAGCATCAACACCTACGCCTTCAGTGACAACTGGACCTACAATGCGGCCAGCGGCCAATGGGGAATCGCCGCTACCGCGGCCAATCAGGCTTTCGTCATCCCCAACGTCTCCAATCCTCTGGCCTCCATCCTGGGCAAGTTCGCCAATGACAGCATCGTGCTGGGCTATGGCCATGACAGCTATCAGATCACCCGGAACGCCAACGGTTCGCTGACCTTGACCGATACGGTCCATGGGACCTTGAAGGGAACGGCGATCAGCGGCATCACGACCTTGAAATTCGCCGATGGTCTCAATTACGACACCGCATCGGCCAAGATGGTCATTCAAGGCGCCGGCGCCAACGACACCATGACGGTGAAGGCCGGGGCGCAGGTGGTCGATGGCGGCGGCGGTATGGATACGGCGGTCTTCGCCAAGGCCCAAAGCGCCTATACCGTGACTTCCGGCGCGCGGGGAGTCTTCACCGTGTTGGACAAGGCCACTCAGCAGAGCATTACCGCCAGCAATGTCGAGGTGCTGAAATTCGCCGATGGCGGCAGGCTGGGCGAGGTCGGCGGCACCACGGGCAATGATTCCTTGCAGGTTACCGCCATGACAAGGCTGGTGACGGGCAAGGGCGGGACCGATACCGCGCTGTTCGCCAATTACAGCAACTGGTACGCCATCGCCAAGAGCGCGGCCGGCGGCCTCGACGTGACCGACATCCACGCCACGGGGACGGTCGTCCACCTGGACGGCATCGCCACGCTCAAGTTCTCCGACGGTCTCAGCTACGACGTCGCTTCGGCCAAGCTGATCCAGTTGGGCACCGACGGCAACGACACCATGAAGGTCATGGCGGCCGCCCAGGTGGTCGACGGCGGGGCCGGCATCAATACCGCTCTCTTCGCCAAGGTCCAAAGCGCTTATACGGTGACCTCCGGGGTTCATGGCGTCTTCACCGTACTGGACAAGGCCACCTCGCAGAGCGTTACCGCCAACAATATCCAGATGCTGAAATTCGCCGACGGCTCCTCGCTGGGCGGGGTGGTCGGCACCGCGGGCAACGACATATTGCAGGTGGGGACCAGCACGAGGCTGGTGCAGGGCATGGGCGGAACCGACACGGCCGCGTTCGCCAATTACAGTTCCTGGTACGCCATCGCCAAGAACGCGGCCGGCGGCCTCGACGTGACCGACATCCACGCCACCGGCACGGTCGTCCATCTGGACGGTATCGGCAAGATCGCTTTTTCCAACGCGACCTATGACGTCGCCAGCGGGGTCTACACGACGCAGCCGGCGGCCACGCCCTCGGTTCCAAGCGGCAGTGGGGTGGTCAGCAGCGGGGTGGTCCACCATGCGCCGGCGGTTCCGGCGGCGGCCAAGGCCGCTGATATTGTCGCCGTTCACCTGGAAAACAACACCGCCGCCGTCAGCGAGGCGCACACCGTCACCTTCGGCCAGGTCTTCGCCAAGGGCGATCTGCCCGCCAATGGGCATCTCGTCGCCCAGGTCAACGGCCACGAGGTCGTGGTGCAGGTCGACGCCCGTACCCATTACGCCGACGGCTCGGTCCAGCAGGCGGTGATTTCCCTGGCGGCGCCCTCGCTTGCCGCCAATTCGGCCATGGATGTCATGCTGGGGCGCGGCGGCAGCGCGGCGGCCGTGCCGTCTCCGGTGGACCCCCATTCCTTTGCCGCCCATGGCTACGACACGAAGGTGGCCTTCACCTTCCATAATACCGACGGAACCACCAGCCTGCGGACCATCGACGCCGCCCAGGCCCTGAGCGAGTCCATGGCCAACGGCACCGCCAGGACCATCCTGTCCGGCCCCCTGGCCGGCGAGGTTCAGGTGGACGTGGCGCTCAGCGGCTCGCTGCACGTGGTGATGAACATCCGGGGCAATGCCGACGGGACGTTCTTGACCGACGTGCAGGCGCGCAACGACCGCATCTTCAGCTCCGATGCCAAGACCTACAGCTACGACGTCACCATCTCCAGCCACGGCCAGACCCAGTTCAGCCAGACCGGCGTGACTCAGGCGCCCATGCAGGAATGGCATAAGGAGACGTGGGGCGGTGCGGCGTCGCCTCTCCATGTGGCCTACGATGTGGCCTATCTGGAGCGCACCGGCGCGGTGATGGGCTACGACACGACGGTGGGCGTCACCGCCAACAGCATCAATGCCGATCTGGCGGCCATCGCCACGGGCGATCACAGCCTGCTCGGCAATGCGGCGGTGGTTCAGTACCAGCCCATGACCGGCGGGCGTGGCGATATCGGCATCACCAACAAGTGGAGCGCCAACTGGCTGGTGTCCCAGGACCAGGACGCCGAGCGGGTGATGCTGGCCAATGCCGATGCCGCCGGATCGTCGCCCTATCACGCCGCCAATGCCGACGGCTCCCTGGTCACCCTCGACACCCACCCGGATCTGTGGCTCGACGGGCGCAACCAAAGCGCCGCCAAGCCCGCCAACAATTTCGACACCATCCAGTCCCAGACCGGCTGGAAGCTGGATACCGCCCATATCTCCGAGCTTGGCTACATGGCGGCCCTGACCCAGGGCAGCGAGTACTACATCCGCCAGGTCCAGGCCCAGGCCAATTACGATCTGCTGTCCTACAATCCGGGCTATCGCGGCGGCGCCACCGGCATCGCCATGGGGGAAATCCGTGAAATCGCCTGGGTCATTCGCGATCTGGCCGATGCCGCCTATGTCAGCGCCGACAGCGATCCGCTCAAGGCCTATTTCACCGAGAAGCTGGAGAACAATATCTCGAACCTGCTGCACGAATACGTGGGCACCGCCAAGGGGGCGGCCCAGGGAGAGTTGCAGGGCTATGTCTTCGACTCCTACCACCCCACCATCACCGCGCCCTGGCAGCAGGACTTCCTGGTCCTGGCCATGGCCCACGCCGCCGATCTGGGCTTCGCCGGCGCCAGGGAGTTCATGGCCTGGCAGAACAACTTCATCGCCGGGCGATTCCTGCACGGCGAGGACGGCTACAATCCGCTGCACGGCACCGGATACTGGATCAACATCGCCGATCCCGCCGCGGACACGTCCCATTACAACCCCACCGGCCCGGGCGCGCCCGGCGTGGCGGTGTTCCAGACCTGGGGCGAGGTCTATGCCTCGACCTATGGCGGGCAGGCGGCGCCGACCAAGCTGGACGGTGCGGACGATCCCAGCGGCGGCTACGCCGCCATCGCCAAGGCGGCGCTGTCGGCGGAGTGGAACGTCACCCACAATCCCGACGACCTGGCCGCCTATGCCTATGTCACCAGCCAGACTCCCGGCCTGATCACCAGCGCCACCGGCTATGCCGCCACCCAGACCTGGGACATTACCCCCACCCTGGTGGACGGCCACCACCTGCTGAACTCGGAGGTCTATTACGGCGATGGCGGCACCACAAACGCCGCCACCGCCCATGGGCTGCTGGCGGCCCATTCCGGCAACAACCTGCTGGTCAGCGGCAACGGGGCCAGCCTCCTGATCGGTGGTCTGGGCAGCGACACCCTGCGCGGCGGGGCCGGCGACGACTTCCTGTTCGGGGCCGGCGGCACCACCCGGCTGGAGGGCGGGGCGGGCAGCAACTACCTGAAGGGCGGCGCCGGGCACGATACCTTCGCCTTCCACACCGCGATTGCGGCCCATGACACCGTCGTCGCCTTCAGACCGGGCTTCGACACACTGGAAATCAGCGCGGGAGGCACCAGCATGACGGTCCTGGACGTGATCTCCCACGCCACCGCCAATGCCGCCGGCGATGCCGTGCTGCATCTGTCGGCCAATCACGACGTGACGCTTCAGAACGTCCATGTGGACGGCTTGGACAGCCATTGGTTCCACATGGTCTGAGGTCCTGTCCCAGGCGCCGGGAGAACCCGGCGCCTCTTTTCTCCGTCGGAGCATGAAATGTTCTCGGAACTCACCCGCCGCCTCGCCGCCCAGCCGCTTCTTGCCGGACTGGCCGTGGCGCTTTCGGTCCTCATTGCTGTTCTCGGCCTGGTGCCCAGCGTCTATGCCGCCCAGGTGATGGGGCGGTTTACCGCCCATGGCCAGATGGGCACCCTGGTTACCCTGTCCATGGGGCTGGCCGTGGCCATCCTGGCCGAGGTGACCCTGCGCACCCTGCGACACCGCCTGCTGGAAGGCATCTGCCTCGCCGCCGACGATACCTTGTGCGTCGAGGTTCTGGCGCGGACCGGCGGCGGCGAATTGGGGCCGGCCATCGGCGCCCTGGAAATGATCGCCGGCACCTATTCGGCCGCCAGGATCGCCGCCTTCATGGATGTGGCGGCGGTCATCCTCTATCTGCTGGCCCTCTGGCTGCTGTCTCCAGCTATCGGTGTGGCCGTCTCGGCGGCCATGGTCGCGGCCATTTGCGTGGAGATGGTGCTGTCGCGCGTTTCGGCGGTGGCGGGAGCTGGCCGCGATGGGGCGCGTGGCGGCATCTTCTCGGCGTCGCAAGGGAGCGGGACCCTGGCCGCGGTGATGACCTGGATGGACCGGGGTTCGGCGATGGCCCGTATCGGCAATGTCCGCGAAAGCGCCATGGGTGCCACCAACAGCGCCGCCTACGCCTTTGTCCTGGCGGTCGGCGCGGTCATGGTGGTGGATGGAACCCTGTCGCCGGGAACTCTGTTCGGTATCGGCCTGATCGCGTCGCGGGCCATCGGCATGGCCTTGAAGGCCGCCGGCATGCTGAGCGACCTGAAGCGCGGCCAGCCGGCAATGGAGGCGGTGATCGGCTTTTTGCGCGAGGGACGGGGAGGTGTGTCGTGAACCATATCGCGCCCCAAAGTCGGCTTCCGTCCGTCGCTCCGCCGGTGGAGAGCCATGCCGGCCGTCACGATCCCGGCAAGGTGATCAAGGCGGCGGTCGCCTGCCTCATTCTGATTCTTGTCGCCGGCCTTGTCTGGGCGGCCAACAGCCGGGTCGCCATCATGGCCGGGGCCGACGGACGGGTGGTGCCGCCCGAACGGGTGCAGTTGCTGGGCCATGCCGAAGGCGGCACCGTGGCGGCACTGCATGTGCGCATCGGCCAGCATGTGACGGCCGGTGACGCCTTGATCGACCTGGACTCCACCGCCGCCCGGGCCGAGCTAGCCCAGCAACGGGCGGAGGCCGAGGCGCTGAAGGGCGATATCCGCCGCCTGGAGGCGGAGGGCCTGGAGATGGTTCCCGACTTTGCCGGCTTGCTTGCCGCCACGGCCGCTCAGCAGACGGCGCTGTTTCGGACCCGTCACCAGCGTCATTCCGAGGAATTGCGGGTGGTCCAGAGCGAAATCGACGCCGCCCAGGCCGGCGTGGTCGGCCTTTCCGCCACCCTGGCGCCGCTGCGCCAGCGCATGACGGCCCGGCGGGGGCTGGCGGACAAGGGGCTGGCCTCGCGGTTCCAGGTCAGCGAGGATGAGGCGCGTATCGCCGAACTGAGCGGCCGCCTGCAGGAAGGACTGGCCAACGGGGAAAAGGCGCGCCGCCGCATGATCGCCATCGACGGCGCATGGCAAGAAGAGATCGCCCGTTCGCTGAAGGAGGCCCATGCCAAGCTGGACAGCCTGTCCAGTCTGCGCCCCAAGCTGGAGCGGCGCCTGGAAGGCATGCATCTCACCGCGCCGGTGAGCGGCGTCGTCAAGACCGTTTCGGCCACCGGACCCGGCGCCACACTCCGTCCCGGCGAGCCGGCGGTGGAAATCGTTCCCGACGATGTCCGGCGCATGATCAACGTGAAGCTGCCGGCGGGAGAGGTGGGGCATGTGCGCGTGGGCCAAAAGGCCAGGATCACCCTGATCCCGCCGGACGGGCATCTTGCTCCCCTGTACGGCGTGGTGGCCCAAATCGCCCCCGACAGCAGCGCCGACGAGCATTCCCGGCAGTTCAATTATCTGGTCGATATCGCTCCCGACGCGGCGGAGTTTCAGGGCGAGGCGGGCGAGGTCTATCCCCTGTCGCCGGGGGTTCCGGTGTCGGTCACCATCGTCACCGGCACGCGCACCGTACTGGGAGCCGTGGCCGGCCCTCTATTCGCCGGTCTCGAGCGGGCGGTTAGCGAGCGCTGAGGGGGCAGCGGCGCCCTTGCCCTTTTCCTCGATCACCAGCCGATGGACCTCCTCGATGGCGCTCAGCACGGCGCAGGCATCGGCGGGTCTGGCCATGGCGTCGGCCACGTCATCCACCCGGTCGAGAACTCCGGGGTTGTCACGGCGCAATTCCTCCAGAAGCTGGATGATCTTGGCGCTCTTGCGCTCCGCCAGGATGGCCAGTTCCAGGGTCAACTGGTCGCGGTGCCGGGTCAGTCCGTCCTCGCGGCTTTGGGTGGTCAGGATCAGGGCGGCGAGATAGGCCGAGGCCATGGACGCCACTCCTTGCAGCCAGGGAAAGGGCGGCGGGTCGATCGGATGGCCGCCGGCCAGGGCCAGCGCCAGATTGACGCCGATCCAGCCGATGACGCCGATGGTCAGGGATACCAGCAGCGCCGGATGGCTCAATTTCGTGATGGCGCCATCCAGGTGCCGTTCAATGGGTGTCGCCCTGCGGTAATGCAGGGCGTGAAGATTGGAAATCTCCCGTACGCTCTGATCGAGATGGTCGGGGGAGTCGGCCATGCGGCGCCGATCTACAGGGTGCCTCTGCCGCCAAGACCGCCAAGCAGCCAAAGCACCAGGAGAACGACGAGAACCAGACCAAGGACGCCGCCCAGCCCGGCCCCGCCGTAGCGGCCATGGGCGTAATATCCGCCGCCGCCGCCCAGCAGAACGATCAGCAAGACGATAACGAGAATTGTGCTCATGGCCGGTCTTCCTCAAAAGTGGTCGCT